>CAYMTN010000071.1:0-22284 GCA_964393335.1 uncultured Anaerolineaceae bacterium
GTTCAGTTCGCCTGTTGCGTCGCCCAACACGGTGACCGGGATGGTGCGTGTCAGCACACCTTCGGCAAATACCAGCCCGCCAGAGGTCGGAAGATAGTCTCCGTCTGCTACCGTCGCCGTCCCATCAGCAGTGGCATAATCAACGGTTACCGTACCACCTGCAAAGCCTTGCAGCGTGACGGTGAACCAGTAAGTCGTGTTGGTCGTGGTGCCTTCCTGATGAGTCACGTCATCGATGATGAACATCGGCCCCAACACATCACGTTCCACCGCGCCGACATCACAGACCGAATGACCATCGTCATCCCCGTCGAATGGGCGGGACATGCCACGCTGGTCAACCGGCAGGCAGTACGCGTTGTCAGCGGTGTCCAGTGCCGGACTGCCGTAAAGCGGCAGGCGTGTCCAGGTGGGCCCTCCATTGTCACGCAGCGGACCAAGCACCGGATCGCCGCCGACTATATTAGTGCCAAGCTCAACATAGGAAACACCGGTCAGGTTGGCGCCGACTGCGGCGCTGTTTTCCGTGACGATGCTGTTCACCAGCGTCAGGTCGTCGGCATAACCTACGTACACCCCGCCGCCTTCGTCGCCGGCACTGTTACCGGCGATGGTGCCGTGTTGGACATATACCTGCCCGTAGCTATGAATGCCGCCGCCATCAGCATGTTGGGCCGTGTTGTCGACAATGGTGCTGTTGTAAACGTTCAGCTCCGAGGGGGAGTTCATATAGATTCCGCCGCCATTGTCATCGGACCAGTTGTTCATGACCAGGCAGCGTTCCAGGGTCAGCGTGCTGAAATATTCGACGTTTATCCCGCCGCCGCTGTACGTGTACGCTCCGTTGCCAGTGACGACGCAGTCGCGCAGCGTTACGTCAGCATGGGAATCGATCTGAAGCGCGCCGCCCTGCGTACTATAGCCGTTTTGCAGCGTGAGTCCTTCGATCACAACCTGCCTGTAATCATTGACATAAAAGATGCGGCGTTGGCCTTGCCCATCGATTGCCAGCACATCCGCCCCCGGCCCGACGATTTCCACATCGTCGTTGATGATTGGCAGCGTGCTGTCGAGCACGATCACACCACTGATACCGCGCATATCGATCAAGTCTGCCGTGCCGGCGCTGGCATTCGCAGTGGAAATGGCCTCGCTCAGGCTGCAATGCGTCGCGTCGCATGTGCCATCGTATAGATTGTCCGTCGTATTGACGATCAGCACATCGTCATTCGTGATGAACCCGATCCCCTGGCTGTCTTCCAGCGTTGCGTTAGTGGGATTCGACAGATTCACGTAGAACAGTTCGTCTTTTTCTGCCACGCCGTCGCCGCGTACCATGACGGTGATGGTTTGTGTCGCGCCACCGCCGCTAAAGGTCAACGTACCAGATACCGGGGTGTAATCATCACCTGCGGCAGTTGCCGTACCATCGGCGGTGGCGTAATCAACTGACCCGGTATCAACTCCCAGCACGGTCACGGTGAACACGTAGGCCGTATCACTCCCGCTACCTTCCAGGTGGGTCACGTCATCGATACGAAACACGCCGCTGGTCTGTTCATGTTCGACCGCGCCGATGTCACACGTAGGCGTGCCATCGTTATCGCCATCAATCGGGCGGGGTTCGCCACGCTGGTCGATAGCCGGGCAAAAGCTGTCGTCTGCGGCATCAATGGCCGTGCCGCCAAAAAGCGGTTTATGCGTCTGGGTGGTCCCGCCATTGTCGGCCAGCGGGCCGACCATCGGATCGCCGCCGATCATATTTACGCCTTGTTCGGTGTAGATACCATCGATTTCGGAGCTGGCAGGGGCTGTATTCCCTGCCACAAGACTGTTCGTCAGAGTCAAGCTGCCCGTGCCGGAGATGGCGATGCCGCCGCCAGCGGATGTGCTATCCGTGATGGCGTTGTCCGTGATGGTGGTGTGGGTAATCGTAACGGCCCCGTCACTGTAAATCGCGCCGCCACTACCCGGGACCTGGTTGCCGGAAAACGTGCTGTTGGTAACCGTCAACACGCCCCCTGGTGACGTTACCGCAATCGCGCCTCCTGCCGTGCTCGATTTGTTGTTGGCAAAAAGACAGCGGTCTACGGAGAGCGTGCTGTTGCCTACTACCTCGATGGCACCGCCAGCCAACACGGTCACGTGGCCGGTGAAGGCGCAGTCGCGCAGTGTCACATGGCTGTCATCGATAATCCACAGGGCCGCTGCTTCCCGGCTGCGCGCATCGCTCACGCTGAGTCCTTCGATGACGACGTTAGCCCCTGACATGACGGTGAACAGGTAATAGTACCCGTTCCCGCTGACCGTCAGGTTATCTGCGCCCGGCCCGTTGATCGTCAGGTCTTCGGTGATGTAGGGCAGATAAGACATTGAAATGTAAATCGTCGCCGGGTAGGACGGCAGATCAAATACGATGGTATCGGGCACCCTGTTGCCCTCAGCCTGGGTCATCGCCCAGGTCAGCGATCCTTCCGTGCTGGAAAACCCTGACGTATTGGTGACAACGAAGGTTGATGAACAAACAAACGTGGTCTTGGTCGCTGTCTCTGAATAATCTGAAAAGACAGGATAACGCTCGGTACGCACGCGATACTGGTAGACTGTGTTGCAGGCCAGCCCGGTATCACCGTACGTCGTTACGTTGGCCCCGACTGCTGCGATTTCAAGCCACGACGATCCGCCATCGTCAGAGCGTTCCACGTGATATGCCGTTTCATCATCATTGAGATCGGCCCAAAACAGGTCGATAGCGGAGTTCGAAATCGCCTCGACCACCAGGCCGGTTGGCGCGCACGGATACGGCGTAGCGCCGGCCACGTTTGAGTAGTCGGAATAGGATGAGGTTGTGGAAAAATACGCCCGCACGCGATACAGAATTGCCGCGCCGCACACGCTGTCAGTGTCACTGTAACCGGTTGAGCTGGCGGCCACTGAGCCGATCTCATGCCATGTCACACCTGCGTCCACTGACCGCTCGATATGGAAAGCACTTTCTCCACTGACGGAGTCGGTCCAGGTCAGATCGATCTGCGATGCACTGGCGCTCGCGGCGAGGTTTGTGGGTCCGGCTATGGAAGCGTCGGTTTGAAAGGACCACGTGTCACTCCATTCACCTTGCAGCCCGCCTTCGTCGATTCGCACGCGCCAGTAGTACATCGTGCCAGGTGTAAGCGTAGACGGGGCGTACATTGTTGCAGTGAGCGTGGTATCGACAAGCGGGCTGCTGAAAGCTGTGTTTTCACTGATCTGAATCTGGTACGACGTCACCGGCGCGATGACCTGCCACTGCAAAGTGGGCGAAGCGCCTGAATGGCTGCCGTTGGCCGGGATGCTGAGCAGAGGGGCCGGTAGCGACAGGTTCAAGCGCCCCTGCCCGTATTGATAGTCGTAACCCACGCTGCCCATATCAACCGCGTGAGCTTCCAACCAGGCCGCCACGTCATCCGGCGTATAAACGGGATAACTGGCCATGACCAACGCTGCCGCACCGGCTACGTGCGGCGCAGCGGACGAAGTGCCGTTGAACGTATTTGGCGCGTAAGCCCAGGTATCGACATTCGCAAACCCAGCGATACGGGGTTCGTTCAAGCCGCCACTCGTTATGCCGCCGGGACCATGCGTGGGACCCCAGGAACTATAGTCCTCAAGGATATAGGGAGCATTGACATCCAGCGCGGCCACCGAAAACGCATAAGGGCCGGTTGCCGGATCGATCAAACTCCGATCACTCACGTTGTATTGAAGATACGGCACATTATGGCCCATGAGGTCAAGCGTTTGGGTACCGTCGGCGCTGTATTCTTCGATCATGACGGCATAATAATCCGTATCAGATGTTACATAGTAGATCGTTTCGGTGGGCGGCTGGACGCCATTTTGCCGTGTGGTCGAATGAGCTACCGGGGCCCACGTCGAACCGGCTTGCTGCATCAGGTAAAGGTCATAATCCTGGTCAGTGGTGGGCCATTCATTCCAGCGAAGGTTAAGAATGATCGGCCAGCCATAAGGAATCGGGTTGCCCCCATTCAGGATGTTAAATTCTGCACCAGGCTGCCACTCGTGGACAGTATCGCCTAACGTATCGCTGAATTGGCCGTCCCAATGATATTGGGCTTGATTGCCTGCCGCCTGCACATACAGCGTACCCATGCTGCGAGCCGCTGTGATGGCATGTGAGACGGGTCCACTGCCGTCACCCGCTTCGGCATTATACCAACCAATCGACGACGAAATGATGTCGTTGCCAGCTTGTGCGAGACTCACGATATAGACGGCCATTTCGGTGGCGCTGCCGGGTGTCGCCAGCGTCAAATGAGCACCCGGAGCCATGTCGTAGATAATCTCCGCGACCGCCGTCCCGTGTCGGCTTGAGAGGTCGAGGGTCCCGTATATATCCAGGTCGGCGGGCAGCTCGTCAATGGCCTGGGCCAATGTGTAGTACTGGAAATAGTCCAAAATGGCTATGTTTACACCGGTCCCGTCGATGCCCAACGTGTGCAGCGTATCAGCATTCGACGCGGTGACACCCTCTGTGACATACGACCCGGCACGGAACGCTGAGGCAGCCGCTTGTGGCTCAACATCGACCGGAAAGACGGCGATAGGCGGCTGCACCAGGCTGACACCTTCTAACGCGGCGACTTGCGGTAGGGCTGTCACAGGAATCCAGGCATCCGTCCAGATGCTGTAATGCGCCACGACTCGCCCCCCAAGCCCTGGCAACTGATCCCGAATCGCGACTGCGGCGGCTTCGTCCAGCGCGATGACCATAATTTTGATCTGATCATTGTCCATTTGCAGGCCAGCGCCTGCCGCCATGCCCATAGTTTGATCGGGTGCTGCCAGCCATGCCTGGTAAATCTCTTCGAGTTGGCTGCTGAGCGTGTCAATGCGCGGCTTCGGGCCGCTGGTGCGCGTCGGTTGCCGTTCGGCGGTCAGGCAGCCTGTGGTTGTAGCGCTGGCCGTATTGGAGTAATCAGAAAAATGCGCCACGTCGAATGCCGCACGCACGCGGTAATAGTAGGTCGTTTCACATGCAACGTGACGGTCAGAATAGGCCGTCGAGTCTGGCTTCAGGGCCGCCACCTCGATCCAATCACTATCTATCGACGTCGCACGTTCGACACGGTACGTGGTTTCCCCTTCGACGGTATCACCCCATGTGAGATCGATTTGTGAAGGCGATATCGCTTTGGCCATCAGGTTGGCAGGTGCATTTGATTGGTGGCTGGTATCGGCCCAAACGTCTTGTGGCAAAAATCCGGGGTTGGCAATCACGATCAAGCAGACGATCAAAAAGAATAAGGCCAGTTTTGACTCGCGCACGGACATCGAAAATACTCCTGGGGTGTGAAATGCTTTGCTTGTACTCTCTAAATTGAAGGATTGAGAAAAAGGCCCCTGGCGATACGTCATCGATGTTCTCGTCAAAGCACCAGCGCCGATACAGAGAATCGGGCTTTCTTGAGAAGTCTGCTCCAAAACTCGCAAAAAAACGAAAAAAGTGAAGCTCCACCGCTAGAAGCGGTGGCTTCTTAGTCAAGGCAGGAACACTGCGGAGAGCAGGAACTGCCCGCGAGGGTCATCAAACATCATGACCAGACAAACGTCTTCGGTTCAGCTCCATGTGAATACACTGGTAGAACCGATTAACTGCACCACTACCAGAGGTAGTGGCTTTAAAAAGCCGAGTAAACGTTGTTTTAATACAGAATAGTACGGCTACATCTTAAGTTGCCCGCTAGCGTAAGCATACTGAATAATGGCAATAAAACGTGCGCTGAATGGCACGTTGCCTTGTATTCCTGTCAAATGAGAGATGTTCCGGGCAGGTAACCTTCTGCGAAGGTGTGGGTATCACGTAGCGACTGATGCGGATGAATCCAATGAGAGTGGCAGCGCCATCATTCGCCAAGATTGAGCCAATGCCGGTCTGCCTGCGGCAAGGATCAGGTGCGATGTGTGAGCAGGGGCACGCCTTGACGTATGATCAGCTTTACCCTCTCAATGAAAACCATACCCAACACCACCCCTGTCTGGCCTGGTTCGCGTTATCACCCGCGTACAGTGGACTGTGCGGTTCCGATTCTCATCGGAAAAAACCACATTCGCTCCATTGCGGGTTTTTTCAACGGTATCCGATGGAGATATCGTGAGATGCCAGGCGCATTTCTTGATTTTCAGAGGGTTTTTGTCCCAACGATTTCGACGATGTAACACTATGTTTTTCGAACGGATGTGCATTTCGGCCAGCACAACCCCATCCCGTGTTTTTCAAGTTGTCCGTGCTTAGAGCAGAGCCTCGGAGAGCTTCAGAATGCGGGCGACTTGCTCGATATGGTTCAGATCGTGCCAGGTCGTGAAGACCATCAGTTCCAGCAGCGTGATGCTGCCATAGGCCGAGTGCGTCCCCCGGCGCTGCCACTGTTCCTCCGATACGCCGGCGAGTAGTTCCATCAACGCCTTACGCTGGCCCAGGTAAGCCTCAAATTCAGCTGCCAGGTTCTGGCGCTTGTAATTCCGGCGCTGAGCGCCCTCCTGGGGATCAAAGTTCGGCAGGAGCGGCTGGTCTTCGGCCAGGATGCGCTGGACGCGCGTGAGGGTAATATCAGCGGAGTCGCGAATGTGGCACATCGTTTCAAGCACATTCCACCCGCCTGGCCCATCGGTGAGCTGCTGGGCCTGCTCCTGGGATACTCCTTTCAAGAGCGCATTTAACACGACCGGTGTTTTGCGGAGCGCCAATAGGTAACGCTCTGGGGTAATGATCGCCATAGAATTCTCCTCTTCATCCACCGATTAGTCGTACGACGCGGCAGGCAGTTACGAATGCGCCTGCATCGACTGCACTTTCTTCGCTCACGAGGAAACGTCTGATACGAATATCTTGAGAACGACGGGTAGCAGATCCAGGACGAACTCCTGTCCCGGCTACTCTGGTCATCCAAGGAAGATTTAGGGTGCAGGTAGTATAATCCTCGTTCGAAATCCTGGTCAAACTGTTCGACTTCCCCAAAGGCCAACTATGATGCGTCTGAAATACTTCTGGAACGAAGGCAACCAGCGGCTGGTGCGAGGGCTTCAAGCGGTCGAAAAGCGAGAAAGAAACCTGGACCCCACCCGCTCCGGATCGAGTCATTGTTCCGTTTCAGAAACCGTGGGACAAAAAGGTAGGCCAGAAAAATGGAGACTTTCAGCGCTGGGCTGTTATCTCATCTTCGCTGCCCATAGCGCGCATTGCACGCGCTTGCAATGCGCGTGAATATAGCATTTTGCAGGCCGTGCCGCCAAAAACGGATGGTTAATAGAATCCGCATTCCCCGAAACCTTGAGCGTGAGCTATCAGGCAGCCCAACACCGCTACGCTGCTCGCAGGCGGGTGACTGCACAGCAGCCATTCCGCGCCGTTTTTTGCATTTCACCACAGAATGAGGTTGGATCGATAGCCATGCTCGACCTTCGAAAGTGCAAACGGATCGACAACGATGCATATTTTACACGGCACCTGGCTGCCGGATTCACATCTATTTGCGTTGTGGGGTGAGGACACCAGCGCCGAACCATACCGTCGTAAGGGGCGGCGCGGCCCAACCGCCCCGCATCCGTTCGCGTTATCCATCGCGGACTGGCTGCGCTATCTGGACCACTTCACGACCAACAGCAAGCCGGATGGGCAGGACGTCATTCTGCAACTGCCTGGCACCGGCAAGCACGTTCAGCCCTCACCCGAAGCGCGAGCTGTGGGCATGGATTCCCAGGCCGCTGATCCGGCGCTGATGGCATGGGAAGTGGCGGCGGTCACACTCCCGCCCACCGATCTACTCGATCTCATGATCCAGCTTCCGCTGCCACACGAACGGCAGGCCGGGTTTGTCCTGGGCAGCGATCTGGTTTTCTGGCAGCAGGCCGCGCTGTTGGTGATGACGTGTCTGGTCGAGCAGCGCTACGTCCCCGCCCTGGACCGGCAGGCCAGCCGTTACCTGGCCTATTGGCAGCCGGTCCCCGATGCCGACCTGGTCGAACAACTGGCCGCCAACATGCCGCCGCTGTGCCGTGCGATGGTGGCTGATCCTGCCGCCGCCCTGGATCCGCGGGCGCTGCTCGACGATTTTTTGCAGGCGGCGCTTGACGCGTTTATCCGCGAAACGACCCGCGCCCCGCGCAAGCACGCGCCGCGCACGGCGTGGTTGAAGGCGTTGGTCAACGACACGCGCGTCCTGGAAGGTCCGGCGGCTGAAAATCAGAAACTATACGAGGCGTGGCAGCGCTGGCAAGATGGCCTGGGTGGCGCGGGATTAGGGGCGTTTCGCGTTTGTTTCCGGCTGGATGAGCCGGACGGCGACGGCGAGACGTGGCCGCTGCATTACCTGCTGCAAGCCACCGACGATCCGAGCCTGTTGGTCGAAGCCAGAACGGTGTGGTCATCGACCGGCAGCACATTAACCTATCTGGAGCGGCGGTTTGACCAGCCGCAGGAAAAGCTGCTGGCGGCGTTGGGGCTGGCATCACGCTTTTTCCCACCGGTCGAGCGCAGCTTGCGCCAGCCTAGCCCGATCGGTGTGAATCTGACGCGCGACGAAGCCTACCGGTTCCTGGTCGATGCCGCTCCGCTGCTCGAACAGAGTCAATTCGGCGTGCTGGTGCCGAACTGGTGGGCGAAACGCACCGCCCGGCTGCGGGCAAAAGCACGCCTGACCGGGCAGGCCGAAGAACCGACCGGATTCCTGACGCGGGATGCACTGGTGCGCTACCAGTGGGAAATGTCCCTGGGCGGCGAGCGTATCAGCCGCAAGGAGTTCGAGCAGTTGGTCGCGCTCAAACAGCCGCTGGTGCGGTTTCGCGGCGAATGGGTCGCGTTGGACCCCGAACAGATCGACGCCGCGCTCAGGTTCTTTGATGCGCAGACCGCCGAAGGAGAGATCGGGTTGCTGGATGCGCTTAAGCTCAGCGCCGGGACCGACGGACTTGACGCACCGGAAGGGCTGGAAGTCGAGGGGGCCGCTATCGAAGGCTGGCTGAACGACGTATTCGAGCGCCTGCGCAACCCGGATCAGGGGGATGCCCCGTCCATCCCTGGCAGCCTGCGCGCGACGCTGCGCCCCTACCAGACGCGCGGGTTTGGCTGGCTGGCCCAGATGCGGCAGATGGGCCTGGGTGCCTGCCTGGCCGACGACATGGGCCTGGGCAAGACTCTGCAAACGATCACCCTCTGGCTGTACGAGCGCGAGCAGCTTGGCGTAGACAGCCCGGCGTTGCTCGTATGTCCGACCTCGGTGGTCGGCAACTGGCGGCACGAACTGAGCCGTTTTGCCCCATCGTTGAAAGTGGCGGTCCACCAGGGGCCGGAACGTTTGCAGGATGAAGCGTTCGCCAAACACGTCGCGGATGTCGATGTCGTGCTGACCAGTTACGCGCTGCTCAGCCGGGATCGCGCGACGTTTGAGCAGGTGCAGTGGTCCAGCGTCACCCTGGACGAGGCGCAAAACATCAAGAATCCATCGACCAAGCAGGCGCAGGCGGCGCGTGCCATACACGCCGATCTGCGCCTGGCGCTGACCGGTACGCCCGTCGAGAACCGGCTGAGCGAACTGTGGTCGATTTTCCAGTTTTTGAACCCTGGTTACCTGGGCGCGCGCCAGACGTTCCGCGAGCAGTTCAGCCTGCCGGTCGAGCGCTACGGCGATCAACAGGCTGCGGCGGCGCTCAAACAGCTTACCACGCCGTTTATCCTGCGCCGCCTCAAAACCGATCCCAACGTGATCAGCGATCTGCCGGAAAAGTTCGAGAACAAGGTCTATTGCAGCCTGACGCCGGAGCAGGCCACGTTGTACGAAGCCGCCGTCCGGGATGAATTGGACGCTGTCGAGGAGGCGGAAGACGATTTGCAGCGGCGCGGCAGCATTTTGCGCATGTTGACCCGCCTCAAACAGGTCTGCAACCATCCGGCGCACTTTCTCAAGGAAGGCGAGGCGCTCGGCGTGGACGCGCTCAGGGGCCGCAGCGGCAAGCTGGACCGCCTGACCGAAATGCTTGAGGAGGTCTTTAGCAACGGTGACCGCGCCCTGATTTTTACCCAGTACGCCGAGATGGGCGCGCACCTGCAAGCGTATCTGCGCGAGTGGTTTGTGGACGAAGTGCTGTTCTTGCACGGCGGCACGCCCTCCGCCAAGCGCCAGGATATGATCCGCCAGTTCCAGGCCCCGCGCGGGCCGGGTGTATTCGTGCTCTCGCTGAAGGCGGGCGGCACCGGCCTGAACCTGACCCAGGCGAATCATGTGTTCCATTTCGACCGCTGGTATAACCCCGCCGTCGAAAACCAGGCCACCGACCGCGCCTTCCGCATCGGCCAGACCAAAAACGTGCAGGTGCACAAGTTCATCTGCCTCGGCACGCTGGAAGAACGCATCGACGAGTTGATCGAGCACAAACAGGCACTGGCGGATTCGATTATCGGGGCGGGTGAAAGCTGGCTCTCCGAGATGAGCACTGCTGAACTGCGTGACCTGGTATCACTGCGCCGGGATGCAACGGAGGTGGGATCATGAGCTGGTGGTATCGTTATGATGACGAAGACGACGGCGAGGAATTCGACGATTATACGCTCAGCGACTACGCGACGCCGCCTGAAGCGATCATCTTAGGCAGCCCGGTGCGCGCTATCAGCCGGCGCGGCCCCATTGGCCAGGAGTGGTGGGGCCAGCAGTGGGTCAAGGCGATGGAGCGATTGGGCGTGACCGGGCGGCTGGATCGTGGCAAACGGTACGCGCGCAACGGCTCGGTGTTGAGCGTCGAGATCAGTCACGGCATCACGTTCGCCCGCGTGCAGGGATCGCGCTCGTATGCCTACCGCACCGCCGTGCATTTACAGACCTTCAGCGACGACGAATGGGACGATGCGCTCACCGCGCTCTCCGAACAGGCGATCTATGCCGCCAAGCTGCTGGCGGGTGAGATGCCCGCTGACATCGAAGCCGTCTTTCAGAGCGTCGATCTGTCGCTTTTTCCGCGCAGCCTGAAAGATATCGTGTTCGAGTGCTCGTGCCCGGACGACTGGGGCGATCCCTGCAAACATGCGGCGGCGGTGTATTACCTGCTGGCCGAGCAGTTGGACGCCGATCCGTTCACCCTCTTTCACCTGCGCGGGCGCACGCGCGAACAGGTGCTCTCGCGGCTGCGCAATTACCGCAGCGTGACGGTCAGCGGCGATCCGGACGCCATCATAACGCCGGATGCGCCGCCGCTGGATGCCGACCTGGACGCGTTCTGGACCGGATCGGCGGTGAATCTGATCCGCTCCGCGCCGGTCCGCCCGGATGCGCCGCCCCTGCTGCGCCGGTTAGGCGATCCGCCGGGCGCGCTGGCGGACTCGCTGCGCGATCTGTACGCCGCCATGTCGGATGAGGCGTATCGCTGGCTGGGCATGGACGAATAACGGCGCAGCAGACTCTGTCACGGCTTGCTCGGATTGCAGTCAGAACGATTGCGATTTGCTGATCTGCCCCAGGTCGGCGCGCTGAACGGCGAGCAGGCCGGGCAGTTCCGCCAGCAGCACGACGGCGAGCAGGCTGATGATGCCCACTGCATACGAGCGCAGCAGCACCGTGTTCACCTGCCCGAAAAAGTCGGTATCGTAGGTGTGGTTGAGCCAGAAACCCATCGCCCGACCCAACGGTACGCCGACCGCGACTCCCACCAGCACCATGATCACCAGCTCGACGGTGACCGTTAGCGCGATTTCCAGGCGGGTCGATCCCAGCGCGCGCAGAATCGCTAGTTCGTCACGGCGCTCGCGCAAGTTGGCGTTTACCGTGTTGAACAGCAGCGCCAGGGTCAGGATGTAGCCGAATACGCCGAAAATGATCGTGCCCATGCGGAAGTATTCGAGATAAAAATCGGTGTCTGCCTTAAATTCGCGGCTAACCTCCACACCGACCGCGCCCGGCAGGCGTGCCGCCGCGTCACGGATCGCCCCGGCCTGCCCTGGCGCAGCGCGCAGCAAAAGCATGTTGGCGGGGAGGTTCCCGCCCGGCACCCACTGCGCCGCCAGCGCGCGTGGCACAAATACCGGGCTGCCCAACGCACTTGACACGACGCCCGCAACACGTACCGTGCGCACCTGTCCCGCGAAACTCAGCGTCAGGACATCGCCGGTATGCAGGTCCAACACGCGCTGCAAGTTATGACCGATCCACACCGCGCCGGTGACTGATAGCGCGGGATCGCCTTCCAGTGTGCGCAGTCTGAAAAACGGATCGCGGTCGTCAAGCGCGATCATCGTCGTTTCGAATGGGTCGCCGCCGGTCTGCAAGATCGTCACCGGTCCGGCCAGCGCCGCCTGCGCTGCTTCGACGCCGTCCAGCGCGGCCCCCTGCGCTTCGAGCGTGTCCCACGCGGCGACGGTGCCCAGGTCCACGCGTAGATCGTACTGGCTGATGGCGAAATAGTCGCGGAAAGTCTCCTGCATGGTATCCCACAGCGCGAAACACGCGAAGATCATCAGCGCGCCCGCCATCACACCCAGCGCCGTGCTCAACGAACGGCCCGGCGTGCGCAGCAGGTTGCGGATCGCCTGGCGGACCGGCAGCGGCAGAAAGCCCAGCCCGGCGCGACTCACGACGTTGGGCGTTTTTGGCGTGGCAGGGCGCAGCGCGATACCCGGCGGTGTGGACGACTGCGCCCAGGCCGGGTAGGCCCCCGCGAACGTAGACCCGGCCAGCACGATTCCAAACCCCAGGGCAATAAACGGAAGCTGCGGCCTGTTCACAAAACCCGGCAGCGATCCACCTGCAATATAGTTGAGGTACGTATCCATCACCCAAAACGAGTTCAGGTATCCCAACACGCTCCCGGCGAATCCACCTGTCAGCCCGATGATGAATCCAAAGGTCAGGTAGTGCAGCACCAATTCGCGCCGGGTGACTCCCAGGGCGCGCATCGTACCGATCCGCTGCCGCTCCGATTCGACCAGCCGCGCCAGCAAAATACCCGTGATCACGGTGGAACCGGCCAGGAACACGCCGGAGAAAAAGATCATGATCGGGAAATTTCCGTTGATGTTGGCATCGACCACGCCGCCGCTGGCCGTCTGGATGCGCGAGAATATACTCGCGCCGGATTCAGGCGGGAACAACCTGCCCAGCGCGCTGCGCACGGCGTCTTCCTGGGCGCTGTGGTCGTCGGCGGAACGGCCTTCCAGGTGGATCGCCAGATCGTTGATTATCCCCTCGCGCCCGGCCAGCGCCGCCAGCTCGGAATAACGCATCCACGCGACGCCAAACGTCGAGGGTGACGGGAACGGCGATGTCGGGCTGCGCCCGGCGACGAGGTATTCCGGGTTGAACACCAGCCCGGCGACGCGCAGATCGTGCAGCGTGCCTTTGATCGAAACTGCCAGCGTATCGCCCGGCGCGATGCCGTGATGCTCGGCAAAGGATTTGAGCACCAGCACGTCATTCGCCGCCTGGAGGGGGTGCCCCTGCTCGATCTCCGAACGGTTCACATCCGGCGGGCGGTCATCCGGCACCGAGATCAGCCGCAGCGTGATCAGGTACTCGTGTGTGGGATCGGCCTGCCAGCCGCTTTCGACCACCAGGCGGCCCTCGACGTGCTCCACGCCGGGAATGTCCCTGGTCGCTGCGATCACGTCCGGGGCAAAGGACTCGCGCTGGACCTGAAAATTCATGTAATTCAACTGGTCGTAGGTGCGATAAAACGAGTTGAGCATGTTCACACCCGCCGGGTACATGGCCCCGTAAAACGTCGTGCCCAGCGTCACCACCAGCCACACCGCGAGGAATTGCCCCCGGTTGGCCCGCAAATCACCGATCACTTTGCGCCGCAGACTTTTCGACATGCCGCACCTACCATTCGATCTCGTCTGGCTCGAACGGGGTCGGGTTGGTGATCACGTGTTGGACTCTGCCGCTGCCCAGGCGGATCACGCGGTCGGCAATGCCCGCAATAGCCGAGTTATGCGTCACCACGACAAACGTCTGGCGCGTTTCACGGTTCAGGGCACGCATCGCGCGTAGCACGTCGATCCCGGTGTCCACATCCAGGCTGCCGGTGGGTTCGTCCGCCAGCACCAGCGCGGGGTTTTTCGCCAGCGCTCGCGCCACCGCCACACGCTGCTGTTCCCCGCCCGAAAGCTGGCCGGGATAGTGGTGCGTGCGCTCGCCCAGGCCCACGCGGGCCAGCATCTCGGCGGGCTCGTGACCTCGCCCGTTACCCATCTCCGCCGACAGTGTGACATTTTCCAGCGCGGATAGAGTTGGCAGCAAGTTGAAGAATTGAAAGACAAACCCAACCTTCCTGCGGCGATACCCGGTGAGCTTTCGCTCCGGCAGCGTGCCAACCGATTCGCCGCCGACCAGCACCTCGCCGCTGTCCGCCGATTCCAACCCGCCGAGGATGTTCAACAGCGTCGTTTTGCCACTGCCGCTGGGACCCAACACCACGACAAACTCTCCAGCCTCGATCTCGACCGAGACTCCGTCCAGGGCTGTGATCACGCTCGCGCCCATCCGGTACGTCTTTCGAACGTCGCGTAACACAATGTGACTCATACCCGCTCCTCCTGCGCGTACCATACGAAGGGTAATGTTACCGCGTGTAGTATTACGTTTCGTAATTAGATTATCATGCTTTTTGAGTCGAATCAAGCGGCCTGCTGTATAAAGATCATAAAAATCAACCCCGGTGAACATTGCGTAACGCACCAGAATCACGTAAGATGAGGTTACGTAACGTAATATGTTTCTGGTAGGCGGAGTTGAAACGAGTATGCTCATGGATTTTGAACTGGACCGCAGCCTGACGACCCTGGAACACATCGTGCTCGGTCTGATTGGTGAAGCGCCGCAGTCCGGGTACAGCATTATCAGCACGCTCGAAACCGGTACCCACCGTTGGAGCGCCAGCCCTGGCTCGATCTATCCCGTGCTGAAACGGTTGGAGAAGCTGAACTGTATTGAAGGCGAGCTAGAGATGATCTACGAAACACGCCCGCGCAAAATGTACCGGCTGACACCGCTGGGCGAGCAGCTACTCGACACGTGGCTGCGCGCGCAGTTACCCTGGAGCGAAGTGTTGGACGAACGCGATATCGTGTTGATCAAGTTCCTGTTCATGGAAAAACGCCTCTCGCGTGACGAAGTGCTCACCTGGCTGGATACCTACGAGCGGCTGACCGAAGCGTATGACGCGCCGCGCCGGGTGTTTCACGAAGCGCTGCTCAAGGGATCGTCGTTGCACCAGCAGTTAATCCACGAAGTCACGCTGATGGAGCTGAACATGCAGCGCACCTGGATTCAGATGGCGCGCCGCCGCCTGGAAGCCGATCAGCGCGAGCACCAGCCAGGCCAGGATCAGGACGCAGACAACCGGCCATGACCGGTACGGACAGCCATGTACTTTTTTGAGCTAAGCGAGCAGTACACAACCAAAGCGTGGTATTTTGCCCTGCGTGGCGTGGTCAATATTGGGCTAGGCCTGGCAGCGTGGCTCGCCCCGCAGTTCACAGCGGACGTGCTGGTCATGCTGTTCGCCGCCTGGCTGATCGGGAACAGCGCCGTGCAGATTGTGCCGATTGTGGCTGGGCGGCGTACCCGGCATCTCTGGCCGCAGGCCCTGGCGAGCGGGGTCATCGGGCTGGTGGTGGGCGTGCTTGCTCTCGCAAGTGATACCCTGACGCTCGGCGTGACGGCGTTTATCTTTGGGGTTATGCTGGTTTTTCGGGCGGCGCTGGATGTTACGATTTTTGTCGAAGCGCCGATGCGTGCCCGGCATCAGCGCCTGCTGCTGTTGGGCGCGGTGGTATCGTTCGTGGCCGGGGTCGTGCTGCTCTCTAGCCCGTTCAGCGATCAACACGCCTTTGAAAAACTATTGGGCGTTTATGTGCTGGTGATCGGCGGGATTCACATCCTTAACGCGTGGCGTATCAGCGAGACAATTGAAGCCAGCGAAACCCAGGCGCATACCTTGCCCTCACACGTTCCGGCGGTGCCGGTGGAATCGCCGGAGGAAGACACACCGGCCCCACCCCGTGATCTCTCGCCGCCGGAGCTGGAGCCAAGCTGGAACCCTGCTGTGCCGGGCAGCCGGTTGGACCTGTCCAAATATCGGCGGCCCATCGTGCTCGCACCGCATCCCGACGATCTGGAAGCGTTTGCCGGCGGGCTGGTGAGGGAACTCGATGTGGGCGTGATCTCGGTGGTATTTGCCGGTGGCGACAAAGGCGTGTGGAGCCAGCAGTATGCTGGCATGAATAAGACGGACTACGTGCGCGTGCGGCTCTCCGAATCTGCCGAGGCGGCCCGGCTGTTAGGCATCACGGAGATCGTCTACATGGGTTTCTTGGACCGGGGCGTGGCGTGCAGTCCGGCAGCCGTTGCCAAAGTATTGGAGCTGTTCGAGCATCACCGGCCCGATCTCGTCGTATCGTTTGAGTTTTACCCGCGCGCGAATCCGTATCCGCACCCGGACCACATGGCAGCAGCCGAGATCGTCCGCCAGGCCATTGCCTGTTACGTCCGTACTGTTCAGCCGAGGCCTGCGTTGGATTATCTGGTCACGTCGACTCTGATCCCGAATGTGTTTGTGGATGTAACCGGCGTGCGGCGTGTGAAGCTCGAAGCGCTGGCCTGCCATACCACGCAGGCCGGGCTGAACGGAATCATCTTCCCCTTCCTCGAAAAACTGATCACCAAGCTGTGGGGCGCATTTACCGGCGTCGATTATGCCGAAGGGTACCGGCTGGTGAATATCCCTGCCATGCTGGCAAACATGAAGGTCGATGACACCCATGAACGCCCCTGCCGACGCGTTTGAGATCACCGTGCATCCCCGCTCGGATGCTGACCTGCGCGCCCTGCTGGGTGAAGTGCAGCATTCCCCCTTTATTGGCGAGATCACGCCTGACGAAGTGCAGAGTCTGGCCCGTGCCGGTACGATCCGTTTTTGTTACGCGGGCGACGTGCTCGCCGGGTTTGGCGCGTGGATTACGATCAACGATTGGTGGGCTGAGATCGGGCCGGTTTACACGGCGGTAGCGTATCGCGGGCAGGGTATCGGGTGGCTGATGTTTGACACGGTCATGGATGCCCAGCACCCGGCGCGTAATCTGTATGGGGTGACAAAAAACCCGGTCGTCAAGCGCATGTTTGAGCAGCGCGGTTTCCGCCAGGTGAGTCTGCCGGGACTGCCCCTCGTGCTGTACGGATACCTGCTGCGCAAGCTCAGCTTGCGCAAGGCGCTACACCACGCCCGCAAGTTCAGTCGCCATGACTCAGTAGCACATTATGTTCGGGTTGGCCGGTCAGATGCGTAACCGCTGACCCGATGCGGCGTGATGACATGCTTGTCAAAATCGTCAAACAGCGATACATCTTACTGCGCGGGACGCGCCCCGCCGCCCTGTACACGGACAAGTTCCTTACAGCCGATCCGCAGACTGCCGGGGGCAGCAAGCAGCACCCCTACCAAAATGAATTTGCGGGGTGATTCGTAGGGAAGGCTGTTCCCGCAGCCATCTCCTGGCTCTACGCTGACGAATGGGGGCAACTATGCCGTCGCCGACGCTAAAAGATGTGGCGGATCGTGCCGGAGTCGGGATGAGCACCGTGTCACGGGTGCTAAATGGCAGCATTCGTGTCAGCGATCACACACGCGAAAAAGTGCTCGCGGCTGTTGAGGCGTTAGGCTACCGCCCGACCAACATCCCGCGTCCGGCGTTCAGCGGCCCGACCTTCACGATCGGTGCTGCCGTGCCGTTTTTTACGTTTCCATCGTTTATCGAACGGCTGGCAGGTGTCCAGACCGTGATGGACGAATTCGCCGACCGCCTGGTGATGTACAGCATTCGCGGCCCGCGCCAGTTGTTGGACCACCTGCGGCTGATGGTGCGGCAGGATCGCGTCGATGGGCTGCTGGTGATGACGCTGCACTTTCCTGAAAGTGATGTGCGCCGCGCCAATCCGGACATCCCGATTGTGGTGATCGACAGCGAAACCAGCGTGCTGTACCCGCATAACAAGATCGATAATGTCGCCGGAGGGCGGTTGGCGGCTGAATACCTGATCCGGCGGGGGCATCAGGCCATCGGTTTCATCGGGGATTTGCGGAACGATACGTTTGGCTTTACCAGTGCCTACCAGCGCCTGGAAGGCTGCCAACAAGCCCTGGAAAAAGCCGGACTGCCGTTTAACCCGGACTGGTACCGGTTTGGGGAGCATTCCCTGGAATCGGCCCACACCAACGCGGTGCACATTCTGAGCCTGCCCAAACGCCCGACGGCGCTCTTTGCCTCGTGTGATACGTTGGCGCTGGGCGTGCTGGATGCGGCGCACAGCCTCGGTTTGCGCGTGCCAGATGACGTGGCGGTGATCGGGTTTGACGATATCCAGACTGCCCATTATGTCAACCTGACGACCATCCACCAGCCGTTATCTGAAAGCGGGCAGTGGGGCGCACGTACCCTCATCAACTGGCTGCAAGACGGCACGCCCGACCCAAACGCATGGGAATGGGATATGCCCTTAACGGTCATCGAACGCGGCACAGTCTGACCGCGTATCGAATCGCCTCTCCGTACAGCCCATTATTCACCATGTGTTTATTCTTCGCATGACCAAATAGATACAGATTAATGCTGTGGCGGATCGTGGCTGCAAACCGCTGGGCCAGCCCGTGAGCCGTCAGCAGTTGGCTGCTGCCTGGTTTTCTGCCTGATCTCACCCCTGCTTTCGAGAGGGCACTTCTGAACAGTACCGGCCTGTCTGCCGGCGGCAACCGCAAAAGATCGGGTGATTTGGGCGTAGGCTGTCGCCGTTGATTATAATCTAGCAAGGTGAATATTCCTGTCCGGCGATGCTGTCCGCCAACGCTGGTTACCCCGGAGGACGCGGTTTCACCCAGGGCCATCACGCCACGCTTTCATCGAATCCGCCACTGCCCATTGATTTCTGACCTTCAAATCATGTATTAGAGCATACCTTTTCGGTGACATTTGTATGTTGAATGCCGATCGATTATGATGGATGATGATAGATGTTTGTGTTATCTATTTCGTTTAGTTATAATGGCGTATGTCTCGGAAAGAATTCCCCTCTTTCACGCTGTACCCAGATCGGACTTTCCACACACGCCATTAGCCCTGTCGCTTTGGGCTATTTTTGTTTTCGTGTGGGGGAGCGTACCAGTCCTTAGGTGTGAGTTGTGCCCGGCTGAACCTGCGGCTTGCGCGGCTCCTCCGACCAGACTGCTTTCCGCCCCTGAACCTGCGGCAGCCCACCGGCTGCCACCCTTCCGTACCGGTTTGGTGAAATGGAGAGATTTAGATAGCTATTAACCCCCGATGAAGTCCTCGATTGCAGCGGGCTGAGCTGTCCCATGCCCATTCTCAAGACTAAGAAGGCGATTGATAAGCTGTCTTCGGGCCAGGTCCTGAAGATGATCGCCACCGATCCCGGTTCCAAGCCCGACATGGACGCCTGGTCCAAAAAGACAGGCCACACGGTGCTGGAATATCAGCAAGAAGGTAACAAGCACATTTTCTTCATCAAAAAAGCCTGAGCTACGCCGAACGACCGCTTATCCGGCGGCAGGCCCCCGATGGCTGCCGCGAGGAAACACGGCGTGCCACCAAAGGAATGACGACAATGGCCGAAGAACATCCCAAACGTGTTGCATTGATTGCCAGTCAAGGTACGCTCGACGGAGCGTACCCGCCGTTGATCATCGCCTCGACCGCTGTAGCGATGGATATGGAAGTCGCTATATTTTTCACGTTCTATGGCCTGAATATCATCAACAAGAAGAAATACCGCAAGCTCAAAGTCTCGCCGGTCGGCAATCCCGCCATGCCGATGTCGATCCCCAACGTAGTGAGCGCGATGCCCGGTATGACCGCTATGGCAACCATGATGATGAAAAGCTGGATGAAACAGGCCGGAACGGCCACGATTGCCGAACTGCTCGATGCCTGTGTGGAATTCGGTGTACGGTTGATTGCCTGCCAGATGACGCTGGAAGTCATGAAGATCAAACGCGAAGACCTGATCGATGGAATCGAAGTGGGCGGAGCCGCTACGTTTCTTGAATATGCGGCGGATGCAGACATCACCCTGTTTATGTAGAGATAAGGAGTGGTACATGGATAATATTCTCATTGTTATGACCAGTGGTCCCGGCACGCCCCGGCGCTGTGCAACGCCTTTTTTCTTTGCCACCCTCGGCGCTGCGATGGACTACACCGTGACGATGTTTTTTACCATTGACGGCACCGGACTGCTCAAAAAGGGCGTAGCCGAAACGGTTGTTCCTAAAGAAGGCGGCGAACCGGTGAGCAAGTTTTTGCAGGATGCGTTGGAGGCGGGTGTCCGGTTTGTATGCTGTTCCTCGTCGCTTGAGTTGAACGATATGGAACCCGGCGATCTAATCGATGGGATCGAGATCGTGGGCGGGGCTAGCATGTGGGACATGGCTGAAGACGCGAAAGTCTTGACTTTCTAGCCGGAGGAGGACTCCCAATGGCCAACGTAAGGGGCTGCGTGTTCCCCGATGATCTCTATTATTTTGTCGAGAAGCACGTGTGGCTCAAGCCTACCGATGGAAAAAAAGTGCGCCTCGGCGTGACGGCGGTTGTTAGCAAGCTGGTCGGCAACATCACAGCGCTGACTCCCCGCAAAAAGTATATTGGCAAGGTGGTCGAAGCGGGCAAGAGCGTCGCCACCGCCGAGAGCAGCAAATATATCGGGCCGGTTCCCTGCCCGGTCACCGGTACCCTGGTGGCTGTCAACGAGGCCCTGGCCGATAACCCGGCGCTGCTGGTTAGTGATCCTTACGGCGCGGGTTGGGTAGCCGAGTTGGAAGTGGACGATTGGGATACGGCGAAAAGCGTCTTGTTGAGCGGCGAGGACGCAGTCAAAGCCTATACCGCTTTTCTGGAACAAGAGAATATTTCTTGCAGCTAAAATCCAAAATAAGGAGCGCGCATCCATGCCTGCCAGAGACACTATCTACGAATCCTGGACACGGCAAGGGATCACGCGGCGCGGCTTTCTAAAACTCAGTGCTATTCTGGCTGCGACACTGGGCCTTGAATATTCCGGCGTAACGAAAATCCAGGCGGCTCTCCAGGCCAACTCCCTGCTGCCGGTTATCTGGCTGGAATTTCAAGACTGTGCCGGATGTTCGGAATCGCTGACGCGCTCGCAAAATCCTACGCTGGTTGATCTCGTTCTTCATTCCCTGACGATCGATTATCACGAAACCCTGATGGCGGCGGCAGGCACCCAGGCCGAGGCCAGCAAGACTCAGGCCATGCAAGACTTCGCCGGGGAATATATCCTGGTCGTGGAAGGAGCTATTCCAGACGGATCGAATGGTTACTGTACGGTGGGAGGCAAAGCCGCCCGCGATATCTTGATCGACGCGGCGAAAGATGCCGCTGCGGTGATCGCAGTGGGCAACTGCGCCACGTTTGGCGGCTTACCCAAGGCCAAGCCCAACCCAACCGATGCAGGCGGCGTCTGGGATTTTATTGACAAGAACAAGGTGGTCAATATCCCCGGCTGTCCGCCCATCCCGGAAACCATGACCAATACGATTGCCTATTATGCCCTGTTTCACGAACTGCCTGAGTTGGACGACAAGCGCCGCCCGATGGCGTTCTATCAGCACACCATTCACGAACGCTGCCTGCGCCGCGCCTTCTACGCCGAGGGTAAGTTCGCCGGTAGTTTTGATGATGAGGGCTACCGCAACGGCTGGTGTCTCTACAAACTGGGCTGCAAAGGGCCTATCACCTACAATGCTTGCGCCGGGTTGAAATGGAACCAGGGAGTAAGCTTCCCCGTCGAATCCGGGCATCCGTGCCTGGGTTGCTCCGAGCCGAATTTTTGGGACGGTGGCGGGTTCTATGAGGGCATGTCGTCGCCGCTGGATGAGCCAACCCTGGTAGCGGTGCTGGGCGCTGCGGTGGCAGGGGCCGCGATTGGCGCAGGGATGGTGGCTGCTAACCGGGCGCAGAAAAAACGGGCTCAACGAGCCGAGGGAAAGGAAGAAGCATAATGGACCTGCTACAACTTGCTCGCGGTCCCCTGTTCACCGGCGCGCTGCTGTTTTTCATCGGCGGGATGTCGTACCGGCTGGTGACGGTCATCGGGATGGGCTGGCGGCGCAATCGCGTCCCATCCAAGAAGAATCCTGCGGTGGGGGCGGTTGTTTCGCTGTTGAAAGGCTGGCTGATCTTCCCCTTCTGGCAGCGCATACGGGGGACTTTCG
>CAYMTN010000072.1:0-22282 GCA_964393335.1 uncultured Anaerolineaceae bacterium
GCTCTCGACGGCGACGCACGCTTTTGGGTGATACCCATTGCCATTTCTGCTGGGAGTGAACGCATTCTCATCCAAGGAATGTAACAAATGAACATCTTCATCGGGTGAGGATGTCGCGTACCACAAGTCAGCCTGTATCTCACAGGCCACCGTCCGACGCCAGTCATGCTGCGTCATCTGAGTGAGCGTTTCCTTGCGACGATTGTTGGCTTTCGACAAGGCATCCCGCAATGCATTCGCGTAGAACTGTGGCCAGTGTGGATGGTGTTCAGGGTCCGCAGTCGCCCGTATGGTTCGAAAATTAATCTTCGGGTGAGATAGGTGTTAGGCAGCCTCCCGATCGTAGTCTCGGATGATCCCCCCGAGCACGTTTCGATAGCGGATCAGGCCGTCGGTTGCCACAGGTGCCAATCCAAGTGGACTATCCTGCTCGATCCCTTGATGAGGACGGCGAGCATTGTAATATGCCACGTATTCATTCAAGACCCGGCGCAGATGGCGCTCATTGAGGATGATCAGGCGATCCAGGCATTCTTCGCGGACGGAGCGCAGCCAGCGTTCAGCAAATGCATTGGCATTGGGTGCTTCATAGGGGATGTTGACGATCTCAATCCCTTCCGACTCGAACACCGTGTCAAATAACCCGGTGAATTTCGTATCGTGGTCGTGGATCAAAGAGTGCATGGGAAGCTCCCGCTCTTCGAGTTCCCACGTCATCTGACGGGCTTGTTAGGTCACCCACGCCGCATCCGGATGGGCTGTGCAGCCTGCCAGATAGACTCGTCGCGTCCCGTGTTCGATGAAGAAGAGCACATACAAGGTCTGAAGGGGGAGCGTCTCTACGGTAAAAAATCGCATGCCAGAAATGGTTCTTTGTAGTGGTTGAGAAACGTGCGCCAGGAACAACTCGCCCGTGACCGTTCAGGGGCTGGGAGAATACCGTGTCGTTGCAGCACGGTACGAATGGCGGTCGGGCTCACTCGGAAGCCCAGTTTGCGTAGCTCCCCTTTCAGCTTGTCGTAACCCAAACCGGGGTCATCCTGTGCTACCCGGAGAATGCACTGCTCCAGTTCGGCGTCAATGCGCGGGCGTCCTGACTGCCTCTTCTGCTGGTAGGTCCACTTACGCCGTACTATTTCACGATGCCAGCCGATCACCGTCGCCGGCTTGAAGAGCCGCATGCTCTCCTTCAGAGCTTGCTGCGAATGATGCGCTTCCTGTTTCAGCCGCAGGACTAAGGCGACCAGCGGCACCTTCTGCCAGCGCGGAATGTGCGGCCCTCGCTCCTGTTTTCGCTCTATGATCATCTGCTGCCGCAACAACAGGATTTCAATGTCTTTTTCATCCTCCGTCATTCGGCTGACGGCGCTCACGTCCAACACAAATTCCCAGATAAACAGCACTATTCGAAAGAACATCTGCCCCTCGATTTCCTGTCTTCAGGCCAAATAAAACCCCGCAAGCTTAGCGCACTTGCAGGGTTTTTCTGGCATTCCCATTTCTCTTATGGGGAGGTGGATTTCTTGCGTAGACTAATTTTTGAACCTTACGGGTGTAACCAGCAAAGCTGCTTATCCCTTCAGTGCGCCCGCAACCAGTCCTCGGGTAATAAATCGCTCGAGCAGCAGCCCGACCACGATCACCGGAACGATTGCCGTGATCGCCAGCGCCGAAATGTACCACCACTCGACCCCACGTTGTGTGTTTTGCGCCGCAATGAAAGGTGGCAGGGTCACAGCAGCGGCATTTGTCAACATTAATGCGTAAAGGTATTCATTCCACGAGAAAATAAAGGAGAGGATGGCAACTGACACCAAGCCAGGAGCGCTCAACGGGAGTACGATACGCACGAACGCTGTCCAACGATTGGCGCCATCTACGCGGGCACTATCTTCCAGATCGATTGGGAGGCCGTTAAAGAAGTCCCGCATAATCCATACTGCAAATGGGATGTTGAACATGGTGTACGCGATGATCAGGCCAGCATACGTATCAATTAATCCCAGGTCAGCGTAGGCGATCATGAATGGAATGATAAATAACGCAGGGGGCAAGAAACGCTGTGAGATGATCCAGAAGGCGATATTGTCATTCCGCCATCCTAGCACCTTCCAATGGTATGAAAATCGCGACAGGCCATACCCCGCCATCGCCCCAAAAATAACGGCAAAGAGTGTGCTTCCACCGGCTGCGATCAAGCTGTTGCGAAAACTTCCTGAGGTTTTATCCCACCGCTTTGTGAGCAAATATTCCCAGTGCTCTGTTGTAGGCTGAAAATCATAATAGGGGATGTACTTGGGAAATCGGGTAGCGTCCAGCGGTTTTTTGAACGACGTCGTTCCCAGCCAATAGAAAGGAAACAGCACAATGAATGACCAGAAGATCACAATCGAATATATCAGTACTTTTTTCAGTACAGTTTGAGATTTCATCGCTCTGTTCCTTCCATCAATACAGACCGCGTGGTATGAAGCGCCTCACCAGACCCAGAAACACCGTGGCAAAAATGACGACCAGAATCAGGAGCGCAAACGAAATCGCCGCTGCATACCCATAATTGCCAAACGTCAACGCGGTTTTGTAAATATACATTGTCAGGCTCTCGGTGGCCGAGCCTGGTCCGCCGCCCGTTGTCACCACAATTACATCAATGATCTTGAAGATTTCCAGGCCACGTATCAGAATAACGGTGGCCGAGAGTGGGAGCAGCAACGGGAACGTAATCTTTCGGAAAATCTGAAGTGCTGAAGCGCCATCAACGCGCGCTGCTTCGTAGATATCGTCGGGGATCGCCTGCATCCCGGCGAGCAGAATGAGCGTCATGAATGGTATCCACTGCCAGCTATCCATCAAGACCATGGTGAACCGCGCCCACTTCGCCTCCGTCATCCACGGCACCAACAGATCTATTTGTGATCCTACAATAGGCACGCTGGCCCACCACTTCTCCGCATGGCGCAGCAAGTCGGCAATTGGTGAACGGTATGAATCGAACATCATGCGCCCGGTGTACCCCACGACGACCGGCGTTGTCATCATGGGCATCAGGAAAATGACACGGATAAGGCCCCGAAAGAGAAAACGCTGGTTCAAGACTAGAGCCAGCCCTAATCCGAAGATATACTGAATCGTCACGCCCATGAACACATAATAAAAAGTGTTTCGGGCCGCAATATGCAGCCGTTCGTCGTGCAAAAGCCGGTCATAGTTGCGCAAGGTTACGCTGAAATCCATACCGAGAAATCCAGTGCCGGTTTCACCGGTAGCTTGTTCGATCCTCGCTGTCGTTGAGCCGCCGCGCTGCATGTCTGTGAAGCCGATTCCTAGCGCCCAGAAGAGCGGAAAAATGGAGAGTCCTAAGAGCACCAAGACCGCCGGAGACAGAAATACCCGTCTCATGATGCGGTCTTCACGTGTTCCCTCGTTGACCTGTCCATCGTCACTCGGTGTGGATGGGGATTTTGTCCGTCTCAAAGCGGCCTCTCTTTCCAACAGCGCAAAAACGATCGGCGGGGAAGCTGGTATTTCTTAAAAAGCGCTACATCATGAACAGGATGCAGCGCTTTTTCTCATTGCAGCAAGAACTTAGTACTACTCGCCCATATACCCTACAGCAGCGCGGTACTGCGCCAATTGCACTTCCCGTCCCAGGCGATCGGTGATATCGTTCCACTGCGACGCGACGTTATCCAACGCCTCTTGAGGCGAGACTTCGCCGGCGATAGCCCGCGCGATCTCGACATCCAGCGTTTGCAGATATTCCGCAGAGCCGGTAATACGCAGGTCAAGCACGGCATTCGGGTCGTTAATGCCGGTCAGGATGGCGTCCAGGTAGTCCTTGGCGCTGGCCTCATCAAAGCCCGCCGCTACCCACGAGGCGATATCTTCGAACTGGCTAAAACGACACGGGTTAACTCCCGTGCCGCCGGTGACGGCCAGTTTCTTGACCATTTCGGGAGCTGCCATGAACGCGGCAAAGTCCAGCGCCGCTTCTTTGACGTCACTGTCGGCGGCAACACCGATGATCCAGCCACCGAAGGCGATAAATGGCGCGCGGTTGTATCCCATTTCAGGAGTCGCCCATTCGCCCGTAACATAATCCCAGTATTGGTCACCACCCGGCAGCGGTGCGAAGCCAACCAGGCCCTTGATCACCGAAACTGAAGTATCGATGGAAATTGGACCCACATCGCCCCAGTCAATATTAAACACAGACATGCCGGTCGGGAAGTAGATGCGGGTGTCGGCGACATCCCAGTTCACCATTTCGGGCGGGCCGTACTTGCCAACCTCGACGTATTCGGTCAGGGCGCGAACCCAACCGGGGTTGTTCACCTGCGGGGTCATGTCGTCGCAGCTAAAGAAGAAGCACGGGTTGCCGGGCACTTTTCCATAACCGGCGGCATGGGACAGAAACACCCAGTAACTTTGGGCATTACGCTTCTGCGCTTCCATGGTCCCGAAGATCGGACCTTTGTTGCCGTCGACGTCGAGCACCACCTCTTTGCCGTTGAAGAACTTAGCGATGTCAAGGTATTGCTGCCAGCTCGTCGGCTCGGCCAGTGGATAGCCGTATTCAGCCTCGAAGTCCGCCGCGTATTCGCCGCCGTCTACCAGATCCTTGCGGTAGTACAGCATGTGCGAGTCCCCGTCGTAGGGCAGCGCGTAAACTGCATCACCCCAGGCGACAATCCGCTCACGATACAGCGGGATGACATCTTGCCAGTCCACTTTTGCCTTAAGTTCATCGGAGATAGGTTCCAGATAGCCGGGAGCCATGAAGTCTCCTGCCCAGTCTGCCGGGAAGATCAGCATGTCGTAGGCACCGGAGCCGGTTTCAAAGGAAGTGATGATCTTCTCGAACAGGTCGCCGAACGCGAACTGCTGGAGTTCGACTTCACCGCCCGTCAAAGCTTCCCATTCAGCTTTATAATCTTCTACTGGGCCACCGATAGACCGGCCTTCCTGGGTCACCACGACGATCTTCATTCCCTTGAACGGCTTGTCATCCTGTGCCATCGTGGTTGGAACCAGACCGATGACCAGGACAACGATAATCAGAAACGCAATCAATTTTTTGTTCATTCTTAGCCTCTCCATAAAATTGCATGGACCTAAATGAGCGGTGCAAGCAGTGATTCTCTCCGAAATTCCTCCCTCCTCCTAAGTTAGGCGGCGAATCCGCCTCGGCGAGATACGCATGAGCCAAACGTTCTAGTATTGGGCGAGGTCTTGTTATTGTTAATAATGACGGCCTGAATGGTCAGAATGTTAATGGAACAACGTCACCATACGTTGCACGATTTTGGGTCAATCGTTATCTCTTTTCTTCGGAGACAGGATAACACCGCTACCTGGGGGGACATCCCCATACTCCGGGGCTAGCATGTCGTCTCGATTACCGTGTTCTCTGAAGCGAATGAGTTCTACCTCAAACCGGGTTCGATCACCGCGATGCAATGCGTGATAATATTCGACAGGAGTCCCGTCACTCAAAAAACTGACACTGTCCAACAGGATAAGAGGCGCGCCTCCCTGCACCCGCAATAGCCGGGCCTCGTGCTCATTGGCTGGCACTGCCTCAATGCTCCGGTGACCCCTCGCGATAAATACGTCACACGTTTGTTCGAGAAATCCGTAGAGCGAACGATTGCTCAAATCCACATCGAGTAGCGCCGGACAGATCGAAAACGGTATGTAGGTCGTCACTAACTGAATCGGTGTTTCCTGCACAAATCGCAGCCGCTCGATGGCAATAACCGGCGTTCCTGGGTTAATCTGGAGATGGCCGGACACTTTTGGGCTAGCGGGGACACGCTCTTGTCTGAGGACCTGGGCTCTTGGAACATGTCCCTGTTCAACCATATCCTGGAAGAAGCCGGTCAACTTCTGAACAAGACTCTCTCGGATCTTGGGCTGGGCTACAAAGGTGCCTCTGCCCTTCTCGCGAACGAGGAACCCCTTGTTGACAAGATCGCTGAGTGCTTGTCGAATGACAGTGCGGCTAACGGCAAACATCCGGCACAACTCCGGTTCGCCGGGAAGCTGATCGCCGGGCTGCCACTCCCCCGCCTGGATACTCGCCTGGATCGTGTCTCTGATCTGCACGTAGTACGGGATGGCACTCGAGCGATTGACCGAGAAATCCAAATTTGTCATCCTGTCATATTGTCATTACAAGAGTTCAATTGTATTATAGGCAAAAATCTAGTGCTATGCAACCGGTTCATGACTTCGCATGCGTATTAAATGCAAGGAAAAAGCCCGTTGGTTTTTCGCGTTTTGATGACGGCACGCTCGTCTGTAGGCGCGATTGGGCTGCATCATGAATTCATGCGGCTGAATGGCTGCGGAGGACCCTTCACGCTCCGACCGGTCCACTGAGCGCCTTCGATTTCCGCAGTTCGTGCCTAATCCGCGTTATCATGAGTCGTGAGTGTTGGAAGGAGAAACGGCATGTCAGAGGACAATATCCTGGGTTTTCAGCATCTTGGTCTGCCTGTCAGCGACATCAACCGATCCCAAGCTTTTTACAGCCAACTGGGTTTCAAAGCCGTCATGAAAACCGAACTTCCATCAAACGGTGACGCCGTGAAGGTAGTGATGCTGGAACTCAAGGGCTTGGTGCTGGAGTTATACCAGTTGGTGGGACCCGAACTCGCCGAGGTGCGCGGTCGAGTTGATGGCCACATTGACCATTTCGCCCTAGATGTTCAAGATATCGACCGGGCGTTTGAAGACGTGCGTGCCAGCGGGCTGACCCCTTTAGAAGACGCACCGGTATTTCTGCCATTTTGGGACAAAGGCGTGAAGTATTTTAATGTGCGCGGTCCCGATGGTGAGAAAGTGGAATTCAACCAGATTATCAAATAGAAGTTTTGCGAGGACCTCCTATGAAACCCTACATTCTGGCGCATGACCTGGGCACGACGGGCAACAAGGCTACGCTTTACAATGCTGAAGGGGCGTTAGTCGGCAGCACCTTCTACGGGTATGATACCGAATTCGCGCATACTAGTTGGGCCGAACAGAATCCCGAAGACTGGTGGCAAGCCGTCTGTGTCTCGACGCAGGAACTACTGCTCAAGGCGAAGATTCGCTCTGGCGAAATCGCCGTCATCACCTTCAGCGGGCAGATGATGGGATGCGTCCCGCTCGATTCCAATGCCAGACCGCTCCGCAACGCCATCATCTGGGCGGATCAGCGTTCAGTTGATCAAGAGCGCTGGTTGGGTGAGCGCATTTCCCCGGCGGAAGTTTATCGAATCACGGGGCATCGGCTTAGCGCGTCATATTCGCTCTGCAAAATTCTGTGGATTCGGGATCACCAGCCCGATATTTACCAGGCCACGTACAAGTTTGTCCACGCCAAGGATGCGATTGTCGCACGGCTCACCGGGAACTTCGTCACCGAACCCACCGATGCATCAGGCATGAATCTATACGATCTGGATACCAGTACATGGTCTGGTCGTATCATCGAGGCGGCGGAACTCGATGTCACGAAACTGCCCGATCTCAGGCGGTCTATTGATGTTGTCGGCGCGGTGTTACCTTCGGTCGCGAACGAAATCGGGGTGGCGCCAGGAACACCGGTGGTAATCGGGGGTGGGGATGGGATGTGTGCGGCGGCAGGGGCGGGCGTCGTGCAAGAAGGCACAGCCTACAATTATATTGGCGCGTCATCGTGGATCGCACTTGCTACCAAAGAACCGATTTACGATCCGGAGTACAGAACGTTTACTTGGGCCCACTTGGTTCCGGGCCTGTTCAGCCCGTGTGGAACCATGCAGATGGCAGGCGGTTCGTACCAGTGGGCGCGTGACCAGTTGTGTCCGCTTGAGCAGCAGGCCGCCGAAGCGTTAGGCATCAGCCCATATGAACTGATGAACCTGAGCGCTGAGAAATCACCGCCGGGCGCAAATGGGCTGATCTTTCTGCCGTACCTGTTGGGCGAACGCAGCCCACGTTGGAATCCGCGAGCGCGTGGTGCTTTTGTCGGCCTGACGATCCGCCACACACGCGCCGATATGGTACGGGCTGTGCTGGAAGGGATCACGATGAATCTGCGCGTGATCTTGGAGGCGTTTACCTCACAAGGTGCTCAGATCGGTGCGATGCGCGTCATCGGCGGTGGTGCGCGAGGCCGGTTCTGGAACCAGATCATGGCGGACGTGTACGGGATACCGGTTCACCGGTTGGCAGTTTTGCAGGAGGCTACGTCGATGGGAGCAGCGCTGGCAGGCGGGATCGGCGTGGGCGTGTACCGCGATTTCTCCATGAGCGAAACGATGAACCAGATTGCGGAAACGATTAGCCCCAGCCCTGAAACTCAGGCCATCTATAACCGGTTCTATCCGATCTTTGAAGCCACCTACCACGCCCTGCTGCCGATCTACGATATGATGGCCGGGATCGAAGGGTGAGATTTCAAGTGGTGACCGGACCGGCCACCACGATCAAGATCGTGTAGGCGTGCGTCGTGCGTCGGAGCAGGCCAGGGCTTGATTCAGCGCTGATAGCGCGCATTCACGATCTGGATGCGCATGCCTTCATTTTGTAAGGCAACCGGGCGAAAGGCCAGGCGATAGAGCCGTGACCAGCATGAGAAGGTGAAGGAGGAAGAATCATGCAGTACCGTTTTATGGGACGGACCGGACTCAAAGTCTCCGAGCTGTGCATGGGCACGCAGACCTTTGGGTGGGGAGCTGATGAACCGACTGCCCACCGGATGGCGTGCCGTTTCGTCGAGGCCGGAGGCAATTTTTTCGATACATCGAATATCTACAACGAGGGGCAGTCTGAGACGATGCTGGGAAACTGGCTCAAGGGCCAGCCGGATCGCTCTCAAATCGTAATCGCTTCCAAAGTATTCTTTCCCACCGGCCAGGGACCAAATGACACTGGGTTGACACGCAAACATATCTTTCACCAGATCGATGCGAGTCTTCGCCGCCTGCAGACGGATTATGTTGATCTATATCAAATGCACTGCTGGGATGCGTCTACTCCACTGGAGGAGACTCTGCGCGCCCTCGACGATCTGGTCCGGGCTGGCAAGGTACGTTATATCGGGGCCTCAAACTACATGCCGTCCCAGTTGACTCGTGCGATCATGCTCAGTGAGATGCACAATTGGGCGCGGTTTGAATGTCTTCAGCCCGAATATAGCTTACTCGTACGCAGCACGGAATGGGAATTGCTCCCTTTGTGCCGGGAACAAGGGATCGGAGTCATCGCCTGGTCGCCGCTGGCGGGTGGTTGGCTGACCGGCAAGTACCGGCGTGATCAGCCGCCGCCTGCCGACAGCCGCGTCGGGCGCGCGGACCGGTGGGACGATCTCGCAGACCAGCGCGTAACCGAACAAACCTGGCAGATCATCGACGCCCTGCGCGACATTGCGGACGCGCGTGGCAAGAAACCAGCCCAGGTTGCGCTCAACTGGGTGCTGCACAAGCCGGGCGTGACGGCTCCAATCTTTGGCGCACGCACGCCTGAACAACTTGAAGAGAATTTAGATAGCGCCGGATGGACGTTGTCACCGGACGAGGTTGTCAAACTGGACACCATCAGCCAGGTGCCGCTGCCGTCTCCCTATAGTTTCATCGCCCGGTACACGCGCAAGCGTACGGAAGCGTGAGATCCTACCATATTCGCCTTGTAGGATTGTGGACTAATCTGAGCCAAGAGTCTGCTCCGGTTGCATGAATCGGAAAGTCTGAAGATGCTCCCCAAGCGCGGATGATTGCAGGGTGTTTTCAGACTCCCAAAGTCGTTTGTTAGACCGGAGCTTTCCGCGGCGGTTATTTCTGAAGACTACGTGGACTGACCCCGAGTCTGTGGTGAAGACGCTCGAAGCCGGGAATAAACGCGTCATGTACATGTAGACCGTTTGTGTTGACTGAAAATGGGGAACATGTATGAACTCTGACCAACATTCACCTGCGCGGTTGGTGACCGTGACCGGACCGATTGATCCGGCACAGGCAGGGGTCACGGACGCACATAACCACGTGTGGATCGCGCCGGTGACTGGCGCTGCCAGCGCTGGGCCGGTGCTGGACGATGAGCGCGCCATCACCAGCGAACTGGTCGCTTATCGCGAGGCAGGCGGCGGCACGCTGATCGACTGCCAGCCCGGCGGGTGCGGGCGTGACGGGCGCATGCTGAAGCGCCTGGCCCAGGTGAGCGGCGTCAATATCGTGGCGTGTACTGGCTTCCACCTGCGCCGCTACTACCCGGTTGACTACCCATTTTTCGATCTGACGGCGGAAGCCGCTTGCCAGCATTTTGTCGCCGAGATCACGGGATGCCTGTCTGAAACGGACGCGAGGGACCCGGTGCGTGCGGGATTCATCAAGATCGCCTGCGAAGAAACGTTGGCGACATCGCCGCTGAATCTCATCGAAGGGGCGGTACTGGCGAGCCGAGAGACGGGGGCGGCTATTGAAGTGCATACCGAAAAAGGGGCGAATGCCGAACGCATTGTGCAGGCGATGGCAGATTTTGGGTTGCCACTGACACGCCTGGTTTTGTGCCACGTGGACAAACGCCCGGATTTTGCCTTCCACAGCGCGCTGGCTCAGCAGGGAGTCATGCTGGAATATGACACGTTTTTCCGTGCCAAGTACGAGCCAGATGCCAACGTCTGGCCGTTGCTGGTGCGTATGGTTGAGGCCGGACTGGCTCCACAGGTTGTGGTGGCTACTGACATGGCGGAAGCGGTGATGTGGAGTACCATGGGCGGCGGACCGGGACTGACGGCGTTGATCACGCAGATCATTCCACGGCTGCGCGCGATTGGATGCGATGCCCATACGATAGGCTACCTCACCGGCGCTAGCATCACAGGCCGGCTGGTCCTGAGTTGATACACATAAGGAAAAAGAGGTAATGAACAACGTTCCATTTACCTATGACGTGTCGGTTGAAGATGCGATTCTCAGCACCTATGACAATCATATCGAACGCCGGTTGTCAGCGATGAAAGGTCAATTTTCAGACCAGCAAGCATTCGATGCCATGCTCGCCAATGACGATGTGCTGCTATACGAAGTGTACGAGGTCAGGCGTCCGGAGGTCGAGGGCGAACTTCTGAATGGTCTATCAATCGTACATCCCGGCAAAGTTGGCGACGAGTATTACATGACCAAAGGGCACTTTCACACCGTGCTGGAAACCGCTGAGGTGTACTATTGCCTCAAGGGTGAAGGCGTGATGGTGATGGAAACCCCCAAGGGGGAGTGGGCCGTCGAACCGCTGCGCCCCGGCTCAGTGCTTTACGTGCCGCCGCGCTGGGCGCATCGCTCGGTAAACACTGGTACGCGCGAGGACCTGGTGACGTTTTTCGTGTATCCGGGCAATGCCGGGCACGACTACGGCACGATTGAGACACAGGGTTTCCGTAAGCTGGTGATAGAGCGTGACGGGTCCCCCGTAGTCATTGACAACCCGCGCTGGCTGCCGCCGGAGGAACGTGGATGAAGTCGCTCATGGAACGCAAGGTTCTGGTCACGCCGCGCTCGTTTGGGATGCATGACCCGGCGCTGAAGACGAAGCTGGAACAGACCGTCGGCGAGGTTGTATATAACGCGACAGGACGCCCGCTGCGCTCCGAAGAACTGATCCCGATGGTAGCGGGCTGTGACGGCATGATCGCCGGATTGGATGAAATTGATCGCACAGTGATTGAGGCGGCGCATAAGCTCAAGGTGATCGCCCGGTATGGCGTTGGCGTGGATCAGGTTGATCTCAAGACGGCCCAAGCGCGCGGCATCATCGTGACCAATACCCCGGGGGCAAACTCAAGCTCGGTCGCCGAACTGGCTATCGGCCTGATGCTCTCCCTGGCGCGGGATATTCCTCAGGTTGTATCAAGCACTCGGAGTGGAAAGTGGCCGCGCGCGCAAGGGGTGACGCTGGATGGCAAGGTCATTGGTTTGCTCGGGTTAGGTGCGATTGGAAAGCGCGTGGCACGACGGTTAGCCGGATTCGACTGCCGGTTGATCGCATTCGATCCGTATGTTGATGCAGAAGAGGCGAAGACTTGGGGTGTAGAGTTGCTTCCAAGGGGGGATGTGATCGCCCAGGCCGATTTTCTCTCCCTGCATCTGCCGGTCTTGCCGGAAACGCGCGGCATGGTCAATGCGACCTTTCTCGCGCAGATGAAACGCGGCGCATACCTGATCAATACCGCACGCGGGGAACTGGTCGATGACGGCGCGCTGTTTGACGCACTGCAGAGCGGTCATGTGAGCGGCGCAGCATTGGATGTACTTCAGCAAGAACCGCCAGACCCTGCTCACCCCCTGCTGGCGCTATCCCAGGTACTCGTGACGTCACACACCGGCTCGCACACCGACGGCGCGGCGAACGCGATGGGACACATGGCGATACACGACTGTTTGGCGGTGTTGGAGGGAAAAGAACCTGTTTATCGCGTTGTCTGATGGATCGCGATAGCAGGCCAGCAGGACTATTGAGTCCTTCTGCGGCTGGAAGAATCGCACATTGAGCGGATCGCCGCAGGACACTGTGGCGCTAAAGGGTACCGTGTCGTCGTCGGCATGGGAAATGAGGCGGTCTGCCTTATTGGGGATGTGTGTATTTTGTGCTGCACCAGGAGAAGTTGATGCCCAAGCAAAGCTATGCTGTTGAAACGAGAACAACCCCAACGTTCTATTTCGTGGGCGTTACAACGAACAATTCGTCCATTATGCGGGTGTTTCCGCGTTGGATGGAGGCGATAGGACGTCCGGATGTCGTCATCGAAGGCATCGACCACGAGATTCATGACGATCCAGAAGCGTACCGCCGGACAGTGGCCCAGATAAAGTACGATCCGCTGTCGTTAGGGGCGCTCGTGACCACGCACAAGATCGATCTGCTCGAAGCGGCGCGGGATATGTTTGACCAGTTGCATTCCTCGGCCATCTTGACGGGTGAAGTATCGAGTATTTCCAAACGCGGTACTACGCTGTGGGGGCACGCCAAAGATCCGCTGACGAGCGGACTAAGTCTGGACGCGATAACCGGGACAGGATATTTCGGGCGTACCGGCGGTGACGTATTGTGTTTTGGGGCCGGTGGCTCAGGCAAAGCGATGGCGCTTCACCTCATCAACAAAGAAAACCCTGCGGACCGCCCAAAACGAATGGTCATCACAAATCGATCGGCAGGACGGTTGGAAAAATTGAAGACAATGATCGAAAGTCTGGAGACCGATATTGGTTTTGAGTATTTCCAGAATGCGGATCCTGCACAGAACGACGAGATCATGGCGGGCATGCCTGAGGGCAGCGTTGTTGTCAATGCAACCGGTATGGGCAAAGATACCCCCGGTTCGCCGGTGACGGACGATGGACTCTTTCCGCGCAACGGCATCGCCTGGGAGATCAACTATCGCGGCGAGCTGGACTTCTGGCACCAGGCAATGGCCCAGAAAGACAGCCGCAATGTGTTCGTTGAAGATGGTTGGCTGTATTTTCTGCACGGGTGGACACAGGTGATCGCTGAAGTATTGGACATCCAGATCGATGAGGAAATGTTTGGGCGATTAGCAGAGATTGCCGAGGAACTGCGCCCACCGTTGGTTTTCAGACAGCGCAAATGACGGCGGGTTCAAATCATCCCGGGTTTGTTTACGGAGCATCTATTATGCCCAACTGGTGCTTGATCGGGGTCGATCTGGGGACAAGCAGCACGAAGTCAGCATTGCACAGAAACGATAGTACACTCGTTGTGGAATTCTCTGAAGAGGTGCCGATCTGCACAGCGGCGTGCGTGAGCAAGCGCTCGGACATCTGATCGAATGCTGTGAAATCACGGAATCGGCCTATGCCAGAGCATTGGTTGTTGATTATGGCACGCTTAACCAATGCCAGTTGCAGGGCGATGTGTTGGGCGCTCATCGCTCGCTGATCGACGCCTTCGAAACCGATGTGCGCCCGCTGTTAGCCCGGGTGCGCGTCGAAATGGGGCCGCGTCCCGACCCGATCGCCTACTTCCGCCCGGATGATTATCAGCGCCGCATCGCAAAAGAGCGCGGTTAAACCAAACTATCAGGAGTACACAACATGCCTCGTTATGGTTCACATGCGTTTGTATGGATTGGTGAGTGGACGACCGAAGCCGGCAACAAGGCCATTCGCCAGACAGGTGCCGCTGGATTTGATTTCATCGAGATTCCGTTGCTAAAGCCCGAAACGTTCGAAGCCGCTTCGCACAAACAAGCCCTCAAAGAAGCGAGCATTGAAGGTGTAGCTTCTCTGGTTTTACCCAAGGATTCGCATCTTCCCGAACATCCCGACCGTGCCAAAGCATTTCTGATTCACGCTTTGGACAAGCTGGAGGAAATGGGCGGCATCTTTTTGGGAGGTTGCATCGGTTACTCGTTGGGCACATTGACCGGCAAACCGCCGCAGCCAGCCGAGCGTCAGGCCGTGATTGATGTGCTGGGTGACGTGGCAGCCGACGCCAAGCGGCGCGGCATAACCCTGGCACTGGAAGCCTGCAACCGTTATGAGACCTATCTTTTCAACTCCCTATCTGATACCCGCGACACGATCAAGGCTATCGGCGCAGACAATCTGCTGCTGCACGCCGACACGTACCACATGAACATCGAAGAGCGGGGTTTTTACCAGCCGATCGTGAACGCAGCTGATGTATTGGGTTACATTCACATGAGCGAGAGCCATCGCGGCCTGGTAGGAACTGGAACCATCAATTGGGACGATGTATTTCGCGGGCTAGTCGATGCCAACTACACGGGGCCGCTGGTCCTTGAGTCATTTGCGGCCATCAACCCCGATCTGGCGGCAGCTACATGTCTCTGGCGACCCCCGAAAGAATCGCCGGATACGCTCGCCGTCGAAGGGCTTAACTTCTTGAAGACCCATGCCGAAAAGCATGGTCTGAGCTGAGAACATCTTCATGGCGACTATCCGCGTGCTGCTTGCCGGTGAATCGTGGGGGCCATCCACGAGCCCGTAAGGCCCAAAAACCTCATCTGGACCTGGGGTGCTCCCCCGGGGGAACTGCTGATAATTCCCGAGGGGGGCATCGCGTTGCTAGCGATTTGGGAGCTTCACATGGGAGGTTTGGAATTGCCCACAGTTCCGTTGGGACCACCAACGGTCGCCAGTGTGTGAAATGGCGATGCGCCAGATAAACTGCCAGCAGCCCCAAGCGATTTGTTCACTTGGGGCTGCTCGTTCAGCTTACTCGAGGAGTTTCTCGCCCAGATTGGTTCTTGAATAGCAAGGGCTTCTGTCCTCACCCGCGCTGATGTCTCTCGTTTCGAGCGGATGCACAAAGTGACTCCCCGTCCCGCCAATTTACGTCTGGTCAGCGGATTGGCTCGACCCAGTAGGTGCTGCCCTGGCCTTCCCCCGTCCAGCCCTGAACGCCGTTGTAGTCCACGCGCCAGTACAGGATGCCCAGGTCGCCACAGCGCGGACCGTTTAGCACGGTGAACACACCGCCACCCGGAATCTGGCCAAGCTGCTGACTGGTCGAGGTCGGCTCAGCGCGCAGGTTGTTGGGCAGTCCTGGCAGAACGCGGCCACTTCCCTTGACTTGCAGCCGTGATGGCAGGTTGAAACCGGAGCAGGACAATTGAGTTTGCACTTGCGGCTCAACCTGGATAGGTTGCACGGGTTGGATCGGCTGGACCGGTTGCACGGGTTGCACTGGTACCAGCGGCGTTAGGCCACCACTACCGGAACAGGCGGCCTGGTATTGCGCCGTGCCCGACCATTCGAGGTTGGCCGGCCATGAATCGTAGGTCATGGGTGAGAAGGTCTCGTAGGCCACGCGGTCGAAGGCTACCTCAACGCCGTCGACCTGGATGTAGAACTCACGGATGTCCCAGGCATCGTCTCCGGGCAGAATGCTGGCAGGCTTGGTGATGTGAAGGCGTGTCAGCTCGCAAAAACTGTACGGCACGCTGAAGGTGTAGCTGTTGGTCATGCCTGGGCCCAGGTCTCCAGGGCCTTCGGCGATGACGATCACCCACAGCGGCACGGTGCCGCTCGTAGGGCCAAACAGCTCGACCAGCAGCGGGTTTTCGGTCCCATCTGTGCCGGTCACCACCGTGAGCTCAATTGTTGCCGTCGGCGGCTGGGCAGATGCGATGGGAGCGACCCCGAAGGCTACCAACGAGGTGATCAGAACGGCCACTGTTGCCACTATCCGCATTTTCATCCCTGTTCCCCTTTCACAGTCCTGTCGATAGAAGACGTCATTGGTATCTAACCCGATACGTGTCTGACTCTATCCTATTGGAAAACCAAGGCGGATTCAACCACGCGCAGGGTGGTTTTGCGAGTTTTTTGCAGGGCCGAAACAAGTCTTTTTGAGTTGCCACTGTTGCGGGGGTATACCGTAGTGTTCAGAAATTAATCTGAGCGAGGATCGAGTGCTACGCAGCCTCGCGATAGTAGTCGCGGATGATGCCTGTGGGGGCTACGTAACGGATCTTCGCGTGATTTGAGCAGATCAAGGGCTTGGTAGTAGCCTGGGTGAAGGTCCGTGGGGAAGTGAAAAGACCAACCCTATCGGCACACCTCCGTTCCTTCACGTCTGCCTGGAGGCGTGGTGTCGCCAACTCAAGGGGAATCAGCTCGGACGCATTAACTACCCCCTCACAGGTGAGGCCTACCCGTACACCTGTGGATTGACGCAATACGGCAGGCGCTCGCCCGCCAGCCCCGCCAGCAGATTTTCCGCCGCCATAACCGCCATCCGTGTCCGGGTGGCAATGCTCGAACTGGCAATATGTGGCACGATCAGGCAGTTGTCCAGCGTGAGTAGCGGCGACTCCATCGGGATCGGCTCTGGCTCGGTGACATCCAGCGCGGCGTAGGCGATTTCACCGTGAACCAGAGCGTGATACAGCGCATCGGGATCGACCACTGGGCCGCGCGCCGTGTTGATCAGCACGGCGGTGGGTTTCATCTGCTTCAGGGCGTCCGGGTTGATGAGATGGTACGTCTCGGCAGTAAGCGGCGTGTGCAGGCTGAGGAAATCCGATTCCGCCAGAACCTCGTCGAACGAGCGCCGCGCCGCACCCAGTTCCGCAGCGGTGGGGACTTCGTCCGAATCCGCATAAATGACTCGCATCCCAAAGCCGCTGGCCCGGCGCGCCATCGCCAGCCCGATCCGCCCCATGCCGATAATGCCCAACGTCGCGCCGTGAATATCCTGCCCCATGAACAGCGTAGGCCCCCATGTGCGCCACTTACCCGCCCGCACGAACCGTTCACCCTCGCTGATACGGCGCGCGGCGGCCATCAGCAGCGCGAAGGCGAAATCGGCGGTGGTATCGGTCAACACGCCCGGCGTATTCCCCACCGGGATTCTCGCTTCCGTCGCCGCCTGCACATCCACGTTATCGAACCCGACCGCCATCTGGCTGATCACTCGCAGACGGGGCCGCGCCGCCTGGATCAGCGCGGCGTCGATACGATCTGAGAGTAGGCACAGCAGCCCATCGACGGCGGTGGTTTCGCGGCACAGCACCTCATACGGCGGCGGTAGTTCGTCCTCCCACAGAATCACCTCACATGCCGCACGGATTTTGTCCAGCCCCTTACCGGGGATGATGCGCGATACAAACACCGTTTGTTTTGCCATGCATTCGACCTCCCTCGTTGGCTGCAAGTATAGCCGGGAAGCGAAGTCGGCGCGTGCGAAAACCGGCTCGCAGGGTCAAAAAAACTGTACGTCATCGAAATCTTCGACGACGTACACTAGCTCAATGGGACACTCAATACGCGGGGACCGGTTGGCTGGTCCGCATACGGGCTTCCTCCGGCAGGTTCCAGGGATACGCCCACGCCTCGATACGCGGTGACTGGCCGGTCAAAAGGCACCTGGATATACAACGCGTCCTCCGATGTGTTCGCCTGAAACAGCCCGCCGCTGGTCCGCGCGCCGCTATCGTCAACCAGCCACATCTGGAACGTCTGGTCACCGGCGATTTGTGGAAGATACGAGACACGCAGCACGCCCAGTTCGCCGTCAGGAGAGACGATCAGGTTGCCTGACACGGCATCGTCGACTTCACCCGGGACAATCGTATACTGACTCGAGCCGGATTGTGCCACAAGTTGGGCATAGAGTTCCGCTGCGTCGGGTGTCAGGTGCGAGTCATCATTTGAGTTTGACTGCACGAGGAGCACGCCCAGAATCACGACGGCGAACAGCGCAGCGGCAGCGAGAATCCATGCGCTCCGGCGAACCGGAAATCTCCAGCGCGCGCCCGGTTGGCTCTCGCCCGGTTTGGTCGCCGCATCACCGCTTTGGCTAGCCGCTAGCCGGCGGCGCAGATCGGCCTGCAGGTGACCGGGCGCGGTGCGAAGGGGGGCCAGTGCCACCAGGTAATTTGCGACAGCTCGATAGTCAGCCAGGATCGCACGTGCCTCCGGGTCAAGCTGAAGCCAGGCCTCAAAATCGGCGCGCTCGTTTTCATCCAGAGCGCCGAGTGCATAGGCTGGTATCTGATTGAGCATTGTCTCTCGTTTTTTCGCTGCCATTATGTTCGACACATCCGCTCGAGTGTGATGCCGTTCACACACGTTGTGTACTATCAGAATACGTTCATTTGTCCCGGTTCGGATTGCTGGCCGATTCGGCCAACCACGCTTCTCGGAGTTTTTGCATGCCCAGACGGATACGAGTCTTGATGGTTCCCAACGGTTGGCCCAGATAGTCCGCGATCTGGCTGTGTGACATGCCGTGGAAATATGCCAGCTCGATAGCTTGGCGCTGCTCATCCGGCAGTTCTTGCATGACCGCGACCAGGGTGCGCTTCAGATCGGCGTCCTCCTCCAATCCCAATACATTTTCCCAGCGTTCAATGTCGCCATCGATAAACACCGGGTTTTGCATCGGGTCGCGCCGCTGCCGGCGATCCGTATCGATTGCCAGCCGCCGCGTGATGGTCAACAACCAGGTAACAAACGAGCCTTTGGCCGGGTCGTAGGTTTCGGCCTTATACCACAAGCGCATGTACGTATCTTGTGTGACTTCCTCAGCCGCCATTTGGTCGTTGAGTACCCGATAGGCGACTGAGTACACCAGATTAGCGTACTGGTCATGGAGAGCCAGGAGCGCCGCTTCGTTACCGGCTTGTATCTGCGCCAGTAGTTCGACAAGGTTTGAACTCATGATCAGAAAAAGTTCTCTTGTAAGGAACAAGAAGGGGCCATGTTAGGTCCACCCAACACTATACCACAACACGTATCTGTCAGCCGACTGGAAGGACCAGCCAGGTGATTGTTTTGTGATCGGCGGTGAATTCGCTTCTAGTGGTTGAAGGTGGTTTTCCTAAACCGGATTTTCGGCAACGCATTCCGGGTAACAGAAATCCGAACCGGCTGCTGCGGGTGTATACATGGGAGCAGCGGCGCGTAGGGTCAGGAAATTCCTCCTGAGGACGTGGTTTTCGGGCCATAGCAACAGTGCACTGTAGACTGAAAAAACAGGAACCCGGTTTGACAGTGTGAGTCCCTGTTTTTCTCTGAGCCAGACCGACCCGCATACCCTCACGCCGCCAGTTGCGTGCGACGTAACAACTGCGCATTGAGCGCGACGATCACCGTGCTCAGGGACATGAACAAGGCCCCCACTGCCGGGGAAAGCAGAATGCCTACCGGAGCCAGGACTCCCGCAGCCAGCGGCAATGCGAAAATGTTGTAGCCGGTCGCCCAGGCAAGGTTCTGGATCATCTTACGATAGGTGGCGCGGCTCAACACAAAAATACTGACCACATCCAACGGGTTGCTGCGCACCAGAATGATACCTGCGGACTCAATCGCTACATCCGTGCCGCTGCCGATAGCGATGCCCACATCCGCGCGTGTCAGTGCGGGCGCATCATTGACACCATCGCCGACCATCGCCACTCGTTTGCCCTGGCTCTGCAGGTCGGCTACTTTCTGATCCTTGTGTTCTGGGAGCACCTCGGCAAAGTACATGTCAATCCCCAGCTCCCCGGCGACAGTACGCGCCACTGCCTCACTGTCACCGGTCAACATGACGACCTCAATCCCCATATCACGCAGCTCGCGAACCGCTTCACGGCTTTCCTCACGAATCACGTCTGCCAGTGCAAATGCGGCCACCGGCTGCGCCTCGTCAACCAGGTAAATGACGGTCTGTCCCTTAGCGTCTGCGCTCTCTCTAAGCTGTTGTAGAGAGTCTGGCAACTCACTTTCGAGCATCTCCAACAGGCGCGGCCCACCGACATAGACCATGCGGCCCTCGTAGCTGGCGCGGATACCGCGCCCCTTGATCGCCTCGAAATCGCTAACCGGCGGCGCGGTCAGGCCGCGTTCGTCTGCCGCGCGGCGCATACCACGCGCGATTAGATGCTCGGAGTCGCCTTCAACCGCCAGGGCAACCACCAGCGCCTGTTCCTGATCCCACCCGGCAGCGGTGGCCACGCTGACGACGCCAAACTTGCCTTCGGTCAGGGTGCCGGTCTTATCGAAGATGACCGTGTCGATCTTCCGAGCCTGTTCCAATGCCAGACGATCACGGATCAAGATGCCGTTCCGCGCACCCAGCGAGGTGCTAATCGCCACCACCAACGGGATCGCCAGCCCTAATGCATGCGGGCACGTTATCACGAGCACCGTCACCGCGCGTTCCAGCACGGCCAGCTTAAACCCCACCGCGATCAGCCAGGCGGCCACCGTCACGGCGGCCACCGTCACGGCGAGATAGAACAACCAACCTGCGGCTTTGTCGGCCAGTATCTGTGTATTCGATTTGCTCCGCTGCGCTTCATCGACCAGGCGCATGATGCCCGCCAGGGCCGTTTCATCGCCCGTGGCGGTCACACGCACGCGTAAACTACCATCACCGTTGATCGTTCCGCCAATTACCTGATCGCCGGGATTCTTCTCAACGGGTTGCGATTCGCCGGTGATCATGGCTTCATTCACATCCGAGTGCCCATCCTCAACGACGCCATCTGCCGGGATGCTTCCGCCAGACCGCACCAGTACCAGATCGTCATTTTTGAGTTGGCTCACGGGCACTTCCAGCGTGCCCTCCTCGGTGATACGTTCGGCGGTGTCGGGCATCAGTTTCGCCAGTTCGCGCAATGCGCCCGACGCCTGGCGCACGCTGCGCATCTCGATCCAATGGCCCAACAGCATGATGTCGATCAGGGTTGCCATTTCCCAGAAAAAGCTGCTATCAGGGGTGACGAAAACAGCAAAAACGCTGTACACGAACGCCACCAGAATCGCCAGGGATATGAGCGTCATCATCCCTGGTCGCCGGTTTTGAACCTCCGGCACAGCCATCTGCAAAAATGGCACGCCGCCATATACGAAGATAAGAAGCGCAAACAGCGGGTCGATCCAGCGATCGCCGGTGAACGCCGGCATCGTGAACCCGAACCAGGCTTGTAACATCGGGCTGAACAGGAGCACAGGAATTGTCAGCGCCAGGCTGACCCAGAAACGGCGGCGAAACATCCTCTCGTGTCCGGTGTGGTCGACGTGTGCCCCGTGCCCGGTGTGATCATGCTCGTGTGCTGGGCCGTGCGAATGATCCTCATGCGCGCCGTGCTCTACCATGCTTACTCGCCTTTCATCACTTTTGTGCAGACGAACTCGTCTGTGATTTGTTTTCGAAATACCCCTTTGGCGGGATCGTATAATGAAGATTATAGGGAGACGTCCATCGACTGGCATCCGCCAGGTGGCTCATCTCACCCGGGCAGTATGGCGCAAAAAACGGCCAGCGTAGACGACCGGCTGCGTGTCCGGTCGTGAGTCGAACCCTGGCCCGGTATCCGCGGCGACGGTACTGTTGACCGCCAGCACCGCCCGGCAGCGATCTCCATCACCGGCTTCTTTTGACCAGGTCAGACATGCTTTCAGGTATAATCTCACTCATCACCGATAAGAAAACGTGCGGCAGTCTGGCGAGCATCCACGTCTGCGAAAAAAACGAGTAGGCCGGGCGTCCGCGAGGAAACAAGGACCGGCGGGTGGACCACCCGGTGCGAAGAGTACGATTGCCGGAAATTGGAGAAGATGGGTTATGAAGAAGGAAACGACCACCCCTGATGTGAAGTTGGGTGATCACAGAACCGTCCAGACCGCAACCGACGTCCTGGCTGGGCAAAGCAGCAAGGGAGGCCTGGCCCGTCTGCTGCCCTTCCTGGGACCGGCCTTCATTGCCAGTGTTGCGTATGTCGATCCGGGTAATTACGCCACCAACATCCAGGGTGGGGCGCAGTTCGGCTATCTTCTGCTGT
>CAYMTN010000073.1:0-1430 GCA_964393335.1 uncultured Anaerolineaceae bacterium
CGATCACGGCAATCACCGCGACCACGCCGACGACGGCCCCGCCGATCACCAGCGGGTTCAGGCCGCGTTTGGCGGGCGGTGCGCCGGAGCCAGCTCCCGCGCCAGCGCGAGTCTCACCGGCAGCCGGGGCCGGGACCGACGCCGCCGGGGTACCGCGCGGCGTGGGCGGCGGGGCTGTCCGGCCTGCCGCGTGCTCTCCGGTGGGCATCATGGTCGGCATCTCGTCAAATGACGGCGTGGGGGAGGCCTGCGCGGTCGGGGCGGCCTCGTCCCCGACGATGGTGCGATCCAGCCCGTCGCCGGGGCCTGCGCCGACGCCGGTCGCCAGGCCGCGCGCCGCGTTGGCGAACGCGTCGGACATATCCTCGGCGGATTGGAAGCGGTCGTCGGGTTCTTTGGCGAGCGCGCGTAAGATCACGGCCTCGATGCCCGGCTCGATGCCCGGTTTCATCTCGTGCGGCAGCGGTGGCGCGTCGTTGAAGTGTTTGTACATCAACGTGTAGGGCGTGTCACCCTCAAACGGCAGCCGCCCCAGCACCATCTCATACAACATCACGCCCAACGAATAAATGTCGGTCCGTGCGTCGACGGGTTCGCCGCGCCACTGTTCGGGGGCCATGTAGGCGGGCGTGCCGAGAATGTTACCCGTCGCGGTGAGTTTGGTCGTCCCGGCCAGCATCTTGGCGATGCCGAAGTCGGTCAGGTAGGCGTTGTTGCGCTCGTCCAACAGCACGTTGTTGGGTTTGAGGTCGCGGTGGATGATGCCTTGTTCGTGCGCGAAGGTCAGCGCGCTGGCGATCTGGCCGAGCATCCGGCTGGCCAGCCGCAGCGGCAGCGGCCCTTCGGCCAGCCGATCATCCAGGCTGCCGCCGCGTACCAGGCGCATCACGATGTAGATGTTTTTGTCTTCACGCCCAAAGTCGATCACGGGCAGGATGTGCGGGTGTTGCAGCCGCGCGATCACCTGGGCTTCATTTTCGAACCGGGCTACAAACTGCTCGTCGTCGGCCAATTCCGGCGTCATGACCTTGATCGCCACGTCGCGGTCCATGGACGCCTGCCGCGCCAGGTAAACAGTCGCCATGCCGCCCCGCCCAAGCAGGGAACGGATTTCGTACTGTCCCAACTTCTTATTTATGAGGTCGTCGCTCGCCATAACTTGTCGCTCGCTGGGGAATCCGGTTGGATTTCGAGAATACTGCACGTTAGAAACATACGGTAAAACCCTGAAATAAGCAAGTTAAAAGCTGCAAAAATATCTCGTTGGCCGTTCTTCGTTACCCGTGAACCGTTATCCGTTTACCGCGAGCGCGCCGGGACGGGATCGCATGTCCGGGTCACCGGGCAGCCCGCACGAGCGGGTAACTGGCGCATCGCGTGCGGATTTCAGCCACAGGTGGCGGACGGTTCGCTGGCCGTTGAAGGCCGGT
>CAYMTN010000073.1:1530-21820 GCA_964393335.1 uncultured Anaerolineaceae bacterium
AACGGTTCACCGCCAACGGTTCACGGTCTACGGAAACCTACAGATGCCCGTAAATGGACAGCGCAAACAACCACTGCGCCGTGAAATACGTGCTGAGCACCCAAAACGGCGCGCTGCGCCACGTACCCCGGAAGCGTTCGACAGCCAACGCCGAATCCGACGTCACGAACAGGTACGCGCCGATCAGGGCCAGCAGGGCGCTGCGTTGGTCCGTCACCAGCCAGCGATTGGCCGCCTGCCACGCCATGATCAGGATGATGCCGACGTAGACGATCACCGGGCGTTTCATCGCGCCCAGGTGCGGCCACAACCAACGCAGCATGATCGCGCCATACGCCACAAACGGGATGATATACCAGATCGGCGTCGCCCCGCCGCTTTCGACGGTGAAAGCGGTGATATACAGGATGTGCGCGATCAAAAAACTCACCAGCCCATGCACGAACTTATCGGATGGCAGCATCAGAAACACGTCACCCGCCAGTGACGCCAGCAGGCCCGCCACGATCAGGACGTGGTAGGCGATTGGCAGCGGGTCGTTCGCCAACAGCGCGATCAGGATGATCCAGGCCATCGTCAGCGGCTTGAAGACGTATTCCAGCCGCTGGGCTGTGCGGTATTGGGCGATGATGGTCAGCGCCGCCGAAACGGCGGCCAGCAGTGTCAAGAGAATAAGCATTGGATGATTCTCACCAGCGTGTTGTCAACGGGCGGTTACCAGTCCGCAATGGGCGTGCAGCCGGTGCGCCAGGCCCACTCTGAATCGGCCATGAAGCGGCTGGGCCAGCCTTCCGCCGGTTGGTCCCAGGTGGTGAAGCCAAACACGGCGTCACAAAACTGGTCCGCGTTGGGCTGGCACGGTTCCGCGAGAAGCTGCGCGACCAGCGCCATAAACTGATCGGGTTTTGCCGGCGCGCGCTCAAGTTCCGTCATAAACCACTTATGATACGGATATAGTACTCTATTGTAGGCAAGAATGAGCCTGCCTCCAAATAACACCATGTCGGCCACGACGTGCAGCAGCAGATACGGATCGCTGCGCTTCTCCGCTTCGCCGATGTACCACTTGAGCGCCTGAAGCTGCGCGTAGAAACTCTGGATTTTGCGGGCGCGTTCCGCTTCGGGATAGGCCGTGATCCGCGCGAGCAGGTCCGCCAGCTCCGGCAGGCGCGAATACGCGACGAACGCGTGCTCAAAGGCGGCGCGCGCCGGTTCGCTGCCGCGTTCTGCGACGTCACGCAAAAACGGCAGATCGACGATCTTGCCGTCCACGTAACCGCCGGGGTAATCGCTGAAATCGAGCGAAAAATAGTGAAACTCGTGCCTGGGTGCGCGGCGGGCGTATTCGTCGTCCGAAGCAACCAGCACGAAGTCGATGTCGGAATCGGGCCGGGCGAGTCCTTTGACGACCGATCCGCCGATGATCAACGCGGGAAACCCGGGATCATCCTGAAAATGGGCGGTCAGGCGGTCAATCGTTTGTTGGTGATGGGGCAGCATGGTGCTATGTGTCTTCTTTCTGAGGTGCGCATGAGGATAGTGTGGTTATTAGCTGTTGGTTATCGGTTGGGCGTGCTTATGGAGAACACAATCAGAGTTGGCATGGTTTTTTCGTAGGGGCGCTGCTTGCTGCGCCCAGGGCGGGGCAAGCGCCGCCCCTACGTTCTGCCATGTTTGATTGATTGCTCCATTATTTCCATCAGTTTTCCTGTCCGGCGGCCTCCGTGACGATCGGCAGCGGCTCGCCCAGGACCGGCTGCGGGCGGCGGACCAGGTCGATCACGGCTTTGGCAGTCGCCGGAAATTCGCGCAGGACGCTGTACGTCAGGTTCGCCTGGTTGTACCCTTCGGGACGCATGGCATCCGCCGCGACGCCGACCGACTCCACGCCGAGCGTATTACACGTCAGCAGCGCGCGGTCCAGGTGAAAACCCTGTGTGACCAGGATCGCACGACTCACGCCGAAAATGACGCGCGCCCGGTAGCAGCTATCATACGTGCTCCGCCCGGCGTAATCCAGCACCAGCGCGCCGTCCGGCACGCCCAACGACCGCGCGTAGCGGCGCATCGCTTCCGGCTCGTTGTAGGTCACGAACCGGTTATCACCCGTCAGCAGCAGCGCCTCGATTTTTCCGGCGTGGTACAGCGCGGCCCCGGCGGCGACCCGGTCGGACAGCATGTGGCTGAGCCGCCCATCGGCGTGAACCTGCGCGCCAAAGATGATCGCCACCGGGCGGGGCGGCACGCTCTCGACGGTATACACCTGGTCGCGGGCGCGCAGGGCGCTGTAGGCCCGCAGCGCGACCAGGACCAGCGCGGGCAGCGCCAGCGCCAGCACGCCGATCACCAGCGCCCGCCGCCGGTTCAACAATCGCCGCATCACTCGTTCACTCCGTCCATTCACCCGACTCGATTTTCCACTGGCGGAACCAGTCCCAGGTTTTCGCCAATCCATCCTGGACGCGCGTCTGCGGATCGAAACCGAGCAGCCGCCGCGCCTTGCTGTTGTCGCAGTACGTGATCGGCGGATCGCTGGGCGGCGTCGGGACGTCTCTGGTGTTGAGCTTGCGCCCCGACAGCTCTTCGATCACGTCGATGAATTCGCGCAGCGAGATCGGCGCGCCGACGCCCAGGTTCATCACCTCGTAGCCCAGCGGTTGATCCAGTGCCGCGATCACGCCGCTCACCGTGTCGTCGATGTACGTCCAGTCGCGGTGAATGTCGCCGCCGTTGAAGATCGGGATCACGGTGCCATCCAGCACCGCGTTCATCACGCGCATCGGCATCATGTCCGGGCGGCCCGCCGGGCCGTATACGTTGAAAAAACGCAGCACGGTGACGTTCATACTGTGCAGGTGGTGGTACGCATGGCCGAGCATTTCGGCGGCGCGTTTGCTGGCCGGATAGGCAGCCAGTGGGCGGTCGGCGGCGTCGGATTCCTCGAAGGGCAGGCGTCGTGTCGCGCCGTAGACCGACGACGTAGACGCCAGCACAAAACCCTCGACGGCGTGGCGGCGCGCGGCTTCTAGCAGGTTGAACGTGCCGTTGAAGTTGACCTCGATGTAAAGCTGCGGCTGTTTGACGCTCTCGCGGACGCCCGCCATCGCCGCCAGGTGCGCGACTTTGCGCACGTCATGCGCCGCGACCAGCGCCTCGACGGCTGCCGCGTCGCGGATGTCGCCCTCGACCATCGTGAAAGCCGGGTGGGCTGCCAGCCGCGCCGCGTTGGCGCGTTTGATGGCCGGATCGTAATAATCGTTGAAGTTATCGATGGCGACGACTGTCTCGCCGCGTGCCAGCAGCCGCTCAGCCAGGTGACTGCCGATGAAGCCTGCTCCGCCGGTTACCAGAATCGACACAAGTTTTTCCCTTTCGTTGCTGCCGGTCCTCAACAGGTTACTGTCTATCCGCAAATTCGTTCTGGCAGGGGCGCGGCGTGCCGCGCCCAGCAATTTGCGGATAGGCTGTGAGTTTTCCACGGGAGGATCAGTGATAAATGTTACCCTGGACGGCAAACGTGCCATCCTGAATGATCAGTGTCTGCTCATACAACCTGTAATCGCCGGGCAGGTCCGCAAACGGTTTCGCCAGCACGTCCTCGAACTGGCTGCTGATCGTGCTCAGCACAAAATCCGGCAAGGAGATACCGCCCACGTCCACCGACGTGATGTCAAATTTGAAGTGGCCGGAGCCGTCGATACGCGGCTTGATCACGACTTTCACCGGCAGGGCCAGCCGCGAGCGCTTCAGCTCGCCGTAAAACGTCATTTCGCCGTTATCCAGCCCGACCTGCGCGTTCTCAAACGGGAAGCTGTGCCCGTGTTCCTCAGCGAACTGCTTGCCTTCCAGCGCCATCCACGACGAGAACTCGCGCTCGGTGAACTGCAGGGCGAACCAGCCGTCCAGGCGGCTCTGGGCGCTGTTTTGGGCGGTGGTGATTGCCGTGTCGAAGGTTTGCGCCTCGAGCGTGCTGGGCTTAAACCGGTCGGAGAGCGGCGCGTCGGGCGCGTTGTTGTAGACATAGATCACGCCGCAGGCCAGCATGACACAACACAACACGGGGATCAGAATCAGCGCCAGGCAGCACCCACTACAGCCCTCAAACATGGTCCGGCTCTCCTTCAAAAATAGCTTTTAGCGATCAGCGTTCAGCTATCAGCTTCATCCTCTTGAACGCACCAGTCCGGCAGCGCCAACGGGTAGTTTTCGCCTCTCAGGTTGCTCTACGGCCCCGTATTGTACCGCCATCCACACGTTTGTCACCAACGGGGGGAGGGCTGGCTCAGGCTAACAACGTCCCCACTACTTTTACCACCGAGCGCGCGTGATGCGCCTGCCTCGAAATTGACTCGTGCCCGGTTTCGCACTAGGATCACGCCCGGTTGGTTTACGGAGTACGATCACGCCATGCACGACGACAGTCTCTCATGCGCCGATACGCAGCCACATGCCCCGCTGCGGGGCGCGCGCCGCGTATGGGCGGCGCTCAAAGCGGCGCTGACGCCCTACCGGGACGTCATCGCGGCGGCCCTGGCGCTGCTGGCCGTGGTCTGCATGGCGCTCAGCGCCTACGGGTTCCAACCGCGAATCGAGAGTCTGGCTCACTACCGCCCCACGCTTGGCCCAAAGGATTATTACGATGTCTACGCGCCCTGGGCGGCGCTGACCGGGGCGCTGCTGTTGATAGGAGCGCTGGCTTTCGCGCGGCGCGGATCGCGGCCCGTACCGGCGCGACTCCCGGCGTCCCTGGACGCGCTCAGGCCGGTGTGGGCGTGGGTGCTGGTTGTGCCGGGCACGCTGCTGTTACTCGCCGCCGCCGAGATCAACGGCGGGCTGCTCGGCGTGACGCGGCTGTGGGGGGCCTCGCCGCGCCTGCAATTGGCCCTGCTGGTGGGCGGGATACTGCTGGTCGGGGCGGGGCTGGGCGGCGTCGGCTGGGCGCGCCGGGACGCGGTCACCCGCGCCGCATACCGTGAAGTCACGCTGCTGCTGATCCTGACGGCGCTGGCGCTCGGCGTGCGCTTCTGGCACCTGGGCGATACGGTGCGCGTGATGGTCGATGAGAGCCATTTCGCGCTGGGCGTGACGTATTTCTGGGCGTATCCCGATACGAGACTGCTCACGCCGATGCCGACTTCGGCGTCCTTCCCGTTTATTTACGCCTACGGGCAGTCGGGCATGGTGGCGATCTTCGGGCGGAACCTGTGGGGGCTGCGTGCCCTGAGCGCGGTCTGCGGGGCGCTGACCGTCCCGGCGCTGTACCTGCTGGCGCGCGAGCTGTTCGACCGCACGACCGCGATCCTGGCGGGGCTGGTGCTGCTCACCTTTCCGCCGAACCTGCATTACAGCCGCCTCGCGCTGAACAACATCGCGGACCCGTTGTTTGGCACGCTGGCGCTGGCGCTGCTGGCCCGCGCGCTGCGGACGCGCCAGCGGTGGGCGTATGCGCTGGGCGGCGTGATGCTCGGCCTGACGCAGTATTTTTACGAGGGCGGGCGCATTTTGTTCCCGGCGCTGGCGGGCGTCTGGCTGGCGGGCGGATTCATCCTGTGGCGCGCGCCGGGCGCGCTGCGTCTATCCCCGCGCGGCGTGGCGGTGGCGGCGCTGGCGTTTGTGCTGGTTGCCATGCCGGTTTATTACACGCTGGCCGGGATCGGCTTCCCGCTCTTTGATCGTATCGAAAAAACCGAGATGGACAGCGCGTATTGGGAGCGCAACCGCGAACCGGATACGCTCAACACGCGGTTCGTGCACTTCAAACATTCATTGCTGGCGTACGTCAACGGGCCGGAGAACACCGTCTATCACTACTACCTGTATTACGGCGGCAAACACCCGCTCGTGCTGGAAACCACGGTGCCCGCCTTTTTGCTGGGACTGGTCATCGCCGCGTGGCGCTGGCGGAGTCCGGGCGTGCTGCCGGTGCTGTGGGTGCTGGCGACGTCGGCGGGCAACGCGCTGCTGGTCGAGAGCGCGGTTTCCGCGCGCTACGTGGTCGTGTTTCCGGCGCTGGCGCTGCTGATCGCGTTGGGCATCCGCTGCACGCTGCCGCTGATCTGGCCGGGCCACCACTTCCTGCGCGCGCAGACGGCGCTCATGCTGCTGCTGGCCGCCGGGATCGCAATCGGGCAGGGCGCGTACTACTTCGGCCCGTTCCACCACCTGTTCGAGCGCGAGGTCCGGCTGCACGTGATGGCCGACGCCGAAGACGCGCTGCTGCGCTCGCGGGACTTCCCGCCCGGCACGCAGATTCACCTCGTCGCGGACGGAATCCTGCCGCAGACTGACGCGCAGCATTTCATGAACTTCCTGGCCGACAATCTGATCGTCGAGGTGATCGCGCCCGATCAGTTCACTCCGGCGTACCTGAAAGGCCTGCCGCGCGACGTGGGCCACGCGTTTTTTGTCCGCTTAGGCGATCCACCGTCGCAACTGCTGGCGACCGTGTTCCCTGGCGGCGCGTTCGAGTTCAGCCCCTACGACGTGCCCGACGGGAAGGCGCTGGTCCTGTTTTACGTCCCGGCTGAGCAGCCCGCTCCGGCGGTTGGCTGGACCGGTCGGCACCGCGCCCAAAATCCCAAATCAGGCGTACAATGAAGGTACGTGTATCACGTGCGTATTGGCACGTTTGAGGAGGTACCTTGTATGAGACGCTTTAAGTTAGTCATAATGCTGGCACTTGTTGGTATCATCCTGGCGGTGGGCAGGGTGGGGGCGCAAGACGGAGACTCGCTGATCCGCAACGGAGATTTTGCGCACGGGCTGAACTATTGGGCCGTCGATCAGCCGTGTTCAAGCTGTTGGATGGACGTACAGGTCGATGCCGCATCGGGCGGCAACGTCCTGGCGTGGGAACGCACCAACGCGGGTGGCAGCGGCAGCGCGATCATGGCGCGGCAAATGCTCGGCGTGGACGTGAGCGGCTACGCCCACCTGCGGCTGGCCCTGGAAGTCCGCGTGAACAGCCACAGCCTGCCCAACAGCGGCTGGTGGAGCGACGAACACGGCGGCAGCGGCGAGTACCCGGTCAAGCTGTCCCTGGCCTTCACGGACGCGGCAGGCCAGTCGTTCGAGTGGTCGCGTGGGTATCTGATCACGCATGACGGCTCAACCGCGCTGCGCAACTATCAGGTCGTGCCTGCCGGGCAGTGGGTCACGGTCGATACCGACGTGTTCGAGGCCGGGCAGTGGTTGGACGCGCGGGGTAATCCGCTGCCCGCTCCGGCGCAGCTCACCAGTCTGGCGATTGGCGGCAGCGGGTGGGACTTCAGTGGGGCGGCGCGCGGCGTCGTCTTGACGACGGAGGGCGGCGATACCGGCAGCGAGATGATCAGCGGGCTGGTCGTCGAGGAGTACCCGCTCGTGTCGGCTGCCGAGGACACGCCCGATCACTTTGAGTTCAAGCAGCGGCTCACCGACCAGATTCTGAACGTGCGCTGGACATGGCGCAACCCCGATCCGACTGTGCAGATCGCACAAATCAGCCAGGCGATCAGCGCGTGGGGCTATTCGCTGGTCCCCACGCCGGGCGACCCCAACGCCACCGCGCTGTATTACAATGACGCGCCGCTCGTCACCGACATCACACACGTCTGGCCGCTGGCGGTCAGTGCATCCGGCACGGATTTCCGGCTGCTGGTCGATTCGATGTCACAGTCAACGCTGGTCGTTCTGCCGGATACAGTCGGGCAGGTGGACAGCACGCATTTTGTCTCTATCGCGCCGGTGTTCGTCGGCGACGACCTGATCGAGGTGTATGCCGATTGGGATCGTCCGGCGTTCGAGGTGCGGCGCAACGGGCAGACCGAGTACGTGCTGCTGCCTCAGGAGCCGTTCGTCGAGCCGCCGGTGAAAGCGCTGTTCGCGTGGAACGGGCATTGGGTCTTGCAGACCGACACTGCCGCGATCATCGACGGGCAGAGCCTCAACGAGCAGATCGGCGCGGCTGAGGTCATTGGCTGGCAGTTGATCGTCGGGCAACCGTTCTATTTCTTCACGTACGAGGGGCGGCTCGCCATGTCGTATGCCGGGCAGATCGTCGAGCCGTACCGCTACGATCAGATCGTGCACGATCAGTGCTGCGAGGGATCGATGTTCAACCTGAGCGGCAACGGCACGATGGTCTGGTTCTACGCGCTGCGGGATGGCATGTGGCTGTACGTCGAGGCGGGCGTGTACGGGTAGTGCCGTCTGGCGCACGTACACAGGCGGTTTTTTCCTAGAGGCGTTTGCCTCGCCCTGGACGCGTTTTTACGTGCTGGCCGCTGTTATGGGGCCAGCACGACGCTGTCATCCGGCAGGGCGTGCCCGGCGGCGTCACGGGCTGGCAGCCGCTCCAGCGTATCCGGGCGATACAGGCCGAGCGCCACCCGCCAGCCAGCGGCAGACGGCGGCACGTCGAAGGTGATGCAATCCGCGATCACTTCGCCGCGCGCCCAGACATGGGTCGGGTAGTTGCCGCCTTTAGGCGGCACATCCAGCGCGGCGAGGGGCGATCCGTCGTGCGCCACGACGTGCACGAAGATCGTGTAATCGTAGTCTGGCCTGTGGAGGGCCACCCAACGCAGGCACACTGTCGCGTGGCCGGATTCGACGGTCAGGCGTGGCGTCTCCAGGCCGATGCTGCTGCCGAAGAAGGTGACCGGGTCGGCGGGCTGCGGGTCGCCATTGATCGCGATGCGCCCGACAGCCGGCGTCACCGGCTGGCCGCTGGCGTCCAGCGCGGTCAGCGTGCGACCGGCTGCCGGATCGTACAGACCGGCGACCAGCAGATCGACCATTTGCTGCGGCGCGTCCGGCGGAATCTTGATCGTATAATGCTCGGCCCACGTCTCGCCCGCCCGCCAATCCGTCGCGAGTAAATTGCCGGTTCCGGGCAGACTGTCGCGCCGGACGGTGTTCGTGTCCACGCTGTGCAGGTAGGTCTGTAACTGGGTGTCAGCCGGGCGCAAGGCGCGCCAGATCAGCGTCAGCGTGATCGTATCGCCGGGCCGCGCGGTGGGGCTGGCCGGTGAGAAGCCGGTCAGCTCGGCCACGCCCTCGTAGGTGTAATCGAGCGGCACGGCGATGGTGTCCGGCACGCTAGAAACGCGGTAGGCTGGTAAAAAATAACCGAACAGGCTGATCGCCGCGACCAGTGCCAGGGCTGCCACGCCGCCGATAGCGATCACCGGCGCAATGCGGCGCGGTATCCAGGCGTCCAGCCCGTAAGCCATCAATGCCGCCCACGCGGCGATGCCCGGCAGCACGTACCGTCCCTGGTTGCCGGACCAGGCCGTAGCCGCCCAGTACACCGTCACGCCGGCCCACGCCAGTGCAAAGACCGCGACGACCACCGCCAGCCGCACGCCGCGCCACTCGATCCCCCGGCGACGCGCCGCCCACCCGGCGCGCAGCGCCTGCAATCCCAGCCCCGCCAGCGAGACGATCACCAGCGCGTCGAACAGGGTGTAGACCGGCTGCGCGACGGCGACCGCGCCCTGTCCGAAGCGCGCCCAGGCCGTTTCGTAGGCGAACGGCAGGCGGTCCCGCGCGATGTCCAACGCCAGCTCGCCGGGCCGGATGACCTCGCTTGACCACGTCGTGAGCGTGGCATCCGTCAGGGCCGGATCGTGATACCGGATCGTGTTGGCGGCGAACCACCAGCCCGCGACCAGCGCGGTCGCGCCCGCTGCCAGCGGTACGAAACGCCACGCGCGCCGGTCGAGCGCAAACACCAGCCCGATCGGAATCCCGGCAAACACCGCGCTCACCTTCGTGATCAGCATCGCTCCCGCGACCGCGCCCAGCAGCACCGCCCCGCGCCGCGTCGGACCGTCGCGTAACTGCCGCACGGCCAGCCACAGGCTGAGCGTCGCCAGGAAGATCAACAGGTTGTCATTGCTGATCAGGCCGGACAGGTACAAAAACTGCGGCCAGAAGGCCACGATACCCAGCGCCAGCAGACGACGCGCGGGCCGGTCCGGCCACAACAGCCGGAAAAAACGCTCGCTGACGATCACCGTGCCGGTGCTCAAGATGACCGCGATCAGGCGCAGGACGTGGACCGCCCGCGCGGTTGGACTGTTGCTATTGGGGAACTGCTCGGCGCGCGTGTGGAGGTAGATGTTTTTGTTGTCGTTGCCGGGCACATGGATCATGGCCCCGTAGTACGGGTTCAGCCGCCCGTCGATCTGCGGAAAGTCGCCGTCGTCCAACAAGGCGGCCAGCGGCGCGGCCAGCAGGTAATACAGCGGGGCCTGGTGGTATTCGCCGCGCACCTGCGCCAGCGGGTCGGGTAGGGCGCGCGTATCCACCAGCGTGCGGATGTAGCGGTAATGTTCGATCTCGTCCGGTCCCTCGAAGATCGGCCCGGCGCTGAACCCGATCGCCAGCAGCAGGTGGAGCACCACTACAGCCCCTACCAGCCACTGCTCGCGGGGAAACCGGCTCACCTGTGTCACTGCCCGTCACCACTCCTTGCCAGCCCGAAACGGCCCGATTGTATACCACGCGCCGGACTCTGACGACATCCGCGAATCCGCGTAGCAGAGCGCCCCTGCCTGTGCTATAGTCGGCCTCAGAGGTCATGCGGCCCTCACCCCTAAATCCCGCGTATGCGGCGCATACGACCTCCCACAGAGTAGGCGAGGGGACTTATTCCCAATGGTGGGTTGTCTCCTCTCTCCTGCTTGGCGGGAGAGGCCGGGGGTGAGGGTATTCAAGCGACCTCTCAATCAGCCGGTATCTGCACGATCCTACACTATTTGAGAAAGCGTTCATCCATGACAAAAAATCTTGCGGTTGAAATGGCGAAAATCCTGACCGAGTACAGCTCGCCCGTACAGCCGGGCGAGTACGTGACGATTGCGGGCAACGCGTACACCTGCGGCCCGCTGATCGACGCGCTGTTTGAAGCGATTCTCAAGCGCGGCGGCATCCCCAACGTGCAGGGCAGCAGCCTGATCGGGGCTGATTACTGCGACCTGTTCGAGCTATACCTGCGCGAAGCCAGCGCCGAGCAGCTTGATCGCCTGGATTCGACGATCATGCACTGGGTCAACGCGTCGGACGCGATCTTTTTCATCAAAGCGCCGTCCAACACCAAGGCGCTGACCCTGATCGACCCGGACCGCATCAGCCGGGTCAGGAAGGCGCATCAGCCGTTCAGCGAGCGCTACCTGGAACGCTACGCGCAAAACGAGCTGCGCTGGACGGTCGCCGGTTGGCCGACGGCAGCGTCGGCGCAAACCGCCGAAATGGGCCTGCTCGATTACCAGGACTTCGTCGCCAAAGCGTGCGGGCTGGACCAGCCGGACCCGGTCGCCTACTGGCAGGCGTTCCGCACCATGCAAGAAAAACTCGTCGCGTGGCTGGCGGGTAAAAAACACGCCGAGGTCAAAGGCCCTGGCATTGATCTATCGCTTGACTTCCAGGGCCGCCCCTGGATTAGCTGTCACGGCGAGTTGAACTTCCCCGACGGCGAAATTTTCACCAGCCCGGTCGAGGACTCGGTCGAGGGCACGGTCGAATTTAACTATCCCGGCGTTTACCAGGGCAACGAGGTCGATGGCGTGAAATTACGCTTCGAACACGGGCGCGCGGTCGAGGCATCGGCCACCAAAGGCGAGGCCTACCTGATCAAGACGCTCGACACGGACGCGGGCGCGCGCCGCCTGGGCGAATTCGCCATCGGCACGAACATGGGCGTGCAGCAGATGACACGCAGCATCCTGTTCGACGAGAAGATCGGCGGCTCGATCCACATGGCGCTGGGTCGCAGCTACGAGGAATCGAAGGGCGAGAACCAGAGTGCGATCCACTGGGACATGGTCCACAACATGAAAGATGGCGGCGAGATCACCATCGACGGCGAGCTGTTCTACCGCGCCGGGGAATTCCTGGTGCCGTAACGATCACCGCCGGGTCGAATCAGCAAGGGCGCACACCGCGCCCTTTTTGCTGCGAGCGCCGATCATGATTGTGAAGGTCGATATAAATTTTCTGTAGGGAGGCTGTTGAAATTTTTAATCATTCCATATAGAATCTTGATCAAAGCCTTTTTTGTTCAGGAGTGAATACTCATGACGTACGATTTTGCCCCCAAACTGGCCGCGGTGCTGACCGGCTACTGCCGCCCCGTGCAGCCCGGCGATTACGTGGCGATCAATGCGCCGGTGGCAGCCGAGCCGCTGGTCGAAGCGCTGGTTGAAGCCGTGCTCAAACGCGGCGGTATCCCCAATGTGCAGGTAGGGCTGCCCAACTTGTTTGAGCTGTACCTGACGCACGGCTCGGATGCCCAGTTCGATTTTCAGGACCCCGTCTCGATGCTGCGCCTCAACACCGCCGACGTCTGGTTTACCATCCTGGCGGAAACCAACACCAAGTCGCTGGGAGCCATCCCGGCGGAACGTTTCGCGCGGTTTCAGCAGGGCCGCCGCGCCTACGTCGAACGTTACCTGGAACGCTGCGACGACGACTCGCTGCGCTGGAACATCACCGCCTGGCCGACACAGGCCGCCGCGCAGGAAGCCGAAATGGGGCTGGTGGCCTACACTAACTTCATGTACGACGCTGCCGGGTTGAATCACGCCGATCCGGTCGCACACTGGACCGCCTTCCGCGACCGGCAGGACCGGCTTATCCGCTGGCTGGCTGGCAAACGGCGCGTCGAGGTGCGCGGCCCCGGCGTCGAGCTGTCGCTGAGCATGGCGGGCCGGACGTGGGTCAACTGTTACGGCGTGCGCAACTTCCCCGATGGCGAAATTTTCACCTGTCCGGTTGAGGACTCGGTCAACGGCTGGGTCGCGTTCAACCTGCCGTCGGTGTATGACAGGCGCGAGGTCAACGGGGTCCGGCTGGTGTTCAAGGATGGCCGCGTCGTCGAGGCGTCCGCCGACAAGGGCGAAGATCACCTGTTCAGCCAGCTTGACCTGGACGCGGGCGCGCGCTGCCTGGGCGAATTCGCCATCGGCACGAATGACGGCATCACCCGCTTCACGCGCTCGATTTTGTTCGACGAGAAGATGGGCGGTACTATTCACATGGCGCTCGGCAAAAGCGCCGGGGGCGCGGGCGGCACCAACACCAGCGCCATTCATTGGGATATGGTTCACGATATGAAAGACGGCGGTGAAATCACCGTCGATGGCGAGTTGTTTTACCGCGCCGGGGATTTCCTGGCGGGCTGACACACGGAAGGGAAGCTGACGCATGTTAGATGATTTTGCACCCAAGCTGGCCCAGGTGATGGCCGGGTATTCGACGCAGATCAAAGAGGGCGATTTTGTATACATCACCACCTCGACGTTGGCCGCGCCGCTGGTCGAAGCGCTGTACGAAGCGGTCCTGGAGCGGGGCGGCAACCCGTACCTGGCCCTGGAGCAGCCCGGCCTGCGAGAGTTATTTTTTCGCAAGGCCAGCGACGCCCAACTGAGCTATGTCAACCCGCTGGCCGAGGTCGTCATGCGCCAGGCGGACGTGTACATCGTGATCGAAGCGGCCAGCAACACCAAAGCGCTGAGCGGCATCGACCCGGCGCATTTCGTCAAGGTGCAGCAGGCGCACAAACACATCCGCGAGATTCTGTTCCAGCGGTTGGACGGCGACCTGCGCTACCTCTTCACGCTGTGGCCGACGGCGGCCTCGGCCCAGCAGGCCGAAATGGGCCTGCTCGATTACCGCCAGTTTGTATACAGCGCCTGCGGGCTGGACCAACCCGATCCGGTGGCGCACTGGCAGGTCTTCCGCGACAAGCAGGAACGGCTGGCCGCATGGCTGGCGGACAAACAACACGCCGCGATCAAAGGCCCCGGCATCGACCTGTCGTTTGACTTCCAGGGCCGCAAGTGGATTAGCTGTCACGGCGACCTGAACATGCCCGACGGCGAGATTTACACCGGCCCGATCGAGGACTCGGTCAACGGGCGCGTCGCGTTTTCGTACCCGTCGCTGTACGCGGGCAAAGAAGTCGAAGGCATCAAGCTGGCGTTCAAAGATGGCGTGGTCGTCGAAGCGTCCGCCGAAAAGGGCGAAGACACGCTGCTCGCGCAGCTTGACGTGGACGCGGGCGCGCGCCGCCTGGGTGAGTTCGCCATCGGCACCAACTTCGGCGTCACGCAGTACACGGGCAATACGCTGTTCGACGAAAAGATCGGCGGCACGATTCACATGGCGCTCGGCAACAGCATCCCCGACTCCAAAGGCGTGAATGAAAGCTCCGTGCACTGGGACATCGTACACGGCATGCAAAACGGCGGCGAAATTTGGATCGACGGCGAGCTGTTTTACCGCAGCGGCGAGTTCATGGTAGGGTAGGCGCGTGCTTGCCGGGGCGTAACGGGCGTCAATTCAAGCGCTTGACCTCCCCCCCCCGGCCCGAATGGCGGCTCCCGCCAAGCAGGAGAAGGGGAGAGGGCGTTGGCCGATCAGGTCCCCTCGCCTACTGTGTGCGAGGTCGTATGCGCCGCATACGCGGGATTTACTGATACTCACATTAAAAACTAAACTTTTGAGCACTGGCAGCAAGCCTCACCCCTGGCCCCTCTCCATTCTGATGGAGAGGGGAAAAGGGGTCGGGGGTTAAGGGGTGAGGCTAACCGGCGAGCCTCTGGCACATGATCGGTTTAGCAAGATGCGTCAGGCTCAGTAAGTCCCCTCGCCTACTGTGTGGGAGAGGGGATTTAGGGGTGAGGGCGAATGGCCGCTCACGCCGCCGGGCGGCGCAAAAAAGCGAGATAGGCCCCGCCGAGCGCGACAATCACGCCCACGATCAAAACGATAATCTGCGAGGTTGCCATATAGATGTCGTTGCCGCGAATCGGATCGATCAGCACCGACAGCAGCGCCAGCACGATCCCGATGGCGATCAAAGCATAAGCGAACCGTTTGTCTTCTAACATGTGTCCCTCCCTGAGATGCGAAAGAATGGCTGTCAGACGTCCCCTGTTGCAGGAGATGTCTTTCTCATAGTATCACGGATTTGACTGTTGGGATTAAGCGATTCTGCAACAGATTCAGCCGTTGAACGTAATATGATCTGTGGCGAGAACCAAAAAGCGCCGCGTGTGATCGTAATTTTCCCCTTGACTCTCCCGCCGGGGGAGGCTGTAGGATAGGGGACGATCTCCAGGTTGAAGGATGTAGGGGAAAGGACAACAACCATTATGCCAGCCATTGAAGTCTCCGGATTGCGGAAGGTCTATAACGGCGTTCCGGCGGTGGACGGCATCAGCTTCGAAGTGGCCGAAGGCGAGGTCTTCGGCCTGTTGGGGCCGAACGGCGCGGGCAAAACAACCACCGTCGAGTGCATCGAAGGGCTGCGCGTGCCGGACGACGGCACGCTGACCGTGCTCGGCCACACGCACCGGGGCAACGCCAACGGCATCAAAGAACGGATCGGCATCCAGCTTCAGGCGACGGGCCTGTACCCGCTGCATACCGTGTACGAGCTGCTCAAGCTGTTCGGCGCGTTTTACCAGCGCGCCCTGCCGCCGGACGAGTTGATCGAACTCGTCAGCCTGCAAGACAAGCGCAATACGCGCAGCAAAGACCTTTCGGGCGGGCAGCGGCAGCGGTTGTCGCTGGCGCTGGCGCTGGTCAACGACCCAGCGCTGGTCTTTCTCGACGAGCCGACGACCGGCCTTGATCCGCAGTCGCGCCGCCAGATGTGGGCCATCGTCAAGGATTTGCAGCAGCGCGGTAAAACCGTCATGCTGACGACGCACTACATGGAAGAAGCACAGACGCTCTGCGACCGCGTCGCCGTGATGGATGGCGGCAAAATCATCGCACTCGATTCGCCGCAGGACCTGATCGAAACGCACTTCGAGACGACCGCCATCGAATTCGAAGATCGCAACGGCGCGACGATGGCGCTGCTCGAAGGGCTGCCCGGCGTCAAATCCGCCAAACGGGATGGCGGGCTGGTCACGCTCTACTCGCTGAATACGCCGCGCACGATGGAAGGGCTGCTCGACGCCGCCCGCGCGGATCACCTTCACTTCGACGATCTACGGGTGCGCAGCGCCACGCTGGAGGACGTGTTCCTCAAGCTGACGGGCCGCCGCATCCGCGATTAGCACTTTCAGGGGGAGACACTCATGCGATCGATAGCCTACCTCTACCTGGCAACCGTGCGCGAGTTCACGCGTGACAAAACGGCGCTGTTCTGGACGCTCGCGTTCCCGGTGATGTTCATCCTCATCTTTGGGGTCATTTTTGCCAACGATGGCGACATCTCGTTTGATATCGGGCTGGTCAACGAAGACGGCGCGGCCAGCGCGCAGCTTGTCCAAAGCTTCGAACAGATCGACGCGTTCAAGATCAAAACTGGCACCCGCGACGAGGAGCTAAAAGCGCTCGAAGATGGCGACCGCTCCGCCGTGATCGTCATCCCGCAGGGAACCGGCGCGCAGCTCGATTCGTACTTCACGCGCCAGACCGGCAGCGGGACGACCGGCACGGCGTCCGCTGCGCTGGCCGTGTACTACGATCCCGCCGACCAGAACACGTCGCAGATCGTGATCAACATCATCGACAAGGTGGTCGCGGGCATGAACCAGGGGCTGACCGGCGTCGCCCCGGCGCTGAGCATCGAATCCCAGAGCGTGACGACCAACGACCTGCGCAGCATCGACTACCTGCTGCCGGGCGTGCTGGCGATGAGCCTGATGCAGTTGGGCCTGTTCGGCACGGCGGCCCCGCTGGTCAGCCTGCGTGAAAAGCAGGTGCTGCGCCGCATGGGCGCGACTCCGCTCTCGAAATCGGCGCTGCTGGCGTCCCAGGTGATCTTCCGCCTGACGACGGCGTTGATCCAGGCGGCGGTGATCGTCGGAGTGGGGGCGGCAGTGTTTGGCGTCCACATCGACGCGGCGCACATCCCGACGATTATCGGCGTGATCCTGCTTGGCGCGGCGATGTTCATCACGATGGGTTACTTCATTTCCGGCCTCGCCAAAACGGAAGAAGCCGTGCAGGGCCTGATCTCGCTGCCGAACTTCCTGTTCATGTTCCTGTCGGGCATCTTCTTCCCGGTGGACTTCATGCCGTCGTGGATTCGCCCGGTGGTGGACGTGATCCCGCTAACGTACCTGGGCGACGCGCTGCGCGCCACGATGATCGACGCCGGGTCGTATTTCAGCATGACGCGCAACATCGCCATCCTGAGCGCGTGGTTGTTGATCTGCGGCGTGCTGGCCGTGCGCTTCTTCCGCTGGGAGCCGCAGGCGTAACGGCGTAAAGCGTTACCCGTTGTCCGTGAACCGTACACCGTAAGGGCCGCGATCCCGCTATGCTGAGCGGATCGCCGCCTTTGTTATCTGCGAAACGATGCGCGCCGCCAGCATGGCGTCCCCTGGCCTGCTGGCGCACAGGTCAGGGGGACGTGGAAAAGGGTGTTGCGCAGTGAGTCGCGCCCGCCAGTTAGCCTCACCCCTGGCCCCTCTCCACAGCGTGGAGAGGGGAAAAAGGGTCGGGGGTTAAGGGGTGAGGCTCGGTTTCGAGAACGCCTGATCCTGATTTTCCATGTAGGGCAAGCGATTCAGGGAAGCTGGATTCTACTCCCCGGCGGCGATCAGGTTGACGTACGATTCCCCAACGCCGACCAGCGCGTACACCAGCGTCTGCCCGTCAACCGTCACGGTCCCGGCGTAGATCACTTTCGGCACGGAGAGGCTGCCGCCCGTCGCGGGGTCGGTCCCCAGGCCCGCCGCCGTCGCCGTGAAGGCCAAACCCTGCTCGATGTCGGTGATCTGCGCGAAGGCCAGCCCGTCGAGCGCGGGATAGACGTGCGTGATCAGGTCGAGCGCCTCGGCAGGCGTGGCCGGGGCCGCCGCCTGCGCGTAGATGGCGTACGCTCCGGCAGACGCGCTCGACAGCTCGGCGTTCATCGTTTCCAGCGTGATCGTGTGCTGGCCCGTGCCGCAATCCCCGGCCATCACGCCCGCCACGCCGCCCGACAGCAGCGCCCAATAATCCGCGCAGCTTACCAGCAGCGTATTGAGCATGAACGCCTGCATCTCGGTGGGCAGCGCCTGGATCGCGGCCTGGACCTGGTCGGTCGCCTCACCGGCATACAACGGTTCGACCACCGCGCCGAGCTGGTCATTGGCGAACACGGTCACCGCTTTGTAGGCTTCGGCGGAGGGTACGGGCGTCGCGTCGGCGGGCGGATAGTCCATGTTGATCGTCACGTCGCCGATTTCCACCGTGCCGACCGGCTGATCGCTCACGTCGCCGGTGTAGTAGTACACGCCGGATGCCAGGTCATAGGCGTACATGGCGCAGTCCCAGGGGTAGTAGTAGCAGTAAACCGCGTACTGGTCATAGTAGGCCAGGTAGTAGTCCACCGCCATCAGCGTATACTCCAGCGCGACGTAGTACGTTTGCAGCACCGCGTCGGCGGTCATGGTGACCGCGTCGTAGTACGCCTGCGCCGTAGTATCGACGGCGTTGTAGTAGTCCTGCCAGAACTGGTCGTAGGTTTGCTGCGCCTGTTCGGACGCGGTCTGGATGGTCGCCTGCACGTCGGCGGAAATGTCGTCACGGTTGTCGCCAGCGGCATCCAGCGCGGCCTGCGCCTGCTGCTGCGCCTGTGTCACGCCGGTGATGTCGTCGAACGCTGCCGGGGCGGTGGGCAGGTCTTCGGGCGCGCCGTCCGGTTTCCATTCGGGGGCCATGTCTTGCAGCGCGCCAGGATCGACGCCGGCGGGCAGCTCAGCCGGGGCACCGAATCCGCCCGCGTCAAACCAGCCAAGCGCACCTTGCGGCTGGACGTTCTCCAGCGTGATATTGCTCGATCCGCGCTCGCCAAAGCGCGACCATTGACCGTCCTGGTTCTGGCTGAACGGGCTGAAGCTGCTGCCCCATGCGGCAGCGCCTGCGGCGGCATTGCCTGCCTGACCGCCGGGACGCTGGCCGCCGCCGGGACGCTGGCCGCCGGTCGGGCGTTCGCCGCCGCTGGGCGGGCTGAAGGAAGGCTTGTTGCCGCTGAATTGGGACGCGTCGAAGCTGGGTGGCTGGACGCTCGGCGGGCTGAAGGATGGCGGGCTGGGCTGCGGGATGGTCGGCTGTGGCACGTCAATCGAGGGCATCGACAACGCCGCCGCACCGGACATACCGGGGCTGCCGGTTTTGCCTCCGGCGGCGCTGGGGACGCTGGGCATCCCGCCCCCTTGCGCGGACGCGGGGATGACGGCGATCAGGGAGGTGACGAATACGGCGAGCACACACAGCGTAAGGGATTTTTGCCTTGTGATCACGGCTTGCTCCTCATGATAAGTGAAACGTTTATCAGATGCGTGATCTCATTGTACGGGCAAATTTGTAAACAGAGTGTTAGCTGAGTGCGCGCGAAATGCAGAACAGTGCAAGCGAGTCATAAAAACCGCCCGCCGCGCACGGTGTAGGAGCTGGCCCAGCAGGTGATCGTGCACGGGCAACACAGGTAAGAATCTGCTGGGGTATACTATGTTCATTCGCCCGAAAACGAGATGTCACTCCGATGAGATACACATCTCCCACCAGGCGCACGCGGGCCACGCACAGATTCCACCACATCCCCGCGTATAACCATCAGGACTGGTCCTCACCTGGAGAGTAGACATGGTCACCATACGCCCGTTTCAGGACTCCGACGCCGTGCAGATGGGGCAGCTCATCGCGGACACCTTCGGCGATTTTAACCTCGGCTACGCCACGCCGGACGAACGCCAGCGGCTGCTCGGCCCATTCCGGCACGCCCGCTCCGATGATCCCGACCACATTGCGGCCATCACCCAGATCATCCAGGCGTCGATCATGCTCGTGGCTGAACACGAGGGCCAGGTCGTCGGGGTACTGCGCGGGCGCACGGATCGATTGCAGAGCCTGTTTGTGCGCGGCGACCATCACGGCCAGGGGATTGGGCGGCGGCTGGTGGGGACGTTTGAACAGGAGGCGCTGCGCCAGGGATCAACCGTGATCCGGCTGCGGTCGTCGCTGTTTGCGATTTCCTTTTATCAACGGCTGGGCTACAAAAAGACGACAGGCGTGCGCTCCGGCCCGTGCTTCGACGGGGACTGGTTTCCGTACCAGCCAATGATCAAACGCTTCGTTTCACAGGGTAACTGACAAGCCCCCCCCCGCCGTTAGCCGACAGCAGGTCCGGCGCGCGGAACTGCATCGCGTACAGCCGCGCGTACAGGCCGCCGCGCTGCATCAACGCCTCGTGCGTGCCGAGTTCGACAATGCGCCCGCCCTCCAGCACGGCGATGCGATGCGCGATTCGGACCGTGCTCAGCCGGTGGGCGATGATCACGGTCGTGCGGCCCTG
>CAYMTN010000074.1:0-21710 GCA_964393335.1 uncultured Anaerolineaceae bacterium
TAGCCCGCACGATCATCTCGGCCATTGTGCCGCGTGTGGTCCGGCGGCTGTCAAGCTGGACCAAAACGACGTGGGACGAGGCCATCGTCAAGGCGCTGCAACCCCCGGCGCGATTTTTGGTCGGGGTGGCGGGCCTGTGGGTCGCGCTGATCGTGCTGCAACTGCCCGCCGACGTGATGCGGGCGCTCAGCGGGATCATCCAGTCGCTGGTCGCGTTCGGCATTTTCTGGGGCATTTACCGGCTGGTCAATCCGGTGGTCGAGATGTCGTGGGCGCTCAGTCACCGCACGATGCGCACCACGCCGATCCCCAGCCTGCTCGATCAAAAGCTTTCGCAGGTCGTGCGGCAGGTCACAAAAGCGCTGGTAGTCATCCTGGGGTTTGCCGCCGTGATCAATTCGTGGGGCTATGACGTGGCGGGGCTGGTCGCCGGGCTGGGTATCGGCGGGCTGGCGGTGGCGCTGGCCGCGCAGGATGCGCTGGCGAACCTGTTCGGGTATTTCATCATCCTGGCCGACGAGCCGTTCAACATCGGGGAATACGTGGCATTTGACGGCGTGGCGGGCACGGTTGAATCGATCGGGTTCCGCAGCACGCGCATTCGGGTGCTGGATCAATCACTGGTCACGGTGCCCAATCGCACGGTGATGAACGCCAACATTACGAACTGGTCCCGGCTGGCAAAACGCCGCTTGAATATGACGCTCGGCATCGAATACCGCAGCACGCCGGACCAGGTGCTTTCGGTCGTGCAGGCGATCCGCAAAATGCTGCAAGAACACGACCTGGTGCAGCAGGATTCGGTCGTCGTGCAGTTTGTCCAGTTTAACGACAGCTCGCTCGACCTGATCATCATCTGTTTCATGAACGCGCCGGATTGGGGCGACTTCCAGGCAGCCAAGCAGGACATCAACCTGCGGATCATGCGTATTCTGGACGAGCACGGCGTCGGGGTCGCGTTCCCGTCGCGGACGGTGTATCTCGAACAGGCTGCATCCCAGGCGGCGCAGGCGGCCATGCAAAAACCGGTGCCACCGCCCGAACCGGAACCGACGACGGGCACGGCCACCGACTCGCCGGTGCCCAGCGACGCCGCCAATTAGGCGGAGCGATCCGGTCATCGCGCCGCACACGCGGGCGCGACGGGCCGGAAAAACCAAGTAATAGCCACCTGCCCCACAGAATACACCCCGTGAGGCAGGTTATTTTTACAGGTTTTTCACGTCTCAGGCTCACACAAGCATTGTCCTAGGAGGCCATTATCGGCTATCATAGTCCCATGATAACGTGCGATGGCGTGTACGGATTGGAAAAAGTCATGAAACGGCATGGCGGATCGCTGCTGGCCGCGTTCGGGCTGGTCGCCGCGCTGGTGTGGGCGCTGCTGCCCGGCACGCCGGGCTACGCGCAGGATGGCACACCACCGGGCGTGCCTGAAGGTGTCGTCTCGGTCGTGAACGGCGAGCCGATCACGCTGGAGGCGTTTTACGCGCGGGTGCGGCTGGTGCGATGGCAGTATCTCAAGGAACTGCAAACGCTCTACGACGCGACCGGCGGTCACTTGCAGCTTGCGCAGCAGCACGTCATCGACCGCGTGACCAGCCTGCAAAATCCGGCGCAGTTGGGCGAAGACGTGTTGTACCAGATGGAAGAGGAGCGGCTGTTGTGGCAGGCGGCTGGTAAGCTCGGCATCACGCCCACCGCCGACGAAACGCAGCAGCAAGAAGCAGCGTTTTTCAGCCTGTGGACCAATGTGCCGGTCGAGCAGATGAGCACCGATCCGCAGGCGCAGGCGTTCATCACTGCGTGGTACGCCGAAGCGACCGCCATCTCCGGCATGAGCGCGGAGGATATCCGCAGCCTGTTTCAAACCAACGCCCTGCGGCAGCGCCTGTATGCCTTCGTGGCGGAGGGCGTGCCCACCGAAGAACTGGCCGTGCATACGCGGCACATTCTGTGCGGCTTTCACCCGGATAACCCGTCCGACCTGTCAGCGCCGACGCCCGACCAGCGCGCCGCTGCCCAAACGTGCATCGACACCGCGCTGGAACGCCTGCGCGCCGGGGACTCGTTCGAAGCGGTGGCGCGCGATCTGTCGGACGACCACGCCAGCGCGCAGCAGGGCGGTGATGTCGGCTGGGTGCTGATCAGTTACCTGGCCGAGAATTACGCCATCGTCGCGCGCGACAGCGCGCTGAATACGCTGATCGGGCCGGTCGAAACCGAGTTCGGCCTGCACCTGATCGAAGTCCTGGAACGCGCGATGCAGCCGTTAAGCGCCGAGGAATTGGACGCCAGCCGGAGCGGTTATTTCCAGTTGTGGGTCCAGACGCTGCACGACGACGCCAGCATCACGCACAACCCCGGCTGGGCTGACGGGCTACCGGTCGATCCGGCACTGGATACGCTCGATCCTGCGATCCTGGGCGCGATCGAGACGATCATAAAAATTCCGTAACGCGGCGGCCTGCCAGGGGCCGTGCAGCCGACATAACAACCGGATTGTTCCGTGTGCCGAGTCACACCTGATGCGACGCGGCATACGGACTCAACTAGCGGCGGCACGTAAGCTGCCACGGATGGACGAGGATGCAAGCTCAAGCCACTGTTCGAAAAGGATTCGTCGCCGGGGAGTTCTTGACCCGAACATACCGCGTGAGCGGCGAAGTCGCGCTGCGCGGCGAACCCCTGCTCGACCAACTGAACGACCACAACGCGTTGTTTGTCACGCTGGAACGCATGTTTATCTCGCCGCTGCTCGACCCGGCCACGCTGACCGGCAACTTTGCTACAGGTGAGATTCGCAAAGACACAACCGGCCTGGTCGTGCTCAACCAGATGCGCGACGGGCTGCCGCACCGTGAAGGGCGCTATGTCGGGCGCGATCACATCGATCGCACGGTGCTGGTAGTCGCCGCCGGGTTTGAGATCGCCGGCGTCATCCGGCTGCACCCGACGGTGAATGTCACCCATTTCGTGCGCACCACGCCGGAGCAATTCATCCCGATTTTTGAGGCGAAGGCCACCTATGCTACCCGGCGCGAGATCGTATTTCAGGGCGCGGCGATCCTGCTAAACCGGAACCAGATCGAGGTGTTTGCAGTCAATGAATAGACGCATCCGAATCATGTCTGACGGTTTTATGCATAGCAAAGCAGGCTGCTCATGTCCCGCATACTCGTAATAGACGACGATTTTAACCTGTTGCAGATGGTCAAGCTGATGCTGGAACGCGTCGGCCACGAGGTCGAAACAGCGCGCGACGGCGAAAAGGGCATCGTGCTGGCCGGGCAAATGCAGCCGGAGCTGGCGATCATCGACGTGATGATGCCGGACCTGAGCGGCTACGACGTCGTGCGCAAGCTGCGCCAGGACCCGCTGACCGCCCGCATCCCGATCATCATCCTGACCGCGCGCAGCCAGCCAATGGACAAACACATGGCGCTCGAAGCGGGCGCGAACGCGTTTTTATCGAAGCCGGTTACGGCGCAAGAGCTGACCGAACGGGTAGACGCCGTGATCCGTGCCGGGGTGAACTTCCGCGTGCATACCGGCCTGTTGACGGAACGGATCCCGCCGCGTTCGGCGGGCGCGGACCGGCAACCGGTCCCGGCGCAGGAACCGTCCCCGCCCGCGATGCCCGCCGCCGCGCCGCCGCCGCCGCCCGGCTTCGAAGCGCTGTACGAAACGCAGGCTCCCGGCTCGCCCCCACCGTCGATTCCGGCAGCGCCGCAGGCGGGCATGGCCGCCACGTCGCCGGTTGTCGAGTTGTCGTCGCGCGATTCGCGGCCTTCGCGACCCAACCGGCTGCCGATCGGTGCGGAAGACATCGCGCAGCCCGCCGACGTGCCGCCGCCGCGCCTGCCGGTCATCACCGTGATCAGCTTACGCGGCGGGTCCGGCTGCACGACCATCGCCGTCAACCTGGCGCTGGCGCTCGCCAGCCGGGGACGCCTGTGTATCGCCGACCTCAGCAACGTGGGCGGGCACGTACAGTTTCACCTGCACCTCAAACCATCGCAGAACTGGGGCACGTTGGCCAGCATGGGCGACGTGCCGGACCCGCGCGTGCTGACACAAGCGCTCGTCCATCACACGGCGTCAGGGATTTCGCTGCTGGCGGCCCCCGCTATGCCGCCCGACAGCCTGCTGTCAGGCACTGCCGCGCGCAACATCCTGCGTGAGCTGAGCAGCACGTACCAGCAAATCGTCGTCGATGCCCGCAGCCTGGACCCCGCTGCGAAAGGCGCGCTGACCGTTTCCAGCGCGGTCGTAATCGTCACCAGCGACGATCCGCCCGCCGTGCAAACCACGGCCAACCTGTTGAACACGCTGATCGGCATGTCCATCGAAACGGGCCGCGTCCGCGTGGTCCTGAACCACGTCCGGCCCATGCAGGACGTGCCCGCCGCCACGATCCAAAAAGCGCTCAAGCGCCCGCTGTCGGCGGAGATTCCGTTCGATGCGCAGCAAGCGATGGCGATCCGGCGCGGGACGCCGCTGATCGTCGCCCGCCCGGACAGCCCGTTCTCGCAGGCGATCCAGCACCTGGCGCGCACCATCGCGCTGTGAAAACCGTCGCGCGTGGTGGCCTCACCCCTCCGCGCGCCGCGCGGAACCGCGCCATACAATGGCGCGGGTAGGTCGCTTTCGCGACCAGGGGTGAGGCCGATCAACGCACGATTTTTCCGCCCGTCCCGGTCAGATAGTGGGATTTTCCGGCTCCGTATCATCGGCCAGCATGATATCCAGACCAGCCAGCAGCGCCATCGCGTCGGGCAGCGAAAATTGGGCGCGTGTGATCGTGTTGAGCGCGGGCGCGATGGCGTAACCACGCGCGCCGCGAAAATCCGCGCGAGTCAGGTTCGTGTGGAGGAACCGGCTGCCGGTGAAATCCGTGCGCCGGAAATCCGCCCCCGAAAAATCGCCGTCGGTGAAATCGACTTCTTTGGCGACACACGCCCGCATCACCATACCCGGCAGGCTGACCCCGATCAGAGTCGCGTAATTGAGGGTACACGCGACAAAATGGAGCGTGGTCAAAAAGCCGCCCTTGATGCCCCACACAGCTTCGGTCCAGTTGATGCCGATACTTTTCGAGCGCTCGAAGGCCGTCTCCCGAAACGTGCTGCCGGGGACGCGCGCCAGGCTCAAGTCACACGCGACGAAGCGGCAGTCGACGAACCGGCAGCGCGAAAATACACTCTCGACAAACGTACAATCTTGAAACGTGCAGTCGTAAAACTCTTTGGCCGTGATCGCCTCGCCCTGGCAGTCGAGGCGCTTGAATGACTGGCCGCTGTATTCCATCTGGTCGCCGGACGTAATATCCATGCGGATTCTCCTTTTCGACTGGCGATAGGGGTCGCCGGTTCCACCAGTATACCGTACCGTCCGGCGGGCGGCGGGTGCCCGTCATGGCCAACACGGGCAGAGATGCTAACATCTACAGTGGGCACACGCCCGATCCTACCCGATCGCAGCCGCACGCTGCGGCGAAACGAGGAGGCTCGAAACGAGGAGGCTTATGAAAACACGACTGATCATCACAGCGAGCGCGGCGCTGATCGCGCTGATCGCCCTGCTGGCAGCGGGCGCGGTTCCCAGCGCCTGGGGTGGCCCGGCGGCCCAGGGCGACGACGCCACCGCGCAGCAGCTCACCATCGACGCGCTTGTACAGCAGCGTTTTGCCGAAACCGCCACCGTCCAGGCCCAAACCGGCCTGACACAAACCGCCGTCGCCGCGACGATCTCGGCCCCAACGCTGACCGCCGCGTTTAACGCGACCGTCGACGCCGCGTTCAACCAGGCGCTGACCGCCACCGCCGAAACGTCGCTGGTCCAGGCGGCAGCCGCACGCGGCCTGTCGATCCTGACCGTCGCCAACGCGGCCAGCGCAGAACAGATCGCCGATCTGGATCACGGCGTGCGCGGCATCACGGCCCTGGCATTCGGCCCCGCCGGATCGACGCTGATCACGGGCGGCGAGGATGGCATCCTGCGCCAGTGGGACGTGGCAACCGGCGTCGAAATCCGGCGCTTCACCGGCCACACCGGCGCGATCACGGCGCTGGCGATCAGTCCCGACGGGTCACGGCTGGTCTCTGCCGGGTCGGGCGGCACGCTGCGCGTCTGGGATACGGCCAGCGGCACGCAGACGGGCCAACTTGCCGGCTTCGACGGGATTGTGCACAGTCTTGCGTTTGGCAGCGACAGCACGCTTGTTTCCGGCGGGGATAACGGCGCGCTGCTGCTGTGGGATGTATCCAGCGGCCAGCAGCTGCGGCGTTTTGACGGCCATACCGGGCAGGTGTTGAGTCTCGCCGTCAGCCCGGACGGCGCGTGGATCGCGTCCGGAGCGGACGATGGCACCGTGCGCCTGTGGGACATCACCGGGACCGTTGCCGGGCGCATCCTGGCCGACCCCGGCGCGAGTGTGAGCGCGGTCGCCTTCAGCCCGGATGAAGGACGGCTTGCCGTTGGAGCCGGGGGCGAGATCAGCGTGTGGGACGTGCTGCGCGGCACGCTGGTATGGAACGCGGGCGCAGGGAACACACCCGCCGCCGCGTACAGTCCCAACGGCGCGCTGATCGCCACCACCGGCCAGGATGCCCCGCTGACTCTGTGGGATGCGGCCAGCGGCGCGGGGTTGGTGACATTGGGTGACTCCGGCGCAGCGCAGCGCCTCGCGTTTGACCCTGCCGGAGCCGTGCTCGCGTCCGGCGGGGATACGGTGCGGTTGTGGGCCGTACGCGCGCCCGTCGTGGCGCAAGTCACCGCCACCTGGACGCCGTCGCCCCCGCCGCCAACCGTGGCCGTCCCGCTGGCTTCTGCTACGCCGCGCCCGGACATCTTCCCGACGAACGTCACCGCCGTACTCGACATCGCAGAGCAGGTATTCCAGCATGGGCGCATGTTCTGGCTGCGCCATAACCGCCAGATTTGGGTCATGGTCGATGATCCCGATCCGAACTTCCCCGGCGGCGACTGGTACTGCTTCAACGATACGTTCCTGGAAGGTGAGCCGGAAACCGATCCGAGCCTGGTGCCGCCCGCCGACAACCTGATCCAGCCCCGGCGCGGCTTCGGCAAAATCTGGCGCACGCACCCGGATATCCAGAACGGGATGGGGTGGGCGATCACGCCCGAATTCGAGCTGACCAGCCCCTACACCTACATCGCGGGCGGCTACGTCGAAAACGGGCAGTATTTCCCCGGTCCCGGCGAGCACCGCCTGACGACCCTGTACGGGGAAAGCATCTCGTTCTACGAGCAGGACATTCGCGGGGACTGCCTGGGCGGCACCTGGCGTCTGACGCCGTAAGCGCACGCCTGTCGCCTCACCCTTCCGCGCGATGCGCGGTCCCGCGCCATGTAATGGCGCGGGAGGTCGCGGGTGCGACCAGGGGTGAGGCTTGCTGCCGATACTCGAAAGTTGATTCTCGATGCGAGTATCAGTAACAACCTATCCGTAAATTCGTCTCGGTAGGGGCGCAGCAGACGCCCCTGCCATCACTCGTCCCCCGCCCCGCCGACCGCCAGCATGTACAGCCCGTAATCGGTCGGGTCCACGTACACGATCCGCGTGCCATCCGGCGAGACACTCCAATCGCCATTCGCCACGCGGATCGGCAGATCGGCAGGATCGGTCAGCCAGCGATGGGTGCCCGTCTCCGCATCCACGAGGCCGAGCGCGTGCGTGTCCTGCGCGGCGTCGAAACTCAGCATGAACAGCGTGTGATCGTCGCGCCATTCGTACGCGCCAAACGCGTCGATCGGGCGCGGCGTCGAGCCAATCGCAGTGGTCTGGACGTACATTCCACTCGCGGCGGGGTCCGCCTGAAACGGCAGGAAAAACGCGATCATGCCGCCGCCGGGCGCAACCTTCAACCCGTGCAAAAACGGGTAGATGCCGAGCAGTTCGGGCTGCATCCGCGGATCGTCCACGTCGAGGATGTACAACTGTGATTCGGCGGTATACGGCGGTCGTTTGACGATCAACAGGCGGTACGCATCCAGCCACAGGCTGTAACCGCCGGCCTGCGTGTAGACCTGGCGGCGCTGCATGCCGTCCAGATTGCTGATCCACATCGCCACGCCGGGCAGCGACGAGCCGGGCATGAACTCGCCATACACCACTTCCCACAACAGACGCGATCCGTCCGGTGACACGGCGGGATAGTTGCCGTTGGTGAATACGTCCCACGATTCGCCCGTGAGGCGGCGCTCAATGCGCATCGTGCCCCCGCCGATATATTGCACCGAGACAGTGCCCTGCGGCGACAGCAGCAGCGGCGGCGCGGGCTGCACGTAGCGGCGCGGCGATCCATCCAGCGGCTGGCGGAAGACGCCCGCTGCCTGCTCCGGCACGGCGTCGATCAGGTACACGCCGTCGAGGTCGCGCGGGTCCCACCACGCGTTGAGATTCCATTGATCGAGCGCTACCGCCGTGCGGGTGACCTCGACGTTATCCGGCAGCGAGTCCAGGTGGCGCGCGATGGGTGAATTGACCGGCGCGCGCAGTTCGATCTTGGGCGGCCAGGGATGGGCATAGTTGTTCAACAGGTTCGTGCTGAAGTGAATATCCGGCTGGTCGTCCAGCTTCATCCAGCGATACGGCGTGTCCAGGTCCTGCTGGAAAACATTGCTGGATGGCCCGATGCTGGCGATCATGTGCCAGTTCACGTCAAAAAACGGGATCGGGTTCAGCGCGACTTGATAGCCCTCTTCGCGGATTTCCAGGTGCAGGTGCGGGCGCGACCCGCACGATCCATCCGGGTCGCCGCTCAGGCCGATCTGCTCGCCGCGCTGCACGGTCTGGCCGCGCGTCAGCAGCGGCTGGTGTAACAAATGCCCGTAGAGGGACGCGTAACCCGTGCCCGGATGGTCTAACACCAGGTTATGCGGCCCCGCGCCAAAGCCTTCCGCGTCCACGTAGGCGACTACCCCGTCGGCAATCGCCAGCACGGGCGTGCCGCACGCCGCTTCAAAATCCACCCCGAAATGCAGGCCCTGGCCAAATTCGTACCACACGTCGCCATAGTTGAACGCCGCCGTCGTATTGCCATAATGCTGCTCGTACAACCACGTAGTCGGCCCCGGTGGATCGGCAAACGGCAGCGAAAACGGCGGCCCATCGACTGCCGCGCCCGCCACCAGCAGCGGGGCGGCGTGCGGCACGCTCAATCCCAAACATACCATGCTGCCCAAAATGATCCACGCGGCGCGGCGTGCCCCTTTGTTTCCACTACGCATCAATTGTCTCACGCTCCTGCACCACTCGACGGTCACCAAAAGCATAATCGTTTCGCGCTCAATCGGCCAGTAGGGCGGATTTCCACGCTGCCGCGCCGCCCGCCACATAAAACGCCCGCGTGATCGTCGTGATCACGCGGGCGTCCAGCGACCAGCCGGTGGTCGAACTAGCGGCTGTGGGATGGCAGGGGCATCAGGTAGCCGCTCTCGTTTGGTTCGACAAAGTAGCTCATACAGGCGGCGTCGATGGCGTCAGGCGTCAGGCGCGGGGGCAGGCCCTCATAATCCGCCATTGCCACGATGATTTTCAGCAGGTCGCGCGGGTGAACTGCCTGCATCGGGCGTCCCGGATCCCGGTACCAGTTTTGCAGCAGGTGCAGGAATCCATCTTTTTCCAGGGGGATGCCATACTGCTGCGCCATCGTGGCGAAAATCTGGAAAAACATGCGCTCGTCCGGGCTTTCGACCTGGACTTTCATCTGAATCCGGCGCAAAAACGCGTCGTCCACCAATTGGTGCGGGTCCAGGTTGGTGCTGAAGATGATCAACTGCCGGAATGGTACCTGGAGCGTTTGCCCGGTTTGCAGCCGCAAAAAGTCATACCCCGCGTCGAGCGGCACGATCCAGCGGTTGAGCAGCTCGGAGGGCGGCATCACCTGCCGCCCGAAATCGTCGATCAGGAACATGCCGCCGTTGGCCTTGAGCTGGAGCGGCGCTTCATAAAACTTGGCGATGTGGTCGAAGCGCAGGTCAAGCGCGTCCATCGTCAGCTCGCCGCCGACGATCACCGCCGGTCGCATGAAAAAGCCCCAGCGGCGGTCTACCACCGCGTCCGGATCGGCCCGCAGGCTTCGAAGCTGGTCTTTGTCGAGCGGCACCTCGCGGAAGATCAGCGGATCGTAGATGCTGACGACGTAACCGCCGATGGTGATCGCATACGGCACCCAGATCGGGCTGGCTCCCGAAATCAACCCGGCGACGGCCTGGGCCACCGTCGTTTTGCCATTGCCGGGCGGGCCGTAGAGAAAAATCGAGGAACCGGCGTTGATCGCCGGGCCGATGCGCCGGTGAAACCCATCGGCCAGCACCAGGTGCGACAGCGATTCCTGCACCAGCCGGGGGCTGATCCGCAGGTTACGCGCCGTCTGCTGTAAGATCATCTCGTTGTACTTCTCAATCGGCACGGGGGCCGGACCGATGTACTGGCCGCGCTCGAACGAATCCCGCGCGCGTAAATTTCCGGCGTCGGTCAGGTTGTACGTGTACGTGAAGCGGCCCATGCCGCCCGCGCTGGCGACTTCGACCAGTTGGTCGTACTGCATACGTTCGAGCAGCCCGTCCAACACTTTGAGTTCGAGCCGGATCACGTCGGCAAAACGCCGCAGACTGACGTGTCCCTCGTTGAACAGGATGCGCATGATCAGGTCGGTGACGATGCCGACCGGGATATCCAGGTCTTCCGGCTCATCCGGGGCGCGCAGCAGACTCCGGATCGCGTCGAACTGCTCGTCGGTGATGACGTCCGTTTCCTGGGTAGAACGTTCGAGGTTATCGGTCATGCTAACCTGCCTTCCGCTGCTTTCCAAACCAGGGACCCCCGCGCATCCACTGATCGGCCAGTGTTTGGGCCAGCGTCTTGTACATTTTTAAGATCAATTCCGGCTTTTCGCGTTCGAGTTTTTCCAGCACGTCGGGCGTGATCTTCAACAGGCGCACGGCCAGCCCTGCTGCGACGGTCGCGTTACGCGGCTGGCCGACCAGCAGCCCGATCTCACCAAACGACTGGCCTTCCGTAACGATACTCAGCGTGCGCTCGTTGCCATTTTCGTCAACTGTGAAGACCAGGGCCATCCCTTCCAACACCAGATACATGCCATCCGGCGCATCACCTTCCATGAAGATCGTGGCCCGCGCCGGGTAGGTCACTTCTTCCGCGTAGCTGCGCAGGGTATCAAATGCCTCGCCTTCAAAGCCCCACGTCACCAACCAGTGCTCCGGTTGATCGAGCGGCATGCTATCAAGGAACATGATTATACCTCCTCATCGTTGGGGCATATACAGACTTTGGTCCTACCAACCTGCCTGAAACCTGCCTCGCGGATGTTCCTGACCAGCGATCAGATAAGTTCTATTCCATTATACAAAGGAAGTGGTTCCGCCGCTTGATAGCGCGGGTCAGGTAGCGCGTGTCAATCGCCGCGCACGTCCTCGAAGTCTTCCAGGCGATAGTCGAAGCCGGTGCAGCCCGCACCCTGAAGATAGGCGAACAGGGCGGGCAGCCCCAGCGCGACGTAGGCCAGCGCCACGAACGTCAGATCGAGCTGTCGCCCCTGCACGGCGACATCGCCGTAGGCGGCAGACAGCGGAAGCGGCGGTTGGTAGACCGCCTCGGAAAACTGCTCCAGCAGCGATGCATCCATCTGAAACAGGCCGTTTGTCGATCCAAACGTCCTCAGCGTGTCCGGGTCCAACTCGACACCGCGCCCGGCGGCTAACTGCTGGATCAGCTCCGCCTGGATGCGCGCGGTCAGCACGTTGAGTTCCCGCCTGACCGGTGACTGCGGATCGGGCGGCTGCGCCGGGTTCCGCATGGATTCCGCAAGCATTCGCCCCATCAGCGCGCGCACCTCCGGGTGTTCGAAGGTTTGCCGCGTGGCATCGCCGATGATCAGCATCGTGGCCTGGATGCGGCTATCCCGCGCCCGGTCGGCAGCGTCGTCCGCCGGGTCCCAGGGCGGGCGGACGCGCACATAATACGGCGTGTTGAAATAGGCCCGCAGCGTATCGGCCAGCGTGCGGGCTGCCGCCGCGTCCGGTGTCTGGCACGTCAAAAACAGCACGACCGCCTGTTCATTTTCCGAATTTTCGATCAACACGTGCGGCGTCAGCGGGGCCAGCGCAGCGGACAGCGCGTTTACACGGTCCTCGCCGGGCGTGTCGCTGAGCAAAAACAGCAGGCGCTCGCAGCGGCGCGGGTGCAGGTCCGCTAACGCAGCTTCCGCCGCAGCGGCGGCGGATTCGTCGGGAAATATGCCTATTACGGTGGCGGCAGGAACAGGCTGATCGACCATGTGGACCTCCCAAAAGCAGCCATAAGCGGAAAAAAAGCGATCAGCGAAAAGCCAGAGCGTAAAATCCGGCCACGTGCGGTATGGCTGCGATTAGTACGCATGTTCTGAATTTTACACGCTCCGGGGAAAACGGCGCAAGCGGCTATCGCGGCACAGGCACCCGCCCTATAATCAGGCGCAGGCGAACCGGCGACCCTGGCTGGCCGCTGGGAGCCGGGCGCAGGCGAACCGGCGGTTCGTCAGCAGCGCCCCTACTGATCGCTGTTCTACAAAGGAGACATCGTCGTGATCAATGCGGCCTATCATCGGCTGGCGCGAGTCTGGATCGTCGCGCTGGCGGGCAACCTGGTGATCATCCTGTTCATCGCGTTCGCGCTGCTGTCCAGCGAGATACCGGACAACGCCCCCAGCGTGGACCGGCTGCAACTCGCGTTTTCCAAAGACCGCTTTCAGGACGTGATCACACAGTGGGGACCGGACGCCGTCAGCCAGTACCGGGATTCGCTGTGGCTCGATTTTGTCTTCCCGTTGGTCTACGCCGTGTTTCTGGCAAGCGCCGTCGCCGTGCTGACAATCCACCAGCCGGGCGCGCCGCTGCCGCTGCACCGCTTCTGGTTTGTTGCGCCCTGCGCGGCTGTGCCATTTGATTACGCCGAAAACATCCTGCACCTGATCATTCTGCGCGACACGGATCACCTGTCCGCGCCGCTGATCCTGCTGGCCTCGCTGGCAGCGGCGATCAAATGGACGCTGCTGGCGCTTGTGCTGCTGGCGGTGGTCTATTTTTTCATGCGGCGCGCCCTGCGCCGCGCGCCCCAACCGGCGTGAGGGCGTTCACGCAGCGAGCGCGGTCACTGCGCCTGCTGCCGGGCGAGAAACCACGTCGAAACGTCCGTGATCGCCTGTTCGTGCGCCGCATACGACCGGTCTACGCCGTCGCCGCCCAGGTAGATTCCGAACCAGGCCAGCGCGTCGGGATAACCGCCCGTGTAATTTGAAAGGGAATGGTCACCGCCGGGAAACGTGATCACCTGCACCGTTTTGCCCGCCTGCCGCAGCAGGTCGGCCAACGTGAGCGTTTCCTGGATCGAGATTTCGGTGTCGGCTTCGCCGTGCAGCAGCAGCAGCGGCGCGTCGATCAGGTCCGGCCAATATGTCGCGGAACGCGCCTCGTAGAGCGGCGGAGCCTGCGCCGGGGTCGCGCCAACCAGCGGCAACCAGAGCACGCCCGCCAGGTCGCCGCGCTGCCGGTCCCACATGAACAGGTCCGCCAGCCCGCCGACCGTCACGGCGGCTTTGATCGCGTGCTGGCCGGAGAGCGTATCGGTTTTGAGTGCGAGATACGTCATCATGCCGCCGCGCGATCCGCCGCTCATGCCGATGCGGTTGGGATCGACTTCCGGCATGTGTTGCAGCAGCGCGATCAGGTTGGTCACGTCGTGCACGTCGTCGCCGCCGAAATCCTCCTGCCCTTCCCCGCCGCCGTTGCCGCGATACTGGGACGCCACCGCCACGTAACCCGCTTCGACGTAGGGCACGATCTCGATCCCGGTCAGCGCGCCCACGTCATCGAACCCGCCCCGGTTGTGAATGATTGCGGGGAACGGTCCCGGCCCTGCCGGAAGGCCCAGGTAACCCGCCACGCGGAGTCCGTCGCTCCAATACGTGATGGCATAATAGGCGCTGCGCGGCGTGCTGAGGATCAGGGTTTTGCTGTCGAGCGTGCCATCCTGCGGCTGTACGGGAGTCGGCGTCGGGACCGGCGTCGCACTCTGCGCCGCATCCTGCGCCGTATCCTGTGCAAACGACGACCGGGCAAGCCCGGCGATCAGCGCCAGGCCGCACAGGGCCAGACCGAGCGCGGCGCGGGATACTGGTGAGCGGCGAATCATGATGCTTCCCCTGGTGTCTGTGTGAACGATCTACGCCAGACTATAGCAGGACAGCCCGCCTCACGTCACCTGGACCACGCGCCCGCCGGTCATGCGTTCCAGGTCGGCGGGTGTCAGGCGGAACACGGCGCGCGGAGTCCCGGCGGCAGCCCAGATCACGTCAAACTGGCGCAAATCGGCGTCCACAAACGTCAGCAGCGGCTCGCTGTGGCCGATCGGGGGCACGCCGCCGATCACAAAACCGGTGCGCTCGCGCACGTAATCCGCGTCCGGCTTATCGATCGGCTCGCCGCACAGGTCCGCGATGATGTGGGTATTCACGCGGTTGGTGCCGCTGGCGATCACCAACACGGGCTTGCCGCTGGTCCGCCCCTTGAAGACCAGCGACTTGGCGATCTGCGCGACGGTGCAGCCGATGGCGGCAGCCGCTTCGGCGGCGGTGCGCGTCGAATCCGGCAGCTCGACCACTTCGCAGGCTCCAAAACCGAGCGCGGCCAGCGCATCCTGCACTTTTTGAGCGCTGCTGCTGAGCGACTCTGTCATGATCAAACCTCCTGGTGTCCATGATGGCGCGGACGCTGCGAATGGCGTCCGCCCCTACCATAAACGCGATCCCGGCCCGAAGGCAAATTCCCCCAAACAGAAAAAATGCCGGGAGGCAGCCGCCGCCCGGCCTGGCAAAAGGGGAGGAGCATCGGGCATTATTGTGGCACGAGGAGCGACCACGCCTGCCCGTTGATGAACCGGTAGATCGGCCCGGACGCGGACGAAAAATAGACCTGCTCGCCGCCGGGACTCACCGCACGCTGCAACATGCCGGTATAGATGCGCGGCTCAGCCAGCGCGTAACCAAGCGCCTGCCGCTGCGCTTCATCGCCGCGCCACGCGTAATAGATCGCGCCGCTGGGCAGCCGCAGGCCGGTCGAGGCCGCCGGTTTCAGCGCCGGATCGTTGAGCGGCATACCCGGCGCGAAGGTATCGACCACCAACTGCCCGGCCTTACCGTTGACCAGCACGTAATGCGCGCGCAGCGCCGGCACGTAGACGATCACGCCGCGCTCGAATGCCTGCTCGTAAAACGTCGTGACCAGGGGCGGCAGCGGGCATTCGGACGGCTGCGGGCTGAAAAACCACCCCTGCGGGCAGCGCACCTGAACGGATGTCTGCGCGGCGACCTCGTGCACGCCGTCGCTGGCGCGCACCTCAAACGTGATCGACTCGCGGCCATCTGCCGGGGCCTGAAACTGCCACGTCCCCGTTTGCGGCAGGTTGGCGGCTTCTTCGATGAACTGGCCCTGGTACATCCAGCCGATCCGCACCCGCACGACCGGCCCCTGCGCCTGCCACGCCAGCCATATCATACCGCCCGCGTCAACCACCACCGGATCGACCACAAACGCGCTGATGCCCAACGGCAAAAAGGTACGCGGGCTGTTCGCCAGCGTCTGCGGCGGCACGTACAACCACGCGCCGGAACCAATGCCCGACGCGGCGGCGAGACAGTTCGCACGCAGCAGCGCGTCCACCGATACGCCCGCCCGCGCCGCCACGCTGTAGACCGTGTCGTTGACCGGCACCTGGTACAGCAGCCAGCCGGACGGGTACGCGCAGGTCGTCGCACGCGCCGGGAGCACGGCGGAGCCGGTCTGGCTGGCCGCCGTATCGGACCGGACCGGCAGCGCCCCCGGCTGCACAGCCGCCTGGGCCACAGCGGGCCGCCCGGTCGAGCGTGCGGCTTCGTCCCACGAGCACCCTGCCAGAATCACCAGGGCGCTCACGATGAGAAACAAGATCACGATGAGTCTGGCTGCTGTGGTCATGATCGCCCTCGCATACACGCGCTATCCGCTGACCGTCTTCCGTTGGCCGGGACGGGTGTCCAGCGCCGAACGGATCACGGTGAGCAGTCTTCTGTTTTCCAGTATATGACGGAGGTCCTATAGAGGGCTTGACGGAGGCGCTACGGCTGTACTCCGGTCAACTCACCGCTCGCTGACCGGACTCTAACGGTTGGCTGATGGTAAACGAACGGGGGCGCGCCGCGTGCGCCCCCATCGCTGAGAGGGAGGAAATCATCATGAACGTGTCACGATGAACATGGACTCGGTCAAACCTTCGCGCGTTTGGTGTCGATGTCACCCTGGTAGGTGATGGCGGCGCGCCCGCGTTCGCCCGAACTGACGCGGATCACATCTTCCACTGGATAAACGAAGATCATGCCGTCACCTTCCGCGCCGGTATAGGCTGCCGACCGGATCGCCTCGATGGTGGCTTCGACGTTATCGTCACTCAAGATGATGTTAAACTGCACGTGCGGGATCAGGTCCACCACGAACGATCCGGTGCGCCAGTTTACCTTGATGCCGCCGCCGCGCCCGCGCCCGCGCACCAGCGCGATGTTCAGGCCCACGATGCCGATGTTGGTCAGCGCTGTTTTGACGGCTTCCAGGCGTTCTTCACGAACGATTGCTTCGATTTTTTTGGTCATGAGCTTTCCTCGTGTTTAGGGTAATGGAGTCAGCGTGACGGCGCTAATCCCCGGCGGCAGGTGACGATTCCGGCACGGTCCCGCGCGGCTTGGCGGTGGGGGCCGTCACGGGAGACGGGATGCTGTACCCGCTGGTGAATTCCGGGTAAGAGGTCATGCCGTGATAAAACGCGTCGATGCCAATGCGCTCCACCGTTTCGGGCACGCGCAGGCCAAAGAAGACCTTGATGCCGTAGAACATCAGCAGCGATACCGGGAAGACAAACGCCACCGCCGCCAGCACGCCTAACGCCTGAGTCCCCAGTTGGCTGAACCCGCCGCCGTAAAACAGGCCGCCCTGGGTGGCAAACAGGCCAACCGACAGCGTGCCGAACATGCCGTTCAGGCCGTGCACCGGGAACGCGCCCACCGGGTCATCGATGCGCAGCGCTTCCATCAACAGCACGCCGTAATAGGTCAGCACGCCCGCCACCATGCCGATGATCAGCGCCGAGGTGGGGGTCACGAAGGCGCACGGCGCGGTGATCGCCACCAGCCCGGCCAGCGAGCCGTTAAAGGCCATGCTGACATCCCATGTGCGGGTAGAAGCATATGACAGGAAGATGGCCACAATCGCGCCGGTTGTCGCGGCGAAGTCGGTGTTCAGCACCACCAGGGCGATCAGGCTGGAGTCGGTCGCGCCCAGCGTGCTGCCGGGGTTGAAGCCGAACCAGCCCAGCCACAAAATGAACGTGCCGATAGCCGCCAGCGGGATGTTATGGCCCCGTATCGATTTGCCGAACTCCTTGTCTATGCGTTTACCGAGCATCAGCGTACCGGCCAGGCCGACCATCGCGCCGACGAGGTGTACGACTGTCGAACCGGCGAAATCCATGAAGCCGCGCTCGGCCAGCCAGCCATCGCTCGCCCAGCACCAGTGCCCGACCACCGGATAGATCACCAGGCCGACGATGAAGCTGTAGATCAGGTCGGCGCGGAAGTCGGTGCGCTCGGCCATCAAACCGGAGGCAATCGTCGAGGCGGCAGCCGAAAATGCGAACTGGAAGAAGAAGAATGCGTAGGGCGGCAGCCCGTTGATCGACGCGGGCAGTCCCTGCAAGAAAAACCACTCCGTGCCGAACAGCCCGGTGCCGCTGCCAAACATGATGGCGAACCCTGCGGCCCAAAAACCGACGGTGGTCATCGTCGTATCGAGGAAGTTTTCGGCCATGATGTTGACGACGTTCTTCGAGCGGACAAAACCCGCTTCGAGGAACCCGAACCCGGCTTGCATGAAAAAGACCAGGAACCCGGCGATTAACACCCAGACTGTGTTCAGTGAAACGGCCAGGCTGTCCAGCGTCACGCCGTCCCCTTGCGCGGATGCCAGGCTGGGGAACAGCATCATCAATCCGGTGACCAGCATCGTCAGTGAAAACAAACGCCAAAATCGTTTTCGCCTCATGTTGTTTTTCTCCTTTGGCTTGGTTATCGCCAGTGCAGGGCCTCTCAGAAGTCCCCGGCGTGCAAGCACCCCCGGTGAGGGCGGAATCCGTGCGCGTTTGTGCGGCGTTCGGACACTGTGCACTATACTACGGGCGATGCAGCTAGCCGTCTTCGTATTATTTGGCATATTATTGAGGACTGTTTTTTGTGCAGTTTTGTTACTTTTAGTGCACAATGCACAGAAAAATGACGTGAGGGGCACGGATCGCCAGCGATTACAGACACAAAACCCCTGGCCTGCCCGTGCAGACAGGCCAGGGGCTGTCAATTATCATGTTTTGTTGTGAAACCTGCCCTACGCGCCGGTAGAATGGGCGATCCCCAGTGAGAGCGCGGGGCGGAAGCGCCACACACGAGATTTGCTCAGTCGCCCATCGCGAACGCGGCTTCGTCCACCACCGGCATACGCGTCTGCGCGTCGGCCACCGCTTCCGCAGGATAATCGTAATCTTCCAGCGCGCCCTCCAGATACTTGTCGTAGGACAGCATGTCAAAGTGACCGTGCCCGCTCAGGTTAAAGAGGATCACGCGCTCCTCGCCGAGTTCTTTGGCTTCGAGCGCCTCGTCGATGGCGGCGCGGATGGCGTGCGCGCTCTCCGGCGCGGGCATGATGCCTTCGTTTCTGGCGAACAGCACTGCCGCCTCGAAGATGCTGTTTTGGTGGTAAGCCTGCGCCTCCAGGATGCCTTCCAGGTGCAGCATCGACATGATGGGAGCCATGCCGTGATAGCGCAGCCCGCCCGCGTGGATGCCCGGCGGGATGAAGTCGTGGCCCAGTGTGTACATCTTGGCAATCGGCCCCATCCCCACGCTGTCGCCATAATCGTAGGCATAGACGCCTCTGGTCATGCTGGGGCAGGCGGTCGGTTCGGCGGCCAGGAAACGCGTGTTGAGGCCCTTGTGCATCTTTTCGCGCACGAAGGGCACGATCAACCCGGCCATGTTGCTGCCGCCGCCCGCACAGCCGATCACCACGTCCGGGTAATCGTCCGCTTTCGCCAGTTGCAGCAGCGCCTCTTCGCCGATGATGGACTGGTGCAGGATGACATGATTCAGCACGCTGCCCAGCGAGTATTTCACGTCGTCGTGGGTGGCTGCGACTTCGACCGCTTCGCTAATGGCGATGCCCAGGCTGCCAGGCGTGTCGGGGAATTTCGCCAGGATCATGCGCCCGGCCTGGGTGAGATTGGTCGGGCTGGCGTGAACCGTCGCGCCGTAGGCCTGTATCATGCTGCGGCGGTACGGCTTCTGCTCATAACTGACGCGCACCATGAAGACTTCGATCTCCACGCCGAAGAACGCCCCGGCCATGGCCAGTGACGACCCCCACTGCCCCGCGCCGGTTTCGGTCACAATCTTCGAGACGCCTTCTTCTTTGTTGTAAAAGACCTGCGCGACAGCCGTATTCGGCTTGTGGCTGCCAGCCGGACTGACGCCTTCGTACTTGTAATAGATGCGCGCGGGTGTATCGAGCGTTTTTTCGAGCCGCCGCGCCCGGAACAACGGGCTGGGACGCCACTGCGCCAGGACTTGCCGCACCGGGTCGGGAATCTCGATGTAACGTTCCTGGCTGACCTCCTGCATGATCAGCGCCATCGGGAACAGGGGGGCGATGTCATCCGGTCCGGCAGGCATTTTGGTCATGGGATTCAGCATAGGCGGCAGCGGGCGCGGCAGGTCGGGCACGATGTTATACCACGCTTTCGGCATTTCGGATTCGTCGAGCAGGTACTTGATGTGGGTCTTGTCAGGCATGATAAAGGCTCCTTATGATACGTGCAATGAGTTACGGACGGTGGTGTGCGTGTGGGGCCGGGAATCAAAAAACGCCCGTCCCCCGAACGATCAGGGACGAGCGCCTAAGCCCGTGGTGCCACCCTGGTTAGGCCGGTTCCGCACAGTGCGTGCGATGCGCACACCGTCACGAAAGCCAGCCTCACTCATTGCGCCTGTGTAACGGCGGCGATCCCGGCGCGGCATTTCCTCCGCGCGACTCCCCGGCCCATTCCGCTCCTGCTGCCCGTCCCGCGCTTTCAGCCGGTGACGCGGGTTTCTGTCCGGCGTTAGGGAGCGTACTCCTCCGGTTCAACGTCATTCTGCTGACGATAATAGACGGGATCGCGGGTGGTGTCAAGCAGGTGCGGGCGGAGATTTCGGGGCCAGCCCCGAACCCCGCTCGCTTTTTGGCAAAAAAGCGAGACCAAAAAACTCGACTGCCTGAAGGCGCGACGCGACGTGCGCCGGGTCAATCCGCCTCGTCCTCAGCGTCCCGAATGTGCTCGCGGATGGCCCGTTCGAGCGTCTCCAGGTCGAGCTGGTTGTACCATATCTCGCCCGGATAAATCACCATGTTGGGGCCGCCGCCGCACATATCCAGGCAGCTCGCCGTCTCCCACGACACCGGGCCGCGCGCCATAAACGCCGGGCACGGATCGCCCAATTCGTCGCGCAGCCGCTCATAGAGCGGTTCGGCCTGCCCGGCATGGTTGCAGTACTGGCCCATGCACAGCACCAGCCGCTTTTTGGGCTTGGAGTCGGCCACGCGTTACGCTCCCGCCGCGTGCAGACGCGCCAGCCGCGCGCGCAGCACGTCCGCCACGTCCGGGCAGTGATCCGCATACGGCGCGTGCGGAAACGCCGCCAGCAGGTCATCCAGCAGGTCGGGCGTGACCGTGATGGCGGGGCCGTGACCGGGCAGAATCACGTCCGCCTGCGCCAGGATCGCGCTCACGCTGCGCCACGTCTCGATCACGTCACCCGGCGCATAGCCGTTCGGCCAGTAGTAGCCCCAGGCGCGCAGCCAGTCCTCGTCGAGCACCGCGTCCCCCACGGCCCACGCGGCGCGGCCATCCGGCATGGCGAAGACCAGCGCCAGCAGCAGCGGGTGATGCCCCGGACAGTTCACCTGCGTGATGCCGTCGAAGGCCGCCACCCTGCCAGGCCGGAACGAACGAAAGCGCGGCGACGGCACATCCCAGGGCAGGTGCAACATATGATCGCCGTGCAGGTGCGTAACAAACACGTGCCCGACGTCCTCGAACGCGATTCCGAGCGTCTCCAACCGGTCCACCGCCTGGACGTAACCCGCATCCGTAAAACACGGATCGACGAGCAGCGTGTTGGCCACCGACGGAGACTCCCCGTCCGGCCAGAGCAGCACGGACGTGCAGCGGTGTTCGGCGTGTTTATCCAGGCGATTTTCCGGTCTGAGCGGCAGCGCGCCGTCCTGCACGATCAACCAGTTGAAGCGGGCCGGTTCCGGCATAAATCAGGCTCCCGTGTGGGTCATGTGACGTGATGCTGTTATCGATTATAGTCTATGCGCAGGCCGGGCGGAAACAGGGCCGGACTGAGGCTTGACGCCGCCTGACCCGTTTGGTACAATGCCCAGCGTTCGCCCCCATCGTCTAGGGGACCAGGACGTGGCCCTTTCAAGGCCAAGACGGGAGTTCGAATCTCCCTGGGGGCACCACCCAACCAGCACTGACTCAGAGCGCTGGTTTTTTGTTTGTGGGACGC
>CAYMTN010000075.1:0-21604 GCA_964393335.1 uncultured Anaerolineaceae bacterium
GAGCCTGGTAATCAGGTCCGGGTGGTCGGCATGGGCTCGACTCAGGGCTTGCTGGCCGTTATTCGCTACGACGATATCGTAGCCCTGGCGCTGCAGCATCAGCCCGATCAGCTTCAGGCTGTCGACATCATCGTCTACGATCAGAATTCTCTCAGCCATGCAGCATCACCGTTTGTGTAAAACATTGTGAGAGGCTAAAGTTTCAATGACCGGAGTGTAGCACGGAAGAAAACGGGATGCAAGACAGATGCACTTGACGCCCAACCGGATAGCGGTATATTGTAGCAGTGACTGATACAAGGGGCGGGTAGGATGCCAGCGCCACCGTAACGGAATGAGGGGGTTATGATGCCCGACGGGCTTCAGGCTCAACTTAGCCAGTATGTCGAGCAGCAGGCGCTGCTGCTGACCGTGACGCGCCAGATCGCCAGCAGCGCCGGCCTCAACGAGATCATCCCGCACATTTTGGGCGGCATCAACCGGGCGCTTCGGGCAGATGGTGTGCGGCTGTTGGCCACAGGCAACGGGCAGTGGCACGCCTATGCGACCGGGCCAAAATCCGACACGATGGCCGCGCTTGACGACCACCTGATCATGCTGGTCGATCAGGTGGGAGAGGTCGTGCTGACGCCCGCTGATCCGCGCGCGCAGGGCATGCTGGAAACGCTGGGGCTGTCGCTGCTGGTCGCGCTGCCATTGGTGGCGCACAAATCATCGCACGGTGTTTTGTGGCTGGGCTTTGAGCAGTCGCGGGTGCTGGTCGATGCCGAGCGCCTGCTGCTGTCAATCCTGGCCGGACAGGCGGCGATTGCGATTGCGAATGCGCGTTCTTTCGCGGCGGCTCGCAAGCGGCGCGAATGGCTGGCGGCAGTGCTGGCCAGCACACCCGACCCGGTGTTGGTGGTGGACCGCGAACGTTACCTCCAGCTCGTGAATCCGGCGGCGCAAGAGTTGTTCCCAACGCTGTCGTATGACGCGGTTGGTCAGCGGTTGGACGATGTATCGCCCATAACAAGCTTGGTCGCGTTGTTCTCGGACGACGACGATCCGCCTGCGCAAGCCCTGATGGAATACACCGCCGAGAACGGGCGCACGTATTCGCTGAACGTGTCGGACGTCCACACCGAAAATGGGGACATGACCGGGTGGGTGTTGGTGCTGCGCGACATCACGCATTTTCGCCGCTTGAACGACAACATGTCCGATTTTTTGAGCACAGTCTCACATGATATGCGGTCACCGCTGACGTTTATGAAGGGGTATCTCGACATGATGGGTATGGTCGGGGAGCTGAACGAGCGGCAGACCGAATTTGTCGGAAAAATCTCCGCCGGTGTGGTCCAGATGGCGGACATGGTCGAGAAGATCATCGACGCAGGCAAGCTGGACCCGGTCACCGGGACTTACCAGCTCGCGCGGGAAGCGTGTGACGTGATCGAGATCGTGCGTAAAGTCGTAGCCGGATTGGGCGAACCGGCGGCTAAAAAAAACCTGACGCTGACGTATGCAATCGACGAGCGCGTACCGGTGTTGAACGTGGATCGGGCGATGCTGACGAGCGCGTTTACCAACCTGGTCGAAAACGCAGTGAAGTATACGCCTGAGGGCGGGCACGTTACCGTCGAACTGGTCATGGATAGCGACGAGGTGGTGTTCCGCGTGAGCGATGACGGGTTCGGGATCAGCCCAGAGAACCAGGCGAAGCTGTTCGCGCGGAACGTGCGCGTCCACCGCAAGGAGTGGAAACGTGTCAAGGGCAGCGGGTTGGGGCTGTTCATCGTGAAAAATGTGGCGCAGCGGCACGGCGGCGACGCCTGGGTGGAGAGCGTCGAGGGAGAAGGCAGCACATTCATTCTGTCGATTCCGCTGGACGGCGCAAACCGGTTGGGCGGCCAGGCGGCGGAATGATACCTGCCCGGAAGATCGGCTATTCTGCCCCGGCCTGGCCGGGGTTTGTTTTATGAGCGGGATGGTGAGGTATGTCAATTCGTGTGTTACCGGACGTGGTGGCAGCCCAGATTGCAGCCGGTGAGGTTGTCGAGCGGCCCGCGTCGGTGGTCAAGGAGTTGATCGAAAACGCGCTGGATGCAGACGCCAGCGCGATCACGGTCGAGGCGGATGGCGGCGGGCGGCGTCTGGTCCGCGTCAGCGACAACGGGACCGGCATCCCGGCGGCTGAGGCGGCGCTGGCGTTCGCACGCCATGCCACCAGCAAATTACAGAAGGTCGAAGACCTGGATCACATCGTGACACTGGGGTTTCGCGGCGAAGCGCTGGCGAGCATCTCCGCCGTGAGCCGCACTACACTGGTGAGCCGTCACCGGGACGAAACGACCGGGGTTGAGGTACAGGTCGAAGGGGGCGAGGTGCGTCACGAACGCGCTGCCGGGGCACCGACCGGCACGGTGATCACGGTCGAAAACCTGTTTTTTAACACCCCGGCCCGGTTGAAATTCCTCAAGTCCGAGAGCACCGAGCGCCGCCACATCATGCAGCTTGTCACGCATTACGCGATGGCCTATCCCGACGTGCGTTTCCGGCTGGTGCAGGAGGGGCGCGAGCAGTTTCACAGCACGGGCAGCGGCGACCTGGCGGACGTGCTGGTCGAAGTGTTTGGCCTGGATACGTTCAAGGAGATGTTGGAGGTTCACCCGCAACCAGCGCCGCGTCCTGACGTGCCACTGGTCGAGGTTTACGGCTTCACGTCCGTCCCGACGCTGACTCGCACGTCGCGCAGCCATATCGTGCTGTTCGTGAACGGGCGGGCGATCTCGGATCACAGCCTGGCATACGCGGTGACACAGGCGTACCAGCCGCTGCCACGCGGGCACTATCCATTGGCCGTGCTGCTGGTCCGGCTGTCGCCGGAAGATGTCGACGTGAACGTGCACCCGACCAAAGCCGAGGTGCGGTTCCGCGTGCCGGACGCGGTATTTGCCGCCGTGCAGCGGGCCGTCCGGCGCACTATCGCGGGCCAGGCCCCGGCGGGCACGAACACCGGCGGCTACGGCGAGGCGACCAGCCCGGTGGGGTCCGGGTGGGGCGATCCGCGTGACCGGGATGCGGGCATATCGGGTCCGCCGCGCCAGATGGTGCCCGGCGAGCGCCAAATGCGCCTGGAATTGGGGACGCCTGGCGGCGTCGAGGCCGCGCCGGAACCGGATGTCGCGGCGATTCCCGGCGGGGCGGGTCGCCCGCTGCGCCCGCGCACGCTGCCTATTTTGCGTGTGGTGGGGCAGGTGGGCGCAACGTATATCGTGGCGGAAGGGCCGGTCGGCGTGTATCTGATCGACCAACATGCCGCGCACGAGCGCGTGTTGTACGACCAGCTAAACGAGCGCATCGTGGCGGGGGATGCCGTCGAGCGATGCAGCCTCAGAACCATGATGGTCGACCTGCCGCCAGGGCTGGCTCGCCTGGTCGAAGAGGCGTTCGACCTGTTGGGCGCATTCGGATTTGACCTGGAGCTGTTCGGCAGCAATACGTTTCGGGTGCGCGCGATCCCGATGGCGCTGGCCGATCAGGAACCGGCTGAGGTTTTGAGCCAGATCGCATACACACTGGATGACAGCGGCGATGGGGATGTGCTGGCGGACCGGCTGATCCGGCTGGTGGCGCAGATGGGCGCGTACAAGGCCGGGCAGGTGCTGACCTATGACGAGATGCAGGGTTTGATCCAGCGCCTGGAACGGTGCGACACGCCGCTGGCGGACCCGGACGGCGCGCCGACGATGCTGCACATCAGCGGGGAGGATTTGGCGCGGCAGTTCGGGCGGGGCTGAGCGCCAGATTTCTTCGGGAAAAAAACGAGGGCAGTCCATTGGTGGGCTGCCCTCGCTGCATGTCAGGAGAGTTAAGCAGCGGCCATTTCGTCGCGCCTGCGTTTTTTGGCGTCGCGGTTGACAAAAGGAATCTCGCCTTTTTCCCACGAGACGAGCAGCGGCACCGCGTTGAAGATCGAGCTGTAGGTACCGCTCATCAGGCCGATCAGCATGATGCCGATGAACTGCCGGATGGTGTCACCGCCGAACAACAGAATGGCGACCATGACGAAAACGGCATTCAACTGCGTCGCCAGCGACCGGTGCACCGTTTCGAGCACGCTACGATTGACGATTGTCTCGTAGGGTTCGCCGCGATATTTCGGCGTGTTTTCGCGGATGCGGTCGAAGACGACGATCGAGTCCTGCACCGAGTACCCGACGACAGTCAGGATCGCCGTCAGGAACAGCGCGTCGGCTTCCCAGTCAAACAGCAGGCCGAGGATCGCCATGACGCCCATCGTGACCAGGATGTCGTGGAACATGGCGATGATGGCGCAGGCCCCGTACCGGAAGGCACGCGGCACCTTGCGGAAGGCGAAAACGATGAAACCCAGCACGATCACGGCGACGGCCAACGTCGCCACGACTGCCGCGCGTGTCACTTCTTTGCCGACGGTGGCGGAAACGCTGCTGGTCGTCAGTGCGCCCTCACGCGTCGGGTCTTCTTCGACGGTAAGAGGTGACCAGAACGGCCCCAGGCGTGACGGATCCTGCATGTAGGTCTTTAGCGCCTCCAGGTCTGAGGTTTCTTCAAAACGAAGCTGCCAGCGGCTCCCGGCTGTTTCGGCCTGGGAGTTCAGCACGTCGGACTTGATCGGATCGAGACGCTGCACGACAAAGTCCTTCAACCCGAATCCGCTGAGCGTGTCACGGACGGCTTGCTCGCTGACGTTATCGACAAATGACACTTCCATGAGCGTGCCGCCGGTGAAGTCGATGCTGAGCCGGACCGGGCTGCCGTATTGAATGGTCGAGATGATCATGGCAATCACGCCGGGAATGATCACCGCCAACGAGAACATGAAGTAAAGCTTCCGGCGTTGTGCAAAATTGAACAGAAACATGGTTTCTCCCTGGTCGATGCCTACACGCCGAGCAATCTCGGGTTAGTGCGCAGCCGGTCGCCGACGATCAGCACCATGCTGTGCAGGAAGGTGCGGGTGGCGATCACAGCGGTGAACAGGTTGATGATCAACCCCATACCGAGCGTGATCGCAAAGCCCTGCACGGCGCTCGCGCCGAAGGCGTTGCCGAAGAAATACAGAATGATGGTAATGATGATCGTCGAGATGTTCGAGTCGCGGATGGAGGTCCAGGCGCGCTCGAACCCGGCTTCGATTGCCCGGTCCATTGTTCGACCGTTGCGCAGTTCTTCTTTCATACGCTCGAAGATGAGAATGTTACCATCGACGGCGGTGCCGATTGATATCAGGAAGCCGGTGATAGCCGGTAAGCTGAGTGTGACCGGGATAAACTTGTACAGCGCAAAGTTGATCACGGCGAACAGCAGCAGCGCCAGGTCGGCGGCGATGCCTGACACGCGGTAGTAGATCAGCATGAACACCAGCACGGTGACCACGCCGATGAAACCCGCACGGATCGAGCGTTCGACCGAGAGCTTGCCCAACGACGGGCCGATTGTGTCAAATGCGATGATATCCAGCGGGACGGGCAGCGCACCGTACTTCAATTGGGCGGCGAGGATGTCGGCGTCGCTCTTGCTGAAGTTGCCGGTGATGATGCCGCCATCCATCGTACCCGCCTTAGCACTGTCGGCCAGGCCCTGCTGAATGGTGGGATAGGAGATCAAACGCCCATCGAGTACGATGGCCATCGGGCGGTTGGCATTGTTGCCAACGTAATCAATAAAATCACTGACGCGGTCGCCGCCTTTATCCAGCACGAAGTTCACGGCCCACTGGGTACCGATCTGGCCCTGGGGCACAGCCGCCGCGTCGGCCAACCCGGAGCCGGTCATGATCGTTTGGAATGGCTGGCCGTTGTTCAAGGTTGCCGGGTCTTCGACGGGATTGTTCGGGTCTTCACTTGGGCAGGTATATTGATCGTAGGGCTTGGGCGTTTCGCCTTCGAGCAGACGCGCGTCTGCCAGGGCGACCTGATCGGTGGTCAGGATGCAGGCCCCCTCAAGAATCTGGCCCGACGAAACGGTCGAAAAATCGACAAATTCCAGCAGGCCGGTCGATTTGATCGAATCAAACGCCACCGTTTGCTCTTTCACACCGGGCAGCTCAACGATGATACGATCGCTGCCTTGTTTCTGGACGACGGCTTCTGTGACGCCCAGGCCATTTACACGGCGCTCAACGTTTTTGACGGCCTGATCAACAGTGGCAGAGTCATATTTGGTGCCGGGGGCGACCTGGAGCAGCACGCGCGAGCCGCCCTGCAAGTCCAGCCCCTGTATCACTTTCACTTCCTTGTCGAGACCGAGCGCGGTGATGTGGGGGTTATCCACACTCATCCAGGTCGACACAACCGCAATTACGAGTATAACCACAAGCCAGAGGCGGTACCCTCTCATATCAAAAATCCTCTCACGTGGCGGTGAATATGGCCGATTGTTTTAGAACTTGAAGACCGGCCTGACATGACTGGTCGCAAACCCTGCCATGATAACGCGGAGAAGGGGCAAATAGCAAGTGGATTTTGTTATTCGGGAAAAAGAGGGGCGCGGCGGTGCGCCCCTGTCGGAGCCGTTCACGCGTTCGCTGCGCTGCCATCCAGGCCGAGGGCTGGCGCGATTGCTTTCATGGCGTCCAATACGAGCGGAACATGCGCGGTCCACAGGTCAACACCGAGGGCATTGGCGGCGTGCTCGATTTCCTCGCGGTTGACGGCGGCGGCAAAACTGCGATCCTTCCACTTTTTGCGCACGGAGCTGATCTTGGTGATGTCGCGGATGTCTTTGGAGGGGCGGACCAGCGCGACGGCGGTCAAAAAGCCGGTCAGCTCGTCAACGGCGACCAGGCTTTTGTCCATCGGGCTTTCGGGCTGCACGTTGGTGCGCTCGGATGCGTGTGACGCGATGGCGTGGATGATGTCGTCATCGACGCCGCGCTCACGCAGGATACGCAGCCCGGTGAAGGGGTGCCCGTCCTCGGCGGTCATGTCCGGGTAACGCTCGTAATCAAAATCATGGAGCAGGCCCGTCACGCCCCATTTTTCTTCGTCCGCGCCAAAATGGCGGGCATAGGCCCGCATGGCGGCCTCGACGGCCAGCATGTGATGGCGCAGACTTTCCGACTCGGTCCATTCGGTGACCAGTTGCCAGGCTTCTTCACGATTCATGAGTATCCCGCTCCCGTTTCCGCTTCTCTGAGTTCGCTGGTGTAGTGGATTGTGGCCGTGTGGCGCAAGGTGGCGGCGGCCCCGCAATACTTGTCGCGGGAGAGTTCAATGGCGCGGTCCACCGCTTTTGGATCGACGCCGTGCCCGGTGATGACGTATCTGACCCAGATTTCAGTATAGACTTTAGGATGTTCGTCGGCGCGCACGCCTTCGACTTCAACCTCAAAGCCGGTGACAATCTGCTGCTTTTTGCGCAGGATGCTGATCACGTCCATGCCGGTGCAGCCCGCCAGCGCCGTGAGCAGCAGTTCCATTGGGCTGATACCCGCATCGTGGCCCCCGGCGTCTCTGCGCGCGTCCAGCGGCACGCTGAAACCGTTGCTGCTGTGCGCGGTGAAAATCATGTCGTCACGCAGCACGATTCGATTGCTCTTCTTTTCTCCCATAGAGATTATCCTTCCGTGTCGGGTGTCGTGTAAAGATTCTACGCCAATTGTACCGCAACGGCATCCCTTCTTCCGATGCGCAGTTTTGCCGGAAAGTCGCCGCAACGCGCGAGCCGGTTATGCATCTAACAGAGTAGAGCAGACGTTGGGGTTCGGTACCCGGATGCGCTATGATAAGAGGGTGGGCCACTGCGGCCCGTCTGACCGGAGACGAGTAACCCTTAAGAGAGCTTATGTCTGACTCCAATCATGATGCTGAGTTGGTCGCGCGGCTACAGGCCGGCGATCAGGCGGCGTATGCGCAACTGGTGGACGAAAACGCCAGCCGGATTTATCGTCTGGCGCTGCGGATGATGGGCAACGAAGCGGATGCGGAAGACGTGCTGCAAGAGACGTTCCTGAACGCATTCAAAGCCATCGACCGGTTTGAGGCGCGTTCCAGCCTGAGCACGTGGCTGTACCGGATCGCGAGTAATGCCGCGTTGATGCGTCTGCGCCGCAAAGAACCCGACCAGGTATCGGTTGACGAGCCGCTGGAACGTGACGACGGTGATTTGCTTCCGCGCCAGCTTTTTGACTTCTGCTGCCTGCCGGAAGAAGACCTGCTGCGGGATGAGGCGCGCGAAGAAATGGCGCGCGCGGTTGAGGAGCTACCCGCGACGCTGCGCAGCGTGTTTGTGATGCGCGACATCGAGGGCCTGTCAACCGAAGAAACGGCCAACGCGTTGGATTTGTCGATTTCGGCGGTGAAAAGCCGCCTGATGCGCGCGCGGCTCAAACTGCGCGAGCGCTTGAGTCACTATTTTTCGCAAGGGCCAGTGATCAGCGAGGCGAGGCATTCAGAATGAGCACACCGCATCCAGACAGTCACGACCACGAAGCATGCCGCCGCTATTTGAGCACGCTGTCGGATTACGCGGACGGTACGTTGAGCGACGACCTGTGCCAGGAGCTTGAAGCGCACATGGCGACATGTGAAAACTGCCGGATCGTCGTCAATACGCTGTCGAAAACGATCATGCTCTACCGGCAAATGCCGGAGCCGGAGATACCTCACGCCGTGGAAGAACGGCTCTACAAAGTGCTCAACCTGCAAGACTATTACATGTCGCCGGGCGAAAACACGGCACCCTGACGGGCGCGGCGGCGATCTTGAAACTTTGTGGCACCGGTTTGCATCAAACAATCACGATGGCATTGATGGGTGAGAGTCAATTTTCGTGAGGAACTATGCCAAGAGAACAAGACACGGTCAAAAAGAAACAAAAACGCGTGATCATCTTCAGCACGCCGACGTGCTCGCACTGCAATCACGCCAAACGGTATTTGCGTGAGCGCGGCGTCCGCTTTCGTGACGTGGACGTGAGCCGGGACGCTGCCGCCGCGCGGGACATGGTACGGCGCAGCGGCCAGCAGGGCGTGCCGGTGATCGACATCGGCGGGCGGATTGTCGTCGGGTTTAACAAGCCGGAAGTTGACCGGCTGCTTGATCTGTAGAACTGCCGCGTGCTCCCACTGGCACGCGTGACCGGTTGATCACACACGAACAGGCGATCTGTAACACGGGATCGCCTGTTTGCGTTCGTGCGGTTTGCAGCGATCAGGGCGTGTACGGCGCGACGGGCAGATTGGCCCGCAGCCATGCCTGGATGCCGCCGTCGATGTTGATCACGTGGGGATAACCGAGCCTGATCAGGCTCCCGGCAGCTATAACGCTGCGATTGCCGCTGTTGCAGATCACAAAAATCTCTTTGTCTTTGGGCAGCTCATTCGGGGCGCGCTGGTCGAATTGGGGCAAGGGGATCAGCGCCGCGCCGACCGGGATGCCGGTAGCAGCCCACTCGTCCGGGTTGCGCACATCCACGATGATCGCGTTGTCGCTCTGGCTGAAGCGCGTGTAGGCGGTCTGCACGTCCAGGGTCGTGAATGTGCTGGTTTTTTTGTTATCATCCGACCCGCAGGCGGCAGCGAACAGCGCTACGACAATCAGCAGGGCGATCAGGACACCATACCGTTTTCGCATCTTGAAAAAACTCCTTCATGTCAAATCGATTCAGTTTCAGCAATTCGCACGCGCCGGTCGATGATCTCGCCGTGACAGTGCTCACCGGCGGGCACCGTCGCACCGCTTAAGACAACCGTATCTTCGAGCACGGCCTCAGGACCGATGGTCGCGCCGGATTCAAGGTACACGTTGGGGCCGATGCGCGCCGCCTGCCCGACCGTCACGTTGGGGTCGATGCGGACCGGCGGGACGATGTGCACCGTGCCGGGAATCTCACTGAGGATGTGCGTATCGCGACCTTCCTGCAAAAACTGGCGGTTGATCGCCAGTAAATCCAGTTCGTTGGTAAGGTGCAGCCGCCAGTCGGTGATCACGTAGCTGACTTTCTGCCCGTCTTGAATGCCGATATGGATGCCGGTGGCGATTTCGCGCTCACCGCGCGCTGAGACCTTCACGCGCGGCAGGTAGTCGAAAATGCGGAGGCCAAACGCGTACAGCATGATGCCCGCATACGACCCGCACGGTTGATCGGGTTTTTCTTCGATGGCCGTGATCAAATCGCCTTCGATCACCACGCCGGACGAACGACGAATCTGCTCCGGGGTGGCGGGCAGCAGGCTGAGGGTCGCCATGTGGTCCTCGCCCCGGTTGAAGGTATCGATCAGGTTTTTGACGTGACCGGGTGAGGTCAGGTTATCGACCGACGTCAGCAGAAACGGCCCGTCGAGATGGTGGGCGGCCAGCAGCAGCGCGTCAACCGTGCCGGTCGGGATGCCCTGAAGCACGAACTTGATCTCGGCGTCAGGATACCACGAACTGCTAAGATAGGAGGCAATAGCGCCTTCGTGTTCGCCAATGACGACCACAAACCGTTTAATCCCGGCGTCTCTCATACGATCCATGATACGTGCCATGATCGGTTTGCCCAACACCGGGAGCATCGACTTCGGGCGATCTTTGGTCAGCAGTCCAAGCCGCGTGCCGCGCCCGGCTGCCAGGATTACCGCTTGCTGGATCACGATCTGACTAACCCCTCTTCAACATGGCTGGTGCTCTTTCGCCAGCTCCATCCCATTTAGCACGGTGATTATAGCATGTTCGGGCGATCTGATCGGGCCTCCGGTGGATAGCATGATCCTGGGGGCGTTGTTATACTGTGAAAATGGCGGACGCGTCAATTAGCGGCGACAACGAGCGGCGACAATGGATATCGAAAACCTGGCTGAACAACTGCGCGATCCGGACCCACACGTGCGGGTGGCCACGCTGCGCATTCTGGCGATGGTGGAGGAAACCCGCGCGTTGGAGGCCGTCCGGTGGATTTTTCTGAACGATCCCGAACCGGGCGTGCGCGAGGTGGCGAACTGGGCGGGGCGTTTGATCTGGGCGGCCTACCAGCGCGGGCATTCGACGCAGCACGCCGTCGAAGCGCTCTTTGAGCGCCCGCTGCCACCCGAACACCAGGAGTTTTTTCTGGCATCACTGGGCCGTTTGGATTTGCGGCAGGCGAAAAATCGCGAAACGCAGCAGTACGCACAGGACCAGATGTTCCGACGGCAGTTGGATGATGCCATGCGGGGCGAGGTCGTGGCCGAAACGCCTGACGTGGTGACTGCGCCGCTGCCGCTGCCGCCGCCCGTGCCAGCGCTGCGCGACGACCTGCCGGAGGCGGCAGACAGCCTGGAACGGTTGGAAGACCTGGACGATGACGCCCTGCTGGATATCGGGCTGACCGAGTTGTTTCAGGAGTGAGCATCATGGCCGATCCGTCACCGGCGCTGCGAACGTGGCTGGAACGCTTGAAGGCGTCGAAACCGACGGTACGTGAGGAGAGCATCCGGGCGCTGGAACTGCTGGGCGATACGGACGCTTTGCCCGCGCTGGCCGAGATATTCGCAACAGACCCCGAACCGGCGCTGCGGGCGCGGGCGCAGGCCGCCGGCAAGGCGATCTATTACGGCGCGATCCGGCAGAAGTTCGATACGCAGGGCGCGTCCGAGGAAGAACGGCAGCGGGCGGCGGAGATTCTGGCGCGCGCGCAGGCAAAACGAACGCGGGAACGGCGCAAGAAATGACGCGAGGATGAGCGGTGATTGAGGGATCCATTCTGCTCGAAACGGACCGGCTCACGATCCGGCCTTTGGTGCGTATCGCAGCGAGAGGAGTGATTATGTCGGCGGTTGAGCGCATGATCGCCTATCACGTGGCGCGGCTGAAAGACAAAAATCCAGACGTGCGGCTGAAGTCGATTGAAGAACTGGTGCTGCTGGGCGCGTCCAGCGCCTTGAGCACGCTGGAGGAGCTGTACCGCACCGATCCGGACAGCACGGTACGGGCTGCGGCGCAGAGGGCCGGTCGCGCCCTGTACCTCAGGCAAAAAAGCAGGGGCGACGACGGCACGCTCGGCTGACCGCCCCCGGTCGGATGTCAGAGAACGGGCATCTCTGGGTTACAGGGATGCCCGCTGCTGCTGCCTGCGATCAGCCCGGTAGGGCGGCGAGGCGTTCTTCGACGGCCTGGCGGCTGGCGGTCAACGATTCAAGCTTGCCGCGCTCGCGCTGGACCACGTCCGGCTTGGCCCTACTCACGAAGTTCTCGTTGTTCAGCAGGGCCTGCGTGCGCGTGATCTGCTGGGCGAGGTTGTCCAGTTCGCGGCTAAGACGCTCGCGCTCGGCGTTCAGATCGATCATATCAGCTAGCGGCACGTAGGCCGTCACGTCGTCTGAGACGATAGTCGCGGCCTGGTCCGGCACGCTGGCACCGGAGTCCAGCAGGGCGACCTGCTCGACGTTGCACAGCCGCGAGAATACATCGCGGTAGGTGTCGATCAGGGCGCGGTGCGATCCGGCGTCAAACGTGGCGCGGATGCGATGGCTCGGCTCGACTTTGTACTCGGCACGCGCGTTGCGGATGCCGCGCACGAGGTCCATCAGGATGGCGAAATCCGCTTCAGCCGCCGGGTCGATCCGGCCCAGGGCGGCAGCGGGCCACTGCGCCATGATCAGCGGGCCTTCGCCTGTCGGCAGATAGCCCCAAATCTCCTCGGTGATGAACGGGATGTACGGGTGCAGCAGGCGCAGGCTCACGTTCAGGACGTAGGCGAGCATATCGAGCGTGCGGGCGCGGGCTTCGGCATCATCCCCGTACAGCGCGTTTTTGCTGATCTCCACGTACCAGTCGGCAAACTCGCTCCACAGGAAATCCAGAATCTGCCGCCCGGCTTCCCCGTACTGGCAGGTATCAAACAGGCGCTGGACGTTGATCACCAGCCCGGTCAGGCGGCTGAGAATCCAGCGGCCCGGCAGGTCCAGCGCGGCCCAATTCGGCTCGGCGCGCGGCGCGTACCCTTCCAGGTTGGACCACACGAAACGCGCCATCTGCCACAGCTTGTTGCAGAAATTTCGGCTGTACTCGATGCGGCTTTCGGCCAGGTTCATGTCGTTGCCGGGCGAGCTGCCGGTCAGCAGCGTGAAGCGCAGCGCGTCGGCCCCGTATTTGTCCACGATCTCGATTGGATCGATCACGTTGCCGTAGGACTTGCTCATTTTTCTTCCGCGCTCGTCTCTGACAAGCCCGTGCAGGTAGACGGTGTGGAAGGGGATGTCGTCCGTGAACCACAGGCCCAACATGACCATACGCGCCACCCAAAAGAACAGGATGTCGTAGCCGGTTTCCATGATGTCGGTCGGGTAATAGCGGCGCAGGTCCGGCGTGTCGTCCGGCCAACCGAGCGTGCTGAACGGCCATAACCCGCTGCTGAACCACGTATCGAGCACGTCAGGGTCTTGCACGATGTTCGTGCTGCCGCAGTGCGCGCAGTGCGTGGGATCGTCGCGCGTCACGGTGATCTCGCCGCAGTCCGCGCAGTGCCACGCCGGGATACGGTGGCCCCACCACAACTGGCGGCTGATGCACCAATCCTCGATATTTTCCAGCCAGTTGAAGTACACGCGCTCGAAATGTTCCGGCACGATGCGGATACGCCCGTCCTGCACGGCGGCGACCGCTTTTTCGGCCAGCGGCTGGATGGTCACGAACCACTGCGTGCTGACCAGCGGCTCCACGATCTCACCCCCACGCTGCGAACGCGGCACGGCGTGGCGGTACGGCTCGACGCGGATCGTCAAGCCTGCCGCCTGCATGTCGGCCCACAGGTTCTTGCGCGCCTCGAAGCGGTCCTGCCCGGCGTATGGCCCGGCGTTGGCGTTGAGGGTGGCATCTTTGTTCATGATGTTGACGATCCGCAGCCCGTGCCGCTGGCCGATCTCGTAGTCGGCGGGGTCGTGGCCGGGCGTGATCTTCAACGCGCCGGTGCCGAACTCGCGATCCACGTAATCGTCCGCGATGATCGGAATCGGGCGGTTAAGCACCGGCACGAGGCAGTTTTTGCCGATATACGCCCGGTAGCGGTCATCGTCGGGATGCACGGCGACCGCCGTATCGCCCAGGATGGTTTCGGGGCGCGTGGTCGCCACCGGGATGCTGCCGCCGCCTTCCACCGGGTAATTGAAGTAATACAGGTGCCCGTCTTCTTCTTCGCGCTCCACTTCCAGGTCGCTGACGGCAGTTTGCAGGCCGGGCGACCAGTTGATCAGGCGCGGCCCGCGATAGATCAGGCCCTGTTCCCACAGCGTCACGAACGCCTCGCGCACTGCGTGGGAGAGGCCGTTATCCAGCGTGAACCGTTTGCGGTCCCAGTCACAGCTTGCGCCGAGGCGGCGAAGTTGTTCCTCGATGCGCCCGCCGTATTTTTCTTTCCATTCCCAGGTGCGGCGCAGGAATTCCTCGCGGCCTATGGCCTGGCGGCTGGTGCCTTCTTCGCGCAGCATGTTTTCGACCTGGAGCTGCGTGGCGATCCCGGCATGGTCGAAGCCGGGCACCCACAGCGACGCCCGCCCGCGCATCCGTTCGTAGCGGATCATCAGGTCTTCCAGGCTGACGAACATGGCGTGACCGTTGTGCAGCGCGCCGGTCACATTCGGCGGCGGGATGCTGATCACGAATGGATCGGCACCGGGGTTGGCCTCCGGCTTAAACCAGCCGTTTTGCACCCACCAGTCATAGAGGCGGGATTCGGCTTCATCAAACTCGAATGTTTTGGGCATTTCGGTTGTCATCACGTTCCCTCGTCATGCAGAACACATCAGGTCCGGTTGTGATGGGCGATGTGGGCCCACTGTTTTTTCGGGAATACACACGACGCGGCGTCCAACGCCGGTCTTACCGTCATTCGTAACAAGTGACACGACACATCACCTCCTCCAAGAACAGCTTTCAGCGATCAGCAGATCGGCCTCACGGGCCGGGTTGTTGAGGCTAGGCGGGCCGGGTCGCGGTCATCAGCAGTTCCCAGCGGTCGTGCTGCGCCTGGAAATCCTCGAAGCCGACTTCGGACATGACGACCTCAACTTCCTCGGCGGTCAGCGCGCGGAAGATAACCGGGCGCTTGGTGACGCGGTACGTCATGCCGCTGCCGCGCACGATAAAGCTGTTAAAAGTCACCGTGATGGGCGGACCGTCGTCCCAGTCCCATACATCGAAGGTGATGACCTGTTCTTCCGGCTCGTCGTGGATACGGCCCGGCACGAAACGCGGGCGATCTTCGATCAACGGTTCAAAATCACGCATACCGATCAACAGCAGGCCGCCGGGGCGCAGCAGTTCGTAAAAGATCAGCAGCGTCTCTTCGATCTGATCGTCGCGCAGCAGGTGCGGGATCGCGCTGCCTTTGGTCAGCACGGCGTCGAATGGGCCGGTGACGTTGTGGTGCAGATTCTGAAAATCCGACTGCACGAACGTGATCGAATCAGTCACGCCGTACTCCGCCGCGTTTTGCCGCGCGGTTGACAGGAGTCCCGCGCTGGGATCGGCTGCCGTGACCGTATAACCCAGACGCGCCAGGGCGATGGCCTGCGTGCCCGGCCCGCACGACGCATCCAGCACGGTCTGCACGCCGCGATCGCGGAAGAAACGGCGCAGGTTTAGCCCTTCGCGCTCAAGCTCGGCATCCCAATCGCGGTACCACAGGCGGTAGTCGTCGGCGACGGAATCGTAGAAGTGTGAGGTGTCGTTGTAGTTGTCCATGTTACCTGCCCAAATAAAAACGCCCGTTCGTCACAACAAGGACGAAAGAGCGTTGATCTCTCGCGGTACCACCTTGCTTCCCGGCGCTGAAATGAACACACCGGGCGCTTATCATCGCGTTAACGGGCGGGCCCGGACACGCTTACCCAGGCTGAAAGCCGTTCGGCGTGCCAACTCAGGAGCGACCTTCCACGGAGGACTGCTATGCGGGCTTGCAGCCGGTGACCCGCACTCTCTGCCAGCGTCGGACCGTGTACTCTTCTCCGTCGCAGTTGTTCGTGCGCTGAGTATATCACGCGGCGTAGAACAGCGTCAACGGTGAATCGACGCCGGCGGGCGCTCGCACCGTGAGGCGATTCGCTGGTGTGAGAGCCGGATCAGTGTTTGATCAACTCTTCGACCCAGTTCAGGGAGAGCGTACCCGCCAGGGCGATAGCGGTGGATTGGATGGACTTGCCGCAGAAGGCGACCCCCATGAAACGCCAGGGGGACATGCGTCCCGCCCCGGCCATCAGCCCGGCGAGGTCAAAAAACGGGTTGGGGACGATGCTGAGCGCGAAGATCGTCAGCGTGCCGTTGCGCGTCATCCAGTGATTGATGCGCTGCGTAACGGCGACATTTTCCAGCACGCCGAGGCCGCTGTAGCCAGTCAGATAACCGGTCATTTCGCCCAGCGTGCCGCCCAACGCGGCAGCCAGGCCAACCAGCAGCGGATTGAGCGAACTGCCGAGCGCGAACACGATGAACAGACCGGGAGCGGGCAGAATCAGGGTGGCGTTGCTGAGCAGCATGGCGAGAAACGCCCCGGCATACCCCAGCGCGGAAAAGTCCTCCATCTTGTCACGGTTCAGGGCGATGAACAACGTGATGCCCGCTACCAGCATGATAGTTGCCACGCGCAGCAGGCAGGTCAGGCGACGGGATGCAGCGGGCCGGACGGCATTCACTTGTACCCACCTCATTTTGGTGTACAGGCAAAAAAACGATTTAGCGGCGTGTCGGCGTTATCCGCTGCTCAGGATTGTCCAGCATGGTGCGGATACGGGCCGCGACCATCTCAATCGCAACCAGATTCTTGCCGCCTTCCGGGATGATGACGTCAGCATACCGTTTGCTTGGCTCGACAAAATCCAGGTGCATGGGACGGACACTATGCAGATACTGCTCGATGACCGATTCGACGGATCGCCCGCGTTCGGCGATGTCCCGCTTCAGCCGCCGGATAAAACGGATGTCAGCATCCGTATCTACAAAAATACGCACATCGAACAACTTGCGCAAATCCGGTTCGGCGAAGATCAGAATACCTTCGACCAGGATAATCGGCTGTGGCTGCACGGCCTTGACCTGCTGCGTGCGGCGGTACGTCGTGAAGTCGTAGACCGGGACTTCGACGGCGCGGCCCTGTTTCAGCGCCTGGATATGTTCGATGAGCAGGGAGGTTTCGAGCGAGTCCGGGTGGTCGAAGTTGATGATCTGGCTGTGCGAAAAGGGGATGTCGCGGATGTCCTTGTAATACGCGTCATGTTCCAGGTAGGAGATATTCTCGGTGCCAATGCGCTCCAGGATGGCGGTAGACACGGTCGTTTTCCCGGAGCCGCTGCCGCCTGCGACGCCAATCGTGACCGGAGCATTCCGGTTAGGAGTAGAGGGCATGGTCAACCTTCCCGCGCAAAAACTCCGAATAAAACAAATGCCCGCAGCGCAAAAACTGGGGCAATCAGTTTGGTGAGCCACCCAAGGGAGTTGAACCCTTAACCTAACGCTTACGAAGCGTTTGCTCTGCCGAATTGAGCTAGGGTGGCGTATCCTGAAGGCGGATTATAACAACAGGCCAGACGGGTGGCAAGAGTCAATTTCCGGCCAGCTGCGCGGCGGCGGCGGACGGGTCCGCACCGTCGAGGGTGACGGCGCGCACCGCCTGGTCCAGCGCCGGGCGCAGGTCGTCATTGAAGGCGCGTGCCAGCGGCGCGGGTACGGCCCATGCCTGGGCATCGCGCCAGGCGTTCAGCAAGGCCGGGTCGTCCAGCCCCGCCGGATTGGCCGGAGCCTGCCCGGTTTGTTCAAACCAGATACGCTGCGGGTCCGGTCCCAGCCAAAACTCCATGAAGGTGTTGGCCGCATCGATGGCGGCGGCGGTCATATTCAGGCTGAACAAAACCGGGCGGACGTCCAGCAGGGTGCGCCAGGGCAGGGGGATGATTCGGGGCAGGGCCACAACCCGGAGATCGCCTCCAAGCGCGGCTTTCAGGCCCAGATAGTCACTTGAAGACGCCAGCAACAGCCCGGTTTGTCCGGCAAGGAAGCTGCTTTGATCCGCCGAAAACGCGATCCCTGGCGCAGCGGCGAGCGTCTGCAATTCCGTCAGGTAGACTTCCAGCGCGGCCTGGGTAACCAGGCGCATGCCGTATTGGTCCATCAAGGCGAGGTCTTGCGCGAAGTAGAAGCCTGACGTCACAGAAAACGAGGGAGTGATGATCAGGCCGTGCCCGGAGGCAAGCGCGCGCAGGTCGTCGACAGAATCGACCTGGTCCGCGTCTGGCACCAGCGCGTGATTGCTGTAGAGCGTCGCCAACTCGACGCTGAAAACCGCGCCGTATGGCACATCGTCAAAACCGGCGGCGTTCACGGCGGTTTCAGGGATGCGCGTGGTCATCCAGTTAAGCAGACCGGCGCGCAGCGGTTCGAGCAGCCCTTCCACCGTCAGCGATGGCAGCCAATCCGCCGGCGCGATCAACAAGTCCGGTCCGCCCCCGGCCAGCACGGCTGTTTCAAACGAGTCGCGCAGTTCGGCCTGCGGAAAAAACACCAGCTGGACATCAATCATTGGATGGGCGATCTCAAAGTCGCGGCGGATCTGCTCCAGGGCAGTGCGTTCCGGCCCTTTGTAGGCGTGCCAGATCACGAGCTGTTGGGGTGGGGCAGGTGTGCCGGTTGGCTGATCGACCGCGCCGGACGGCTGGCCGGAACCGGAGTTTTGGGCACAGGCGGCCAGTATCGCCGCCAGCGCTGCCAGCCTGACCAACCATACGCGAATTTTCGGGCGGTGCATTGGTTTCTCCCGCAACTGGGCACTGTCTGGCACACATGCGGTTTTGGCATGCATGCGCTTATTCTAGCATAAATCTGATGCTCGATACCTGGGGAATAGCACCGGCGTCCAGTATAATAGGGAATGTGTCGAGCAAACGTTCGATCCACACCCATATTGTTTGTGCACCGCTGGGGGTCGATGACGGTGAATATTACGCTGTATGAAAACGATTCTCTATTCGAGGATTCGTGTAACGAATGGGGCGAACTGCTGGCCGACAGCGACGCCAACCAGATCTTTTTAACCTGCGAATGGCAGGCTGCCTGGTGGAAGGCGTACCATCCGGGGCAAATCTGGGCGCTGGTGCTGCGCGGCGAGGATGGGCAGTGGCTGGGGGTCGCGCCCTGGTTTCGGGAAATGGAAGACGACGGGACGCGCGTCATCCGCACGATTGGGTGCGTCGATGTGACGGATTACCTGGATATCATCGCGCGGCGCGGGTATGAGGACGCGGTATTCGAGTCGCTGGCCGGGTGGCTGGCCGGGCATACCGGTGAATTCGACGTGATCCGGCTGTGCAACATCCCGGAAGCGTCACTGGCATTGGAGCGCCTGCCGGGACTCGCACAGAGCAGGGGTCTTCCGGCTAACGTCCGGCTGCAGGAGGTGTGCCCAATCGTGCGGCTGCCCGACGCATTTGAGGAGTACCTCGCCAGCCTGGATAAAAAGAACCGCCACGAACTGCGCCGCAAGCTGCGCCGCGCAGCCGGGCAGGTCGATTGGTATATCGTCGGACCGGAGCATGATCTGGATGCCGAGATGGCGCGTTTTTTGGAACTGATGGCCGCCAGCAGCCCTGACAAAGCCGTGTTTTTGCAGGATTCCCAGAACCGGGACTTCTTTACGATCATGGTGCCTGAGATGGCGAAAAAGGGCTGGCTCCAGCTCGCTTTTTTGACGGTGCGCGGCCAGGCGGTGGCGGCCTATCTCAATTTCGATTATGCGAACCGCATCTTGGTATACAACTCCGGCCTCAACCCCGACGATCATGGACACCTGAGTCCCGGAATCATCTTGCTGGCACGCCTGATCGAACACGCTATCGCGCAGCATCGCAGCGAGTTTGACTTTTTGCGCGGCGACGAATCGTACAAGTATGCAATGGGCGGCCAGGACACCAAGGTGTTTCAGATCGAAATCAGCAGCAAGCCGGGGGAGTAGCGCGAACCATGATCCGCAGCTCGATCAAACGCATCGCGATGCTGAGCGTACATACGTGCCCGCTGGCAACGCTGGGGGGCAAAAAAACCGGCGGGATGAACGTCTACGTGCGCGATCTGGGGCGCGAACTGGGCCGCCGGGGCATCGAGGTCGACGTGTTCACGCGCAGCGCGAATCCGGACGTGGCGCACGTTACCGCGTTGGGCGACAATGCGCGTGTGATTCACATTCGCTGCGGGCCGGAGGTGTACCTGGGCAGCCGGGACATTTACCCGTATCTGCCGGAGTTTGTCGAAAACGTGCCGGATTTTGTGGCGGCAGAGGGCAACCGTTATGACGTGATCTACAGCCACTACTGGTTGAGCGGGTGGGCGGCGCACGAACTGCGCGCGCGGTGGGATGTGCCCGTCGTGCAGATGTTTCACACGCTGGGGCGCATGAAAAACCGCATCGCGCAAACAACCGGCGAACTCGAATCCAACATCCGCATTTTCACCGAAACAGACGTCATGACGTGGGCGGACCGTCTGATCGCGGCAACACCGGCGGAACGGGCGCAACTGCTGTGGTTGTACCGGGCGGACCGGCGCAAAATCGAGGTGATTCCGCCCGGCGTGGATTTGCAGCGTTTCCACCCGCTGCCGCGTGAGGAAGCTCAACGGCAAATCGGGGTCCCGCCGCATCACCGGATGCTGCTGTTCGTGGGGCGGATCGAGCCACTAAAAGGCGTGGATAACATCTTGCACGCGGTGGCCTTGCTGCGGGCGGATTACCCCGCCCTGTTGGCGGACGTGTGCATGTGCGTGATCGGCGGCGATGCGGACGAAGAAACGCCCGAGTCGGAAATGGTGCGGCTGAAGGCACTGCGCGATGAGTTGGGCCTAGAGGATCGCGTCACGTTTTTGGGGGCGCGCGACCAGGACACACTGCAAAATTACTACGCGGCTGCCGAGGCGCTGATCATGCCGTCTGACTACGAGAGCTTTGGCATGGTCGCGCTGGAAGCGATGGCGTGCGGCACGCCTGTCATCGCGTCGGAAGTGGGCGGGCTGGCGTTTCTGGTGCAGGATGGCGTCAATGGCTTCCACGTGCCGACGCGCGAACCGACGGCACTGGCCGACCGCATCCGCGTGATCCTAAGCCAGCCGGAGGTCGGACGGCGGATCAGCGAGGCGGCCTACGAAACAGCGCAGCATTATAGCTGGCCGTTGATCGCCGACCGGTTGCTGGGTGTGTTTGAAGATGTGAAACGGGAACACGCCGGGCTGCGCGTCCGATCCAACACGTCTGCACGATAAGCCGGGCGCGGCTGCCGTCAGCCGCCGTAGGAATCGACCGTGTTGATCGTTTCGGCGGCGATGTAGGGTTTTTTCTCTTCGAGACTCAGCGCTTCTTCCTCGCTGATCGTGCGCTGCCCCTGGTGATACAGGACATTGTTGAACGAATCGAACCGATAGCGCCGGTTCACCCAGCCGTAACGGGGATGGTAAAAGACGATGTTGAACTGCAAGGCATCATCCTGTGGGATGGGTTTTTCTTCGACCAGCCAAACAGGGGCGTACTGTTCCAGGTGCGGGTGCACTTTGGCGTCGCGCCGTTCACGAATCCGCTTGAGTTTTTCGCTCTGATTGATTGCCATCTAACATCCTATCCGTGCCAAGCTGCCAGGTAATTTACCCTA
>CAYMTN010000076.1:0-14162 GCA_964393335.1 uncultured Anaerolineaceae bacterium
TCATCGGCGTGATCGAAAATATGGCGGGTGACCTCTTTGGCGAGGGCGGCGGCGAAGCGCTGGCCCGCGAACGCGACGTACACTTCCTGGGGCGGGTGCCGCTGGCCGCCAGCGTGCGCAAGGGCGGAGACAGCGGGCATCCGGTCGTGGTCGACGAACCCGATTCGCCCGCCGGGCAGGCGTTCCACGCGCTGGCGCAGGCCGTCGCGGCGCGCGTGAGCGTGCTGCTGCTCGCGCAAAAACAAACGATCCCGCTCAACATCGTCAAGTAGGCGGGGCTTCACGCAGCATCGACCCTGGCCCGGTGCGGCCAGGGTTTTTTATGCACTGCCGGTCCGGGGCCAGAAACCGGGTATAATGCGGTTGGCCGGTCGTTCTGAGCGCCGGGAAGCCGGGCCGTCATGGAAAAATCTTATGTTACAGGGAATACTGCTCGACCTGGTGCCGTATGATGAGCGCTTCCGCGCACAGGAAGTCACGTGGATCAACGGGCCGATGCGGGCGTGGTGGGGCATGGACGGGCTGCTGACGCGCGCCCGCAACCGGCGCAACCACGAGGAACCGGAGGCATACAGGGAGCGCAACATCCAGTTTGGGATGCTCGCCAAAGACGGCACGCCGATTGGCACGTTCGCGTTGATGCACATCGATGCCTGCCAGCGCCACGCCGAGGTCGGCGCGGGCATCGGCGATCCGGCGTATTGGGGCGGGGGCTATGGCTCGGACGCCATGCTGCTGATCGTCGAGTATGCGTTCGAGTGGCTCGACCTGCGCCGCCTGTACCTGACGACGATGGCGCACAACGTCCGTGCGCAGCAGCAGGTCGAAAAGTGCGGGTTCCGGCGCGAGGGATCGCGCCGTCACTGGCAGTACCTGGACGGGCGGCGCATAGATATGCTGGTCTACGGGCTGCTGCGCGACGAATGGCCGGGCCGCGCGGCCCTGATCGAGCATTTGGGGCTGCGCGACCGCGCCAACCGGCTCCGCACCGTGTAAAACAGGTAAAACAGCGATCGTTTGAGGGGATTGGAAATGACAGATAACCGTGTTGTGGCGCTGATCCGGACGCACCTGGGCCGCTATCCCGAAGCCGCCGTTCAGGACGTGTACAAACTGCTGCACCAGGCGACGTTCGGCCCCGGTCACGCCATCGCCAGCAAAAAAGCGGCGCGCGAGTGGTTGGAGCAGGAAAGCGGCCAGATCACACCGGCTGCCGGGCCGCTGGCCGAGAACATTCACCCCGACGGCGCGATTGTGCGGCTGCACCTGCGCCCGTATCTCGCGCAGCAGGGCAAGCTCAAACCGCTGCTGGAGGCATTTATCCGGTCGGCGGAATTGGTCCAGGGTGACCCGGCGATCATGCAGCGCCGTTGGGAGCTTTTTGAGACGCTGTGCCAGCCGGGCGGCCCATGCGCAGGCCGCTTCGAGCGGCGCGAGGTGCTGCTGTTCGGGCGGGTGCGCGCCGGAGAAGGCTGGCCCGCCGTCGCACATTCGCCGGTGTATGTCAGCGCGTATGCGCCCCGGTACCGCGTGTTGGCGCGGACCGAGGCCGAGGCATTGTGCGACAAAGCCCGGCTGCCGTTTGAGGTGATCTGACAGACAGAAAACCAACCAGCGCCGGGCGGCACGGGTGACCTTACAGGACCGGCTCGTCGCTGACAGACAGCGGGACGTGTTTGTGCCCGTTGATCACGCGCTGGATCGCATAGGGGCCTTTGCCCTGCGACTCGTAGTAGGTCCGCATCAACATTTCCATCATCAGGCCGAGCAGAACCGACTGGAGCGCCAGCACGCCGAACAGCGCGACGAGCACCGGCCAGGGCGAGTTCCAGTGCAGGTCGCCGGTCACGATGCCGCTGAGCGCCATCACGACGACGCCGATCAGGCTCAACATGGAGAGCATGAAACCCAGCCCGCCGAAGATATACATCGGGCGGGTGTTGTACTTGGTCAGGAACGTGACCGTCATCAGGTCCAGCACGACTTTGATCGCGCGCCACAAGCCGTACTTGGATTTTCCGAAGCGCCGCGCGCGGTGGTTGACCACACGCTCGACGATGTTCGCCCCGGCAGCGTTGGCCAGCACGGGGATGAAGCGGTGCATTTCGCCGTACAGCCGCACGTGGTCCAGCACGTCGCGCCGGTACGTTTTCAGGGTGCAGCCGTAATCGTGCAGGCGCACGCCGGTGACGAGCGAGATCAGGCGGTTGGCGATTTTCGAGGGCAGCTTACGCGAGAGCGCGCGATCCTGGCGTTTTTTGCGCCAGCCGCTGACCAGGTCGTAACCCTCGGTTTCCATCTGGTCGAGCATCAACGGGATGTCATGCGGGTCGTTTTGCAGGTCGGCGTCCATCAGGGCGATGATCGCGCCGTTGGCGTGATCGATCCCGGCCTGGATGGCAGCGGTCTGCCCGAAATTACGGCGCAGCAGCACGGCGCGTACCGTCTCCGGGTGCGCGCCCGCCAGGGACTCGATTTTTTGGCGGCTGGAATCCCGGCTGCCATCATCGACGTAGATGATTTCGTAGCGCAGATGCAGCCCCTCCAGCACACCGGCCAATTCTTCGTGTACGGGCAGGAGACTGTCTTCTTCGTTAAAAACCGGCAGAACGACCGAGAGATCAAACGGGTAGCGGTGGTTAGTGGCAGAAGCATCCATGGGCGGTTGTCCTCCTCCATGATACACCAGCGCGCGACGCCCGATTCGAGCGTCGCGCGCGAGTGATTATAGTCGGTTGTAACGCGCGGCGTCAACCGTCATGTGAGGAGCATACCCAGGCCGGATCAGCCAGCGTAGGCGACGGTCACCGTCACGAGGTAGGTGAGCGTCTGGTTGTCCTTCGTGATCACCTTCAACGTGTACGTCTGGTCCTCGGGCGGGCATTCCTGCCGCGTTTCGTGGCCGGTCACGCCCTGGCCCTCGTAGTACACAGCCTGGATGCCTTCCACGTCCCAGTGAATCGTCGTGCACGCCCCGTAATTGATCGTCGCGGGGTCGGCATAAAACGAGACACTCATTGGCACGGCGGGGTTCGCGGCGGGCGGCGGTTGGTTGGGGGCGGGTGTGTTGGTGGCCGGGGGCGGCGGCAGGACGATGGGCGGCGCGGGGACGGCGGCCACGTTACAGTCGCCGGTTGCCGTCACGTCGCTTTGCAGAACCCACGCCTGCGGCACGTTGGTCACCTGGATTTGCCACCACAGCGATCCGTCACTGGCGGTCGCGTCGCCCAACACCGGGAACGGCTGGTTGGGCGGCAGGTAGTCACGAACGCCCCGGTTGAAGCCCGGCCCGACGCGCATCGGCACGCTGCTGCTCGTGGTCTGGATGGTGCAGGGCTGGCCGGTCGCGCCGGTGGTGGTCGTCTGGACATTGGACCGGAACGCCGGCACGCAGTCCTGCGAGCACGTCACGGGGTTTTCGCCCTGGTCCAACTCACAGGTCTGGTTGCCGCACGAAGCGAAGGTCTGGCAGTCCACCGGGCAGACTGTCTCTTCGCCCGGCTGGCAGATCGCGTCGCCACAGGTAGCCGGGGCCAATGGGGCGCTTGGCGGCAGTTGCGGGATGTCGTGCGTCGGGCCGATGGCGCTCAGGTTACCGGTTGACATGGCGGTCACTGATTGGTCCGGACCGACAAGCACCGAGGGCCCCAGGCTGCCATCCGGCAGCACGCCTGTCACCTGCACCTGGCCGGTCAGCGTATTGACCAGCGCTTCGCTGAGCCACGAGGCGCTGACCCAGTAATCCGTGCCGCGCACGGCGATCACGGCGCTGGGGGTGTTTACCTCGTACTTTGAATTAGGGCCAAGCGCCTGGTTGATCTGGTTGTGCATGTCCCCCACCGCCACGTTCAGCGTGACCTGGAAGGCGTTGGTGGTCGAATCCGCCTGGAATTGGCCGATCTGGAGCTGGCTGTTGGGCAATATCTGACTTTGTACGCCTTCAAAAAACGTCAGGTCGGCCAGTCCCAGGCTGTCCGTGCGCACCCAGTCGCCTTCTTCGACGAGCTGGACGGTCGTCAGGGTCTGCCAATCGGTTTCCGCCGCCGCCGCCGGGCGGTATTGGACCAGCCCCTGGGTCGGGTCCAACGAGGCGACCGGGTTGGTCTGGCCGGAAACCGGGCGCGTTGCCAGCGGTAGGGCGATCACGATCAGAACCAAAACAATCAACGATCTCAATAGATGGGGAGTCTGTCGCATAGCTGATACTCCAATAGCCTCAAGGCTGCTGTTAGTTTGTTTATTGACGGGACACTACGTTTAAGAATATAAGAGAAATGAATAGCCAACGGCAAGGCTGCCGCGCGATTCAATCCGAGGCTGGCGACGGCGGCGGTTCGGTGTGGATCGTCACGCGCTGCACGAGCGGCATCTCGCTGCGGATAGCGGTTTCGACGTGTTCCGCGATGGCGTGCGCCTCTTCGACGCTGATCGACGCGGGCAGGTGGCAGTGCATGGTCATGGCGTAACCGCCCAGCGCCAGCCGGATCGTCGGGTGATGCCAGTTGGCGTCGGGATACAGGCGGTTGGCGACGGCGAGCGCTTCGTCGCGCAGGTCGAGCGCGGCCTGGGTCTGCGTGAGCGGCGCGCCGTGCGCGTTAGCCGGTTCGATGTGCGTCAGGACTTCGCTCACGCGGGGAATCTCCGTTTTCAGGCGGCGCTCAAGCTCGCTGACCTGGCGGTGCGCTTCGCCGAGCGTCAGGCCAGGCTCGACTTCGACGTGCAGTTCCAGCACGATGCCATCCCGCACCGGGACGGGGATCACTTCGTGGATGCTCAGACCGAGCGCATCGGCGACGGCCCGCGCTTCGAGCGTGAGATCGGGGGCGGGGTTGCGCTGCGGGGCAAAGTGGACCTGTACCTCGTCCACCTGCGGGAAACTTTCGTTCACGCGCTCTTCGATTGCTTTGGCGATGGCATACGCATGGTCGGTGGTGACGGCGGGTTTGATGCGCGTATCGATGTCGACGAGCACGGCGTCCGCCGGGCCGCGACTGCGGACTCGCACCGTTTCTTCGACGCCGGGTATGTCCGCCAGCAGGTCCATGACGGCCTGCGGATCGAGTATCTGGTGGTCGGCCAGGGTATTGCTCGTCTGGGTGATGATGCCCAACCCGACGCGCCCGATCACCGCGACGATCACCAGCGCGACGATCACGTCGATGCCGGGAAAACCAAGTTTGATCACGACCAGGCTGGCCAATACGGACAGCGAAACGAGGATGTCGCTGCCGGTATGTGAAGCATCGGCCAGCAGGATGTCGGAACTGAGCGCGTGGCCCCGGCGGCGTTCGTAGGTGGTCACGACCAGGTTGATGCCGATGGTGCCGATCATGATGACGAAGCTGACCGGGGGCACTTCCGGGCTGCCGCCGTTCAGCACGCGATCCAGCGTCGTCTGCAAAATCTCCCACGCCGCGACGAGCATCAAACCGCCGATGGCGAGCGTGGCCAGCGTCTCAAACCGGCGGTGCCCGTAGGGGTGGTCTGCGTCGGGCGGCTGGGCGGCGAGTCGAATCCCAACCAGGCCGACGACATTCGAGGAGGCGTCCATCGAGGAGTGGAAGCCGTCCGCGATCATCGACACCGCGCCGGTCAGCAGGCCGGTTACGAGTTTGGCGGCGGCGACCACCAGATTCAGCACCAGTACGATCCATAACACGCGGCGCACGGCGCTAACGTTGGTCTGGCCGGAAGGGTGAGCAGTCGGGATGTGTGCCATGGGTGTTATTTTAACACGAAGTCGGGCAAAGAGTATGCCCCGTTTGCCTGATTTTGTGATAGGCTGAACAATGACGGAGACTTCTTTCCTGGGGCTATCGACTATCGAGGAGGCAGGGATGCGCGTTAAAAGGATCACATGGGCGCTGGCGGCGATCGCGGCGGCGCTGCTGGCGTCGGGTTGGGCGGCGGCGCAGGGGGATAACGTCGCAGTGGTGAGTCCCGTGCAGGGATTGGTACAGGTTCAGCGTGAGAGCGACCCGGCGGGTGGCTGGCGGACGGTGACCGCGCCGGACCTGGTGGAGGAAGGGGCCGCGATCCGGACCGGCAGCCAGGGATTGGCGTACCTGACGTTTTTCGAGGGTATCGAAGCTGAGATTCTGCCGGAGAGCGTGGTCGAGGTGGGGCGGCTGCGCGTGGTGGCGTTGGCCGGGGGCGGACCGTTCGAGGTGTCGCTGGCGGTGCTGGCAGGTGATACGCTGCACCACGTCAACGTGGCGCTGGATGCGAATTCCCGGTACGAGGTGCGCACGCCGAGCGCGATCATTGCCGTGCGCGGCACCGAGTTTTGGACGAGTGTCGCGCCGGACGGTGCGACGACGGTCAGCGCGGTGCGGGGCGTCGTCAACGTGACCGGCGTCGATACGCAGGGGCAGGCCACGCAGTCGGTGACGCTCGCAGAGGGTACGACCGTCACGGCGGAACCGTCCGGCGAGCTGGGCACAGTCACCGACATCCGCGATCTGCCGACGTTGCCAGAAGCCGCGCCGCTCGCCCCGGAGACTTGCGGTAACACAGTCTGCGAAACCGGGGAAGCGGAGTTGTGCCCGCTGGACTGCCGCCAATTGACCGCCTGCGGCGATGGCGTCTGTGATCGCCCGGCAGGCGAGGATACGCTGTCGTGTCCGGCGGATTGTACGCTGCCGCTGGTCATCATCGAACCGTTCGTGCTGTTCAACGAACCGGTGTCTCTGCATTTCTTTTGGGGCGAGATGCGCTGCGATCTTGAACCGGCGGTGGCGGTCGTGACGACGCCGATCCTCATGCACTGGGGCGTCGGGTGTTTTGACTCGGCGGCGCACGCGTCGGCGCACCCGCACCCCGCCGATTACCAGTTGACCATCGACGGGCAGGCGTGGGACATGAGCAGCCTGCACCAGAGCGGGCCACACGTTCACAACCCCTACTGCCCCTGGGGCTGGGATTTTGAGATGGGGCCGGTCACGCTGCCGCCCGGCACGCATACGCTGACTCTGGTCGAGACGATCACCGACACCTGGAGCGGCCAATCGGGCGGGCGTACCGCCGGGGAGGGCAACACGTTGACGTGCACGCTCACGGTTGATGCGCCGGGCGGGGCCACCGGGGCCGGCGCGATGGGTGAGAAATAGTCGTCGCGTAGTCGTCGCGGGTATTCAGCTTTGACGGGCGGCGTCGGCGGCCAGCGCGGCCAGGCCGCGCGTGAGATCGGGCAGCGCGTCGCGTTCGAGCACCCACTCGACAGAACGCCGGGCGGCTTCGGCGGCGAGCGCCTGCCATATGGCCTGGTGTTTGACGGCGCTGCCGCTGGCCGTGCGCCAGCCGCGCCGCTGCCAGCCTGTGATCCATTCCGTCATGCCGCGAAACAGGTAGTCGTCGGGGCAGTAGACGCGTACCGCCGCGCCGGGGGATGTCTGGCGCAGGGCGGCCAGCGCCGCCACCAGTTCCAGGCGGTTGCTGGTCGTGTTTGTTTCGCGCCCGGCGTGCGTGGTCGCCGTGCCGCCGGACGTTTCGCGCAGGCGGGCGGACCAGCCGCCCGGTTTGCCCAGCACCGATACGCGCAGCGCGATCTCGTAGTCCGGCGAAAAACCAGGTTGGGGATCGTCCGGGGCAGGCGAGCCGCCGGTCAGGACGCGGCGGGCAGCAGTTGCCAGCCGGTCGACGCGTTCGTTGTGTTCGTTTCCGGCGTGGCCTTTGACCCACGCCCAGGTGATGGCGTGGCGCTGTGTTTCGGCGTGCAGCGCGCGCCACAGGTCCTCGTTTTGCACGGGCTGGTTCCCGGTGCGCCGCCATCCCCGCGCGATCCAGGTGGGCAGCCAGCGCTCGATGCCATTTTTCAGGTACTGGGAATCGGTGTAGAGCGTCACGCGGCAGGGCTGCTTGAGCGAGCGTAACGCCTCGATGGCGGCGGTCAGTTCCATGCGGTTGTTGGTGGTATCCGGCTCGGCCCCGCTGATCGCGTGTTCGCTGCCGTTTTCGGCGATCAGCAGCGCCGCCCAACCGCCGGGGCCGGGATTCGGCTCGCTGCCGCCGTCGGTGAAAATGATCACGGATGGTTTATCAGGCATCATCGCTCGCTTGTGGGTGTGTCAATGCGAAAGTCAGGGTGTCGTCGTGAACAGTCAATCCCAGCCGGTCCAGCGCAGGCACGATGAGATCGGCCAGCGACAGATCGGCGGGATCGTGCGTCGTCGCCACACCGATGGCCTGCATGCCCGCCGCTTTGGCCGCCTGGAGTCCGGCGGGCGCGTCTTCGACCACAACGCACGCACCGGGCAACGTGCCCAGGCGGGCGGCAGCCAACAGGTACCCTTCCGGGTCCGGCTTGCCGTTGCGCACGTCTTGCGCGGTCACGAAGACGTCAGGCATGGGCAAATCGCACTGCCGCAGCCGCGCGCTGGCTAAATCGAACGTTCCCGACGTCACGACGGCGTGCGGGTGACCGGCCAGTTGAACCAGCAGATTCTGCGCATTCGGAAACGGTTCGTTGGTCGACATGTACGCCAGTTCGATGGCGGTTAGCCGCGTCGTTTCGGTGTCAGCATCCAGGTGTGGCGCGCTCAGGGCGATGGTATCGCGTGACCGGCGTCCGTAGGCGTGGGCCAGCACGTTTTCCAGGGATAGACCGTGCTGCGCCGCCCAGTCGCGCCAGCTCATCCGTATGGCACGATCCGAATTTACTAACACGCCGTCCAGGTCAAACAGAACGGCCTTACATTGAAGTGATTCCATACGATCTACTCCGCTATCGCATCATGTCTTGGGGCGCATACTCGGCACGGACCGGTCGGAAATCCAGGGCGCATACGGGGCGCTCGTCATTGCGGCCAGCTTGAGCAGCACGACGTCGTAATTGACGCGCCAGCCCGCATAATGCCGCCAGCAGTCGTCACGGTCCGGCTTGAGCGGCACGCCGTATTCAGCCAACTGGTCATAGGCGGCGTCGAATTCCTGGCGCGTGATGCTGATCGGGTCGGTGGGGGACGGATCGGGATCAAACTCGATGCGGTAAAACGCGGCGATGGCCCGCAGCGCGAGGTACCCGGCCCGGATGCAGAGTTCCGCCTGTGGATCGCGCCGCCCGTCCAGCGTCGAGGTGTAGATCGCCGCACAGTCCAGCACGGTACCGGCTGCCGTCAGCCAGGAATGCTGCGGTTTGGGCGAGCGGAAAAACACCAGCGCGGCCAGCGACGTATGGCTTTCTTCCAGTTCAGCGAACCACTGCTCCCATTGATCCCACACTTCGGTCAAATAGTCCAGGCCCCGGATGCGGTGCGCCCGGCCAATCATCTCGACGGCGGACGGTGGAATCCCGGCGCGGACTTCGAGCAGCGTCACGGCGGTCTCGCGGCGCGAAAAGGCGCTGTACATCGTCGGCAGGTACGAGATCAAGATGGCGACCAGGATCAGGCCAATCGCCGACTCGGAAAACGTCACGGCCATGATGCCGGTGCCCTCGATGCGTGAAAAGCCGAGCGTGGTCAGGGCCGATCCGCTGTGGACAAATGCCCGGTACGGCGAGCCGACTCCCAGCGCGAGGTAGATCAGCGTATATCCGACGCCGACCAACGTCAGCCAGAACACCGGCAGCGAGATCAGGCTCGTCGGGGCGAACATGGCCAGCACGCGGTCGCGCTCCTCGTAACTTTTGGCGCGTTTGGCGCGCAGGTTAAAGAGCCTGCGCCACGTGATAAAAAACATGGCGGCCAGCCGGTCGCGCGCGCTGCGGGCCAGCACGAAGGTACGGATGGCCGATACCAGCGTGCGGGCGACGATCCAGACCCCGGCGAGCAGCAGGGCAAGGCGGGCGATCAGTTCGATGATGGTTGTCAGCATAGGTCCTCAGTCATGATGAATCGCGTGCGAGGCATGTTATAATACTAGCGCAAATGAGGCCAACCAGGCACACGCGGGGGCGGTTAGACCGTGAACCGTGTTCCGTTGGCCGTTTACAGTGGTCCCGTCAACCGTGCAACAGGTGGAGTGTATGGGATGGCCGGTTCATCGCAGAGCGTATACGACCTGATCGGCGCGGAGGGATTCGAGCGGCTGATCGACGCGTTTTACGGGCGCGTGGCGGCTGACCCGGTGCTGCGCCCGATGTACCCGGCAGGCGATCTCGCCCCGGCGGCGCGGCGGCTGCGCCTGTTCCTGGTGCAGTTTTTCGGCGGACCGCCCACGTACAGCCAGGAACGCGGGCACCCCCGCTTGCGCGTGCGGCACACCCCGTTTAGGATAGATCAGGCGGCGCGTGATGTGTGGGTGCGGCACATGTGGGCGTCGGTGGATGAGGCGGAGATTCCCGAACCGGCACGCAGCGCGATGCTGGACTATTTCGAGCGCACCGCGACGCACATGATCAATGTGGTTAACCCGGACTGAACGGGGGAGGGACTCATGGCGCAACCGTATCAATCGCCGTTGGGCATGCGCATCGCGCTGTGGCGGGAGCGCATCAACCGCGTGCCGCGCCTGGGGCGCGTCGTACTCAGCCTGCTGATCACGCTTGAACTGGTGATTTTGCTGTCGGTCATCATCGACCGCACGCTGATTGACTCGGTGGTCGAAGGCGACGTCGACCCGCTGACTCCGGCGCTGATCGCGGCGGTGTTGGGCGTGGTGCTGTACGGCATTAGCTGGTGGGCGCTGGTCGGTTTCGACGCCGATCCGCGCACCCCCTGGCAGGCCGGTCTGCCGGCGGTGGCGGTCGTGACGGCAGGCATCGCGGGCCTGCTGCTGATCGTCGTGCTGGCGCTGTTTGGGCTGGCGTTCGGGTACGTGTTGTGAACGTCCCGGCGGCAGCGTATAATGACGGCGCGCAGGGGTGACGCTGACGCTCAGGCGTAATCAGGGAGGCTTCTTTATGCGAAGACGTTGGATTGTGATCCTGCTGGCGCTGGTGGTGGCCCTGGCCGGGTGCGGCGGGAACGACAAATCATCACCGGAGTCCGTCGAGCCGAGCGCGACGGCGTTCGTGCCGTCGCCGCTGCCGCCAACCTGGACCCCGCCGCCGCCGGGATTCGTGGCGTCGCCGGTCATGTCCCCGACGTCTGAGATCAGCCAGCCGGTTGCCACCAGCGATGAGTCGGGCGGGCTTTCTGGCGGGACGCCGTTTCCGCCGACGTGGACGCCGGGCCGCCGCGCGACCGTGACGCCGCGTCCGACGCCGACCATCACGCCCGGCGGTGCCCCAACGCTGCCTCCCGCGCCAACCTGGACCGCCCAGCCGGAATACTGCGCGGCGCTGGCGGCTCCTGATGGCGAATACGAGACGACCGCCGGGGACCCGGTCGAGGTGACCTGGACGCCGATTCCGCAGTTTTCGCATTACCAGCTTGAGGTGCGGCATCCGGGCGGCGGCGTGATCTTCAGCCAGCCGGTCACCGGCAGCAGTTATACGCTGTCCGGCGATTTGTTCGTGATCGCCAGCGTGTACGGCTGGGAAGTCTGGCCGCTCGACGACTCAGGCAACAAGGTCTGTTACCCGGTCAGCGGGGAGATTCTGGTGTCGTTCTGATCGCGCCGGGTCGTGTCTGGAATGATCGTCAGGGTGCCGCGCGCACCCTGTTTTTTGATCGGGTCAGTCGGGCAGTGGTCCCAGGTTCGGCATGATGTACCGCTCGAAGGCTTCCGCCGTCCAGGGCAGGGCGGGCTTGAAGAACTGCTCGTAGATCGTGCGAGCGTACACGCGAATCTCGTATTGGGCATCAGGAGCCATGCGCAGCCGTAAAAAGTGCATCAGGTTGTGCGCGTCCACCTTGAGCACCCACGTGTAATACGCGGCGAAGGCAGGCAGGAAGATGCGCGCCTGTTCCCGTGCGACTCCGGCATCGAGCGCGGCGCGGTACAGTGCGAAGGACTGTTCGTAATGCGCCAGCAGCTTGCCGGTCAGGGCGTCCGCGTCCCCGGCGGATAACTCGCCCTCGCTGGCCTGCTTGTTATCCTGGGCCTGCAAACGCCACGTTTCCGGCACGTAAAAATCGTTCTCCTCGAACGGCGTGTAACGCCCGGACTGCGCGTTGACGCTCCACGTGCGGTGGCGCACCCACTGCCACCACGTCACCAGCGGCGCGCGGCAGCGAAACTTGAACTCGACCTGCTCAAACGGTGACGTGTGGCGGTGTTTCATCAGGTAAAACAGCAGTTTTTTGTCGCGCTCGGGGCTTTTGCTCTCGCCCAAAAACGAGACGCGCGCCGCGTTGGTTATCGCCAGATCGTCGCCCATCATATCCTGAAGCTCGATCCAGCCTTTATCCAACACGGGCACGCGTTTGCCGATCAACGTGTCGCGCGGGGTGGGTTGATCCGTCATGCGGACTCCTTTGGGAAAGCGATCAGCGCTAAGCGGTAAGCGAAAAACATGGGGGACATATCAGGCGAAATAATCCAGCGCCAGCCGCACGCGCTCTTCGACGTTCTGCGGCGCGTCGCGCGGGATGGCTTGCAGCGCGGTCTGCGCTTCGACCACGCTGTAGCCGAGCGCGGTGAGCGTCGCCAGCACGTCGGTATCGATGTCGCTGATGGCGGCCAGCCCGGTAGCCGGTTCGATGGCGAGCCGGTCTTTGAGTTCAAATGCCAGCTTCTGCGCGAGTTTTTTGCCGATGCCGGGCACGCGCGTCAGCACCTCCGGTTCTTCGCGGGCGATAGCATTCTGGAGGTGCTCGACGGACAGCGTGCTGATGATGGCGACCGCCAGGCGCGGCCCGACTCCGCTGACGCCGATCAGCGTTTCGAACAGGGCGCGCTCCTCCTGGTCCGTGAAGCCGTAGAGAATCAGGTCATCTTCGCGCACGACGAGATGCGTGTAGAGCGTGAGCCGCTGGCCGGTGCCCTCGACCACGTCGCGGATCGTCGTCGGCACGTGGATGCGCAGGCCAACCCCGCCGACGAGCAGCGTCAGCGTGTTTTTGGTCAGCGCGACCACCTGCCCGGTTACCATGTCGATCATGGGTGTGTGCTCCCTTTGCAGCTAGCTGCCGGCCAGGCGCTCGAAGCGGCTGGCGTTCAGATCGGTGATCGCCACGCCCAGGCCGTCGGCGGCGTCGTCGGGGCGCGGAATGACGTCCAGGTTCAACAACTGGCGGATCATCTCCTGCACCTGCATTTTATCCGCGTTGCCATACCCGGCCACCGCCTGTTTGATCTCGGCGGGCTTGTATTCGCGGATCGGCAGGCCCGCTTCGGCTAGCGCCAGCAGGATCACGCCGCGTCCCTGCGCAACGGTGATCGCGGTCGTGACGTTTTTGCCGAAGTACAACGATTCGACGGCGGCGGAATCCGGCTGGTAGGTCGTGATCAGATCGGTGATCTCAGTGTGAATCTGTAACAGGCGGTCCTGCATCGGCGTGCGGGCGGGCGTCTTGATGACGCCATACGCGACCGCTTCCAGGTCGCCGTTAGCGTGTTCGCGTACCAACCCGTAACCGGTCGTCGCGGTGCCGGGATCAATGCCGAGGACAAGCATGGTCGGTCCAATCGGTGAAACGAACAACAAAGCCGCGTACCGCAGAACGGCGCGCGGCGTATCGGTGGCTGCGGGCGGACGCTGCGCCGCCCGCGTGACGGCGTCACGGGCGCGATCAGGCGGCTTCGAGCGCGGCGGCGACTTCGTCGGTGATGCTCAGGTTAGAAGCGACGCTCTCCACGTCGTCCACGTCTTCGAGCTTTTCGATCAGGTTCATGACCTGGATCGCCTGGGCGGTTTCCAGCTCGATTTCGTTCTGCGGCATCCAGATCAGCTCGCGCTCTTCAATCGTGTAGCCAGCTTCTGAAATCGCGCGGGCGACTGCGCCCAGTTCGTCGCGGGGCGTGTAGATCGCGAAAATGTCGTCTTCGACCTGCACATCCTCCGCGCCCGCGTCGGCGGCGGTGAGGAAGACGTCTTCATAATCCGCCCCGCCGGAGTCAATCGCAATGTACCCTTTTTGGCTGAACTGCCAGGTCACTGCCCCGGCTGTCGCCAGGTTGCCACCGTTGCGGTTCAAGACGTACTTGAGATCGGCCAGCGTGCGATTGCGATTGTCGGTGACGCATTCCACGACCAGCGCGACGCCGTGCGGGCCGTAGCCCTCGTAGACGATCTCTTCCATCTGGGAGGCATCATCCCCAACGCCTGCCCCGCGATTTATGGCGCGCTCGATGTTATCTTTGGGCATGTTCGCGGTTTTGGCTTTGTCCATCGCCAG
>CAYMTN010000076.1:14172-21317 GCA_964393335.1 uncultured Anaerolineaceae bacterium
GCCAGCCGCAGGGCGGCATTCGTTTCGGGATCAGCGCCGCCTTCACGCGCCGCCATCATGATCTCGCGCGTGACGCGGGTAAAAATTTTGCCGCGCTTGGCGTCTTCAGCGCCTTTTTTTCGCTTAATGGTTGACCATTTACTATGACCAGACATACCTCGACCTCTCCCAATTCATGATACGGCTGCCACGTTTTTCTAACGCCTGCCATTACAGCACCAGCGTCTCTATTTTAGCCTTGCGAGCTACACTGATTATACCTGACAGGCCAGACGCCAAGCAAGAGCGCGGATTATCCGGGCGGGACGCCACCGCCGCACGAAAAACGGCCCATCTACGGCGGCGGGGCGGCCTGCTGCGTGGCGCGCAAATCGTATAACTGCTGGTCCAGCCCGACACGCGTGTTTTTCAGCATGGACATGATATCGGTGTCGATGGCAGTCGCGGCGGCATCGACTTTTTCGCGCAGGTCGGCCTGTGATATCTGACCCTCGCTGTACCACTGGTAGGCTTCCACCGTCGCGCGGATCTGGAGCATGATCGCGTTGTGCACCATCACGACGCATTCCGGCGTCGGGCGCGTGACGATGGCGTCGCGCAGGTTGAACAGCCGGGTCAGGACCGGGATCACGCCCTGCGGCGAGTTGTTCACGCCCTGGCGGCTTTCGTCGGCGAAGGTCTGGATCAGCGTACCGGCGACTTCGTACCACGATTCGAGCAAGGACGTATCACACCCGGCCACGATCGTCGCCAGCGGCTCCGGCTGGAGCGTGATCACCACGCTGTGCGGCACGGAGCGGTGATCGTCTTCGTCGCCACACGCACCCAACCCCAGGCTGGCGACGCCGACCAGCACGCTGGCCAGCACCCCGATTCCGACACCCGATATCCGGCGGGATCGTCTCACAGCGGCCTCCTTGCCCCGTGCAGGGCGCTTAACCGGTGGGCTGAGGCTCAACCCACTGGCGGTCTACACACGAATTATAGTTCGCACCGAGCACAATTTTAAAGTCGACCGTGCGGTTGGGATCGGGCTGCGGCACGATGTTCTCCGGCTTGATGTTCAACAACCCAACCAACTCGTTCAGACTGCTGCCCTTGCTCGACCCGGTGTAATCGTAGATCACGCTGTCAGCATAATCGACGCGCTCGGCGGGTCCCATCGCCTGCGGCGCGAAGCCTTCCCAGATCAGGCGGTCGGCGGCGACGGAATCCCACCCGTCATTCGACGTGCCGTTGAAGACCTGGATACGCGCGTTTTCCAGGCGCAGGCGGTTTTGGGTCGGCGGCGCAAGGAAATTGAAGATCAGGCGGTTCATGCCGCCATCGGGGCTTGGCAACTGCACGTTGGCGACGCCGTCCGGCGACCAGGCGACGGTTTCGATATTCTTGCGGAAAAAGTGATTCTCGATGTCGTTTGGCTCGATGCTCAGCGCCAGCGGGATCAGCGGGATGATCTCGGAGAGCGGCATGTTGGTATCGACCACCGACGTAAGCTGCCCGTACAGGTCGGGAAGCTGCGTGATCAGGCCGGATTCTTTGGCCTTGATCCAGATCGCGCGCAGGATTTGCTGCTGGCGGCGTCCCCGGTCAAAGTCGATCGTGTTTTTGCGGCTGCGGGCGTACCACAGCGCCAGGTCGCCGTCCATCTGAAAGACGCCGACAGGCAGCGTATACAGCTCGTAATCCGAGTCGGTTTCGTTGCCGGGGATGCCGTCCGTACAGGCCGCGCCCGTGCAGAGTTTGTCCTGAATCGGGCAGTCCACGGCGACCGTCACGCCGCCCAGCGCGTTGATGATCTCCTGGAATCCGGTGAAGTCCACCATCGCGTAGTAGTGCGTTTCCAGCCCGAAGTTGTACAGGATCGTCTGGCGCATCATGCCCCAACCGCCATCCGTCCAGCCGATGGCCTCGCCGTAGCCCCACGCCAGGTTGAGGCGCGCCATGCCCCAGTTCGGGATGAAGACGAACAGGTCGCGTGGCAGCGAGATCATGCTGACGGTGTTGGTATCGCGGTTGATCGAGACGACGATCATGGTGTCGGTGTGGAACGGCTCGCCGGGCTGCACGTCACCATCCTGCCCGATCAGCAGCACGTTCAGAATCTGGTAGGGCTGCTCGTTTTCATCGGTCGAGCGGAAGCGCGGCATGGCGGTCGGGATGGCGGTCGGCTGCGCCTGGCGCGGCTCGAAATTGGGCGGGTAGTACAGCGTCGGCGTCGGCAGAAAAACCGGTTCGGTGGGCGTGACGGTCGGCGTGCTGCTCGGCGTCAGCGTGGCGGTGGGCGTGAAGGTGGACGTCGGCAGCGGCGTATCGGTCGGCGGCAGCGTGGGCAGCACGCGCGGCGTATTGGTCGGGATGGCGGTCGCACGCGGCGTATTGGTCGGCGGCGCGGTGGGTTGTTGGGCCGCGTCGGCCCCGCCGGTGATCGGCAGGAAGGGCAGCGCGGCGATCATCACCAGGACCAGCGCCAGACCGGCAGGCGCGAGAATTCTCAGCGTGGAGCGGGTACGATACGGCATCAGTTCAATCTCCGGATTCTAGCCAAACCATCGACACCGTGCGTCCGGTGCAGGGGCAAGTGTAGCGCGGGTTTGGTGATTGGCAAGCCCCCGGTGGGCGGGCGGTGGGCTGCCGGATGATGCCGCACGTCCGGGTGTGCGTGATCGGCGCGGCGGGCGCTGGTTACGGGAATAAACGCTGCTGAACGGGGCGGCCTTCGTGCGCGAGCAGCCATTCCTTGCGCCACAGACCGCCCGCATAGCCGGTCAGGTCGCCGTCGCTGCCGATCACGCGGTGGCACGGCACGACAATCGCCACCGGGTTCTTACCGTTGGCGGCTCCGACCGCCCGCACAGCGCGGCGGTCGCCCAGGCGCTCCGCCAGGTCCATGTAGGTGCGCGTGGCTCCGTAGGGGATGGTGAGCAGCAGATTCCACACACGCTGTTGAAACGGCGTGCCGCGCAGGTCGAGCGGCACGGAAAAGGTCCGCAACTGCCCCTGAAAATAGGCGTCGAGTTCTTCGATACACAGCCGCAGCAGCGCGTGATCACTGCCGGGGAGGGCCGGTGGATCGTCGTGGAACTGGATCGCGGTGATTCCAGCATCGGACGCCGCGATCACCAGTGTGCCGAGTGGGGACGGCATGTTTGCTGTGACGTCGCTCATGGCCGGTTCCCTATCAGGGCGCAAACCTCACTCTGACGGTGCACTGCGGCAGGTAATTCCCGGTGTTGTCGACGACCGTCAGGCGCAGCCAGTAATCACCCGGCGCAAAGGCCGCCGTGTTGATCGTGCCGAGCTGCCCGCCGGATACCTGCGAGCGGTAGACTTGCAGAGTCGCAAAATCGGCGTCGCCGCTGGTGCTGCCGGATACCTGCAAGCGGTAGAACTGGAAATCGGGATGAGTCGCCGTGCCGTAAATGGCGACCGTACCGCGCAGCGCCGTGCCGGGTACCGGCTGGGTGATGGTCGCTGCCGGGTTATCGCAGTTGAACCGCGTGTAGTTGCCTGCCGGGGCGGGGCCGCCAGGGAGCGGAGTGACGATGTTGGCGGCAGGCGGCGTGACGTTGCTGCCGGGCGGCGCGTAGAGGATTTGCCCGACGGTGATGTTATCCGGGTCTTCGATGCAGTTGGCGGCTGCTAATTCGTCCACCGAAACGCCAAAACGTCGCGATAACGCGAACATCGTGTCGCCGGCCTGGATGGTATACGCGATCCATTCTTCCGGTATCTGGCAGCCGCTGGCGCTGGGTGTGCTGGTGCGCTCGCCGCCAAAGGGCGTGATGCTGGGCGTCAGCGTGGGGTAGGGCGTGAAGGTCAGCGTCGAGGCCAGGGTGGGCGTCAGCGTCATGGTGGGCGTACGCGTCGGAGTCGGCGTGTTCGACGCGGTCGCGGACGCAGTCGCGGTCACCGACGGAGTTGCGGTCGCGGTCGCCGATGGAGTCCGCGTAGGCGTCAGGGTCGGCGTGTCCGTCGCAGTCGGGGTCACCGTCGGCGTGTCAGTCGCTGTGGTGGTCGCGGACGGCGTCCAGGTCGGCGTGCTGCTCGGCGTGCTGGTAAACGTGGGCGTTACCGTCGGTGTGTCCGTCGCCGTCGCGGTCGCGGTGAACGTCGCGGTCAGCGTCGGGGTCGAAGTCGGCGTGTTGGTTGGTGTATCCGTCGCGGTCGCCGACGCGGTGGCGGTGAACGTCGGGGTCGAAGTCGGCGTGCTGGTTGGTGTATCCGTCGCGGTCGCCGACGGGGTGGCGGTGAATGTCGCGGTGAGCGTCGCGGTCGCGGACGGGGTCGCGGTGAACGTTGCAGTCAGCGTCGGGGTCAGGGTGGCGGTTTCCGTCGGCGTATAGCTCGCGGTCGGCGTGGTGGTCGGCGTACGTGTGACCGTCGGTGTATCCGTCGCGGTCGCGGACGGAGTCACGGTTGCGGTTGCGGACGGGGTCGCGGTGAACGTCGCGGTCGGTGTTGGGGTCGAAGTCGGCGTGTCGGTCGGCGTATGAGTCGCGGTCGGCGACGCGGTGGCAGTGAATGTCGCGGATGGGGTCGCGGTGAACGTCGCGGTCGGTGTTGGGGTCGAAGTCGGCGTGTCGGTCGGCGTATGAGTCGCGGTCGCTGACGGAGTCGCGGTGGCGGTGGCGGACGGGGTCACGGTGAACGTCGCGGTCGGCGTCGGCGTCGGGGTGAGCGTATCGGTCGGCGATGGCACCACGACGACCAGTGTGGTCATGGTCGGGATCGCGGTCTGACCGCCGCTTGCTCCCCCGGATGGCGTGTCCGTCGCGGGCGGAATCCCGGTCGGAACAGGCGTATCGGTCGCGCCGGGCGGCACAGGAGTTGCGGTGGGTCCGGCTGGTGGCACGCTGGCCGGTGTGTCAGCGGGTGGGACTGGCGTTGCAGTTGGTACGGTGGTCGGCGTATCCGTCGGCGGGACGAACGTCGCAGTTGGTACGGTGGTCGGCGTGTCCGTTGGCGGGATGAATGTCGCAGTTGGTACGGTGGTCGGCGTATCCGTCGGCGTTTTGCTCGGCGGGATGCGCGTCGCGGTCGGCGTATCTGTCAGTGGAATCGGCGTGCTGGTGGGTGATGGCGTGCTGGTCGCGGTAAAGGTGATCGATGGCGCAACCGTCAGCGAGGGCGTGACGCTGGGCAGCGCGACGACAGCGGGCGTGCCGGTTTCCTCTGAATCCGTGTTGGAACTCAGCGTCAGAATGATGCCAAAAGTCAGCGCAAGCGCCAGGGTGCCGATCACGGCAATGGCGACGATTAACTCGTTGCTTCGGTTGCGGCGGCGTTCCATCAGGCGTGTGCCTCCTCTGCAGGCATGCGCTGCGACGAGAGAGGAATGACAAAGTAAAACGTGCTGCCCTGACCGGGCTGGCTCTCCAACCAGATTATACCGCGATGCGCTTCGACCAGGGCTTTGGCAATCGACAGCCCGACGCCGGTGTCGCCGATCCCCTCGATGAGCGGGTTATCGGCGCGGTACAGCCGCCCAAAGACGCGGCGCTGTTCGTCCGGCGGCACGCCGCCGCCCTGATCCGTGATCGATACCAGGATGCCGTTCAGCGGCTCCGGCTCCGGCGCGTCTTCGTCAACGACGGGCGGCATGAACTGGCGCACGTGCTGGGCCGCGATGGCAACTTCGCCGTTGGGTGGGGATGCCAGGTAGGCGTTTGACAGCAACTGCATGATCACCTGGTGCATGGCATCCCGGTCGGCCCGCAGCGGTGGCAGCCGGTCGCTGAGGCTCATCCGCAGCGTGATGCTTTTTTCGCGGAACTGGTTGCCCGCCGCCGTGATCGCATCCTCGATGACTTCGAGCATGTCAATCGTGACCGGCTCCAGCTTGAAGTCGTCCGAATCCAGCTTGGAAATGCTGACCAGATCATCGACCAGGTGCGAGAGCCGGTCGATGTTGGCCTGCACGCGCTGCAAAAACTGGCGCTGCAACGCGCCCAGGATGCCGACCGACTCGCTGAGCAGCAGGTCGGTGTAACCCATGATCGAACTCATCGGCGTGCGTAATTCCTGCGCAATCGACATGATCACGTCGGCGTTTTCGGGCGCGATGGGCTGCGTCGCCTGCGTGGTGGAGCCACCCGGCGGGCGGCTGTGGCGGTGTTCGAGCAGCGCCAGGTCTTGCCGGGCCTGGAGCAGCTCGTTTTCGAGCGTCTGGCGTTCTTCGGTCAGCTCTTCGATCATATCCCGCAGGGTGCCGACCCCGTCCGCGCCAAGCTGGCCCAACAGCTCGCGGTTACCTTCGGCGCGTGCCATCAATTGATCGCGCTCGGTTTGCAGCGCGGTTTTTTCGGCCAGCAGCCGGTCGCGCTCGGCTTCGAGGGCGGCGCGTTCTTCGCTCCCGCTTTTTCGCTCGGCGTTGAACTGGTTCAACTCAAACAGCACGTCTTCGAGTTCGTTCTGCACGACAGTTGCTTCCGCGATCAAGCGCGTGCGTTGATCGAACCATTCCTCACGCCTTTTGAGAAGCTCGTCGCGTTCGGCGCGCATCGAGTCGCGCTGTTTGACGAGCGCCTCGCGGTCGGTTGCCACGCGGCGGATATCGGCGTGCAGCGCGGCAAGCTGCGCCTCGCGCTCGGCTTCGCGCGTGAGCTTGTCTTCGAGTTTTTTACGTTCGGCCAGCAGCAGATCGCGTTCCTGGGCGATTTTTTCGGCGCGGGTTTTGTAATAACTGCGCTCCTCGGTGAGCTGGCCGAGCGCTTTGGCAACCGCCAGCGGGCCGCCTTCAATGCCCATCGCGCGCAGTTGGGACTGGACCTCGTCGAGCTGCTGGCGGAATTCGTTGCGCTCGCCGGTCAGGCGTACCTTGTCCTCGCTCAGATCGTTGAGCATGTCGCGCAGCGCACCCGGCACGGCCACCTCGCGCGCTTCGCGGATGTCTTGAAGCTGGCGTTCGAGCTTGGATTTTTGCACTTGAAGCTCGTCACGCTCGCGGCGCAGCGATTCGAACATCGTCGCGTAGATGTCCTGGTCGCCTTCGGCGGTGGCGCTGACCAGCGTGGCCTGCGCCTCTTGCAGCGCTTTGGCGAGCAGTTCGCGCTCGGCGGCCAATTCCTTCCGTTCCTCTGACAGCACCTCGATGCGCTGCGAGATGGTCAGCGCCTCGTCGCCATCTTCGAGAATCTGCCCCA
>CAYMTN010000077.1:0-21305 GCA_964393335.1 uncultured Anaerolineaceae bacterium
GGACCGGGATGAGGAGAGACCTTCCGATGTCGAATAAGATGGAGCGCTTTACCCAACGCGCTCGACGCGTTTTGAGCCTGGCTCAAGAAGAGGCCGAGCGTATGCAGCACAATCATATCGGCACCGAGCACCTGTTGTTGGGCTTGATGCGCGAAGAAGGTGGTGTGGCGGGGCGCGTCTTGCGTGAATTGGGGCTGCGCCCTAACCAGGTAGAGCAAATTGTCGAACGCCTGACCGTTGCCAATAAACGTCCGGGCGTCACTCGCATGGATCTGTCGCCCGCTACCAAGCGCGTGCTTGAACTGGCTGTTGACGAAGCGCGCCGGATGGGGCATCACTATATTGGCACCGAACACCTGCTGTTGGGCCTGGTTCGCCACACGGACGGGGTCGCCATGGACGTGTTCAAAGAACTGAAGATCAGCCCGGATGAGATTCGCCGCCAGACACGCCGCGTGCTGCAAGAGAATCCGTTGCAGTCCCCGCGCCGGACGAGCGAATCACCGATCGATCGCCCCAGCCGGACGTCGGCCAAAACGCCGCTGGTGGACCAGCTCGCCACCGACCTGACGGCGCTGGCCGAAGAGGGCAAACTGGACCCGGTGATCGGTCGCCAGATGGAGATCGAGCGCGTGATCCAGATTCTCAGCCGCCGCCAGAAGAACAACCCCGCGTTGATCGGAGAGCCAGGCGTCGGCAAAACGGCCATCGTCGAAGGACTGGCCCAGCGCATCGTCAACCAGGACGCGCCCGCGCCGCTGTTGGGCAAACGCGTTTTGCAGTTGGACGTTGGCTCGCTGGTCGCTGGCACGATGTATCGCGGCCAGTTCGAGGAACGCCTCAAGCGCGTGATCGAAGAACTGAAGCAGGCCGAAGCGATCCTGTTCATCGACGAGGTACACATGCTCGTCGGGGCGGGGTCGGCTGGCAGCAGCGTCGATGCCGCGAACATCCTCAAGCCCGCGCTGGCGCGGGGCGAGCTGCAATGCATCGGCGCGACGACGCTGGATGAATACCGCCGCCACATCGAAAACGACGCGGCGCTCGAACGCCGTTTCCAAAAGGTGATGGTCGAAGAACCGACCATCGAAGAAACGATCGAGATTTTGCACGGCGTGCGCGAGCCGTATGAAGAGCACCATAACCTGGAAATCACCAACGAGGCCATCGACGCGGCGGCGAATCTGTCCGCCCGTTATGTGCCGGATCGTTTCCTGCCGGATAAAGCCATCGACCTGATCGACGAAGGCTCCAGCCGCGTGCGGATGTACAAGTCGCCGGAGTCGTCGCGCGTCAAGCGGGTTGAGTCCGATCTGACGTCGGCCCGTGAAGATTTAGCGATGATGGGCGACGAGCTGTCCGAAGACGAGCGCGAGAGCTTGCAGGAGCGCATTCAAGAACTTGAAAGCGAGATGGATGCCTTCCGCGTTCACTGGAATCCTGAAACGCAGCGCGCCCGCCTGACGGCGGAGGACGTGGCCGAGGTCGTCGGCATGTGGACCGGCATTCCGGTCACGACCATCGCGCAGGAAGAATCCGAGCGCCTGCTGCAAATGGAAGAGGAACTCCACAAGCGCATCGTCGGCCAAAACGAAGCCATCGACGCGATCAGCAAAGCGGTACGCCGCGCGCGCGCCGGGTTGAAGGACCCGCGCCGCCCGATTGGGTCGTTTATCTTCCTGGGGCCGACGGGTGTCGGCAAAACCGAGCTGACCAAGGCGCTGGCCGAGTTCATGTTCGGCAGCGAAGACGCCTTGATCCAGCTTGACATGAGCGAATTCATGGAGCGGCACACCGTCGCGCGGCTGACCGGCGCACCTCCCGGTTATGTCGGTTACGAAGACGCCGGGCAGCTCACCGAAGCGCTGCGCCGCCGCCCGTACAGCATCGTCGTGTTTGACGAGATCGAAAAGGCGCACCCCGAAACGTTCAACATGCTGCTTCAGATCATGGAAGAAGGACATTTGTCGGATGCGCGGGGCCGCCGCGTTGATTTCCGCAATGCCATCATCATCATGACCAGCAACGTCGGGGCGGAGATGATCAAAAAGGGTACGACGTTGGGCTTTGGGCTGCCGGACAGCGCCCAGCCCGCCGACGACCGGGATTACGCCGACATGCGTAAATCCGTGATGGATAGCCTGCGCCGCGCCTTCCGTCCGGAATTCCTGAACCGGGTGGATGCGACGATTGTCTTCCGCGCGCTGTCGAAGGAAGAGATCGCGCAGATCGTGGACCTCGAACTGAAAAAGGTCAACGCCCGGCTGTCCGAACGGGCCATCTCGCTGAAAGCGAGCGAAGCGGCACGCCTCTACCTGGCCGATAAGGGCTTCGACCCGGACTTCGGCGCGCGCCCGCTGCGCCGCCTGATCACCAATCTGGTTGAGGACAAACTTTCGGACGTGATCCTGGCCGGTGATGTCAAGTTGGGCAGCGCCGTGCTGGTTGATTATGACGCCGAAAAGGACGAGATCACGTTCAGCGAAACACAGCCCGAAGACCCGGTCGGCGAACCGGCCTGATCCAGACCGGCTATCAGCAGCCTATTCTGAGCGGCTCCCTCTTACGGGGGCCGCTCGTTGATTCAAACCGGATTATCACATCCCTTAAACAACTATTTTATGCGGTATCTATTCGCAGGCTGACCAGTAATGTTATAATGCGTAATTAAGGGAATGATACGCAGTTACCAGACCATGCCGAGTGACTAGAGTGGGGTGAAACATGGGCTACTCGATTCTAATTGTGGATGATGATCAGGAACTACGTCGTTTGTACCGCACGATTCTGGAACGCGAAGGGTATACGGTAGACGAAGCGAGCAACGGGGCCGAAGCGCTCAAGTACCTGATGAGCTACACGCCGGACGTGCTCGTGATGGACATGCTCATGCCGATGCTGGGCGGCGAATCGGTGATGAAGCGCATCCAGCAGATGCCGAGCCTGGCCGCTATGCGGATCGTGATCCTGACGGCGTATCCCCGTTTCCGCGAGTCGGCCCAGTTCTTGCAGGCCGATCAATTCCTGGTGAAGCCGATCAAGCCGAATGACCTCGTGCAGGCCATCCGGGTCACCCTGTCTGAGGATGGGGCCTCTGATTCGTAAGGTGACACGTCCGTTTTGTGTCAGCATACAGAAAAGCAGCGTCGGAACGGCGCTGTTTGTGCGTAGGGGAAAGCACTGGTCACCCGGCCTGTGCCGCGCTACAATCGCACTGACACACAAACGACGTGTTCGTGATGGGGCCTGTCATGCAAAACAAACGGCGATTTGTCGCGGTGATGGGGGTTGGCCTGTGCCTGCTGGCCGCGTTCGCCGGGCCGGTGATGGCTGCGCCGGAGAACCAGCCGCCCTCGCCCACGCCGCCCGGCGTGATTGACGCGCTGGTTGCGGTTGAGCGGGCGGTGGTTTTCGCCGCGCCGGAGCGCACCGCCGAGCCGCTGACCTACGTCTATGAGCGCGAGCGGATTCCCGTGTACGGGCAGACGCCGGACGGCGTATTTTTGCTGACGACGGTGGACACGCTCGACGGGTGGGTGCTGCGCGCGCAGGTCGATCTGAACGGCGACCTGGCGCAGGTGCCCGTGATCGTCTCCCCGGCGCTGGCTGTACACGTGACGCTGACGCCGACCCTGACGATCACGCCGTACCAGCCGCCCACGCCGGTGACGGTGGTCCCCTCTCCGACGCGCGCCCCCACGCGCACGCCCCAACCGGGCGCGGACACCGGCGCGGACTCCAATATGCCGCTGCTGCCGGGCGTGCCGCCGCCGGTCACGCTGACGCTGCCACCGGGGTGGGAATCGGTCGATCTGGTGGTGCCGCTGCGCACGTTTGACGGCGAGCTGCACGACGCGCCGCTGACGATCTACTTCGGCCCGCTGGCGGAGGGCGTCAACGGTTACGTGTACCTGTACTGGGGCTTCCCCGGCACGGTCGATTACATCACCCAGGAGTATAATCCCTGGGCGGACGGCGTGCAGATTTTGCGCGGGTCGCTGGTCGGGGAATCGTGCAACCTGGGGCGCTACGACCAACGTGTGTTTCAGGTGGGCGAGTACGAGGGCGTCGGGGCGTATTACCAGGCGTCAGAGTGTGACGACGAGGCCAGCACTGCCGGCTGGTTCGTGTCGCTGCGTGTGGATACGATCCCGTTTGCGTTTTTCACGGCGGTTGAGCCGTGGGACGCGTTGAACGATTATCAACTTGTGTTGCAGACCCTTCTGGATTCGGTGACGTTTACCGCGCTGGACGCGGCGAATTGACCCGGTCCCGGCAACGGAGTGAGCGTTGGCAGGACGACTGGACCATCTGATTGTGATCGACGTTGAGGCGACGTGCTGGGACGGTGAGCCGCCAGCGGGGCAGGAAGCAGAGATTATCGAGATCGGCGTGTGTGAGCTGGATATCAACAGCGGCGAGCGTGTCGCCCGGCAGAGTATCCTGGTCAAGCCGGAACGCTCGGAGGTCAGCCCGTTTTGCACGCAGTTGACCACGCTCTGCCCGGAGCAGGTCGCGGCGGGCGTGTCGTTTGAGCGCGCGTGCCGCATCTTGCGCCGCAAGTATCGCACCGGGGACCGGACGTGGGCCAGCTACGGCGACTACGACCGCCGCCAGTTCGAGCGCCAATGCCAGGCGCGCGGCATCCCGTATCCTTTTGGCCCGACGCATATTAATGTCAAGAATCTGGTGGCGGTGCTGAACGGGCTGCGGCGCGAGATCGGCCTGGAAGCGGCGCTGGCGCTGCTCCACCTGCCGCTCGAAGGCACGCACCATCGCGGCGTGGACGACGCGTGGAACACCGGCCTGATCCTGTCCCGGCTGATCATGCAGCGCCGCGCCGATCTGACGCCGTGAGGGCGCTGGGCCTCGAAAAGTCACTGTACAAATCATTGACGCAGGAGTACATGTTGAAACGACGGAACATGAAGATACGTTTGGCCTTATTCACCCTGGTGATCGCCGGGGTATTGGGCGCTCCCTTGTGGGCGGCAGCGGCTCCCGGCGAGGCGGGACCGGTCAGCATCACGCTGGAGTTCGACCGGATTGCGCAGGGAGACGTCGGCATTGTGCGCGTGAACGGGTCGGATATCGCCGCCGTGCGCGCGGTATTTCAAGAACGCGTCTTTAATTTTTACCAGGATGGACGTGGGTGGGCCGGCCTGATCTCGGCGGACATGGAATCGGACATCCAGCCGTACACGATGCAGGTCTGGATTCAATACAACGACGGCACCGGCGAGCGTGTCGATCAGCAGATTGAAGTGGGTTCTGGCGGGTTTGGCAGCTCGAATGTGCCGCTCTCGGCCTCGCTGACACCGCTGCTCGACATCGACGTTGAAAATGCCGAAATGGATCGCCTGTTTGACATCTTCGACCGCTTCACCCCGGAACGGTATTGGGAAGACCAGGGCTTTGTGCTCGCCAGCGATGTGACCCAGATCGGCTGGTTTGGCACCTGGCGGTTGTACAACGGCACGTATTGGCGGCGGCATACCGGGCTTGACCTCCGTATGCCCATCGGCACGCCGGTCACGGCGGTGGCGAGCGGGCGTGTGATGCTGGCCGAAGACATGGCGATTCGCGGCGGTTATATCCTGATCGATCATGGCTGGGGCGTTTACAGCGGGTACGCTCATCTCTCCAAAAAACTGGTCGTGCCGGGGCAGTGGGTGCGGCAGGGGGACGTGATCGGGTTGAGCGGGCTGAACGGGCGCTCGGCGGGCGCGCATCTGCATTGGGAGATGGCGGTCGGCGGCGCGTGGGTCGATCCGGTCGCTTTTGTCGCGCTCGGCCTGGGCGGTCAATGAACCGTTTACCGTTTACCGTAGACTGTTCACCGTTTGCCCGATCACGCATGACTGGCGGCTCAGGTCTATGAAACCCTGGCAGGTGTTATCTCACGATGAACTGCTCGACTGCTCGCCCTGGTTGCGCGTCAGTGCCGAGCATGTCCGCCTGCCAAACGGCCACGAGATCGACGCCTTTTACCGCATCGAGATGCCGGAATGGGCGCAGGTGTTCGCGCTGGGCGACGACGGGCGTGTCATCATGATCGAGCATTACAAGCACGGCGCCGGTTTGGTGTCGTTAGAACTGCCCGCCGGGTACCTGGACGCGGGCGAAGCGCCGGAAGTCGCCGCCCGCCGCGAACTGCTGGAAGAAACCGGCGTCGAAGCAGCGGCATGGCGCTACCTGGGCCGCTATTTTTTGGACGGCAACCGGGGCTGCGGGGCGTCACACATTTTTGTGGCGCGTCACGCGCGGCAGGTCGCCGCACCGCAGCGTGAAGCATCCGAGATCATGGCGCAGCGCTGGCTGCCACTCGACGACCTGCGCGCGGCATGGCTTGGCGGGCGGATTCGTAATATTGCTACGGTGGGAGCCGTCGGGCTGGCGCTGGCCGTGCTGGAGGGGGACGATGCTTCACATTCGACCGGCCCAGACGGTTGATCTGCCGGGTATCGCCATCGTGCTGCACGACGCGTTCAGCGAGAAGATGCGCGTCATCTTCGGTAAGAATCCCGAAACGGCCCACACGCTGCTTGAAGCGATGTACGCCGGGCCGGTGCAGCGCGGGTACGATGGCATCCTGGTGGCAGAGCGCGGCGGGCGCATCGTCGGCACGCTGGCGATAGAGCCGGTTTATTACACGTCGCACGAAAACCGCAGTTTTGAGTATATGGTGTTGCACGAATTGGGCTTGTTGGGTATGCTGCGGGCGGCGTTTTGTTTGTGGCTGATCAGCCATACACCGGACCCTGACGAGGCATACGTGGGCGATGTCGGCGTGGTCGCCGACGCGCGGGGCGAAGGCATCGGGCGGCAGTTGATGGAAGGGGCCGAGCAGTGGGCAGTGAGCCACAACCGGGCGCGCCTGACGCTGTGGGTTGCCACGACCAACCACCGCGCGATTCACGTCTATGAGCAGGCCGGGTACCGGGTCGTGAAAAAACGCTCCAGCCTGCTGATCCGGCTGGCCTTTGGCATCCGCCAGTGGTATTTCATGGAAAAACCGCTGAACCGTTAACGTAGTTTATTCCACTGCTAACCGGCTTCTAAAATCAAGTAGATCGTTGTTTTACCTGGTCCGGCCATACGTCACCTAGCACCGGTCGTAACTGTGTGTGTGGTTGCGTGTTATCACTCATGGTGGTGGTGAGCAGCCCGTTTTACAGGGGGATAGCGTTTTTATATGCGTGTTGCGCTTTTTACGGAGACATTTCTTCCCAAAGTCGATGGGATTGTCACCGTGTTGATCCTGCTGATGGATCACCTGATCCAGCGGGACATTGAGTTTATGGTTGTCGCCCCGCGTATTGGCGACTCGGTGACGGAGTATCGCGGCAAAAAAGTCGTGGGCGTGCCGTCCATGACCTTTCCGCTCTACCCGGAACTCAAATTCGGCCCGCCGACGCTGGGTACGTACCGCGAAGTCAAAAACTTCAAGCCGGATATTGCCCACTTCATTCACCCGACGCTGGTCGGCACCGGCGGCATGATGATGGCCAAACGCCTGAACATCCCGACTCTGGCGTCGTTCCACCTTGACCTGGCGAACCTGATGCAGTATCTCGGCCTGGGGTTTTTAGAGCGGCTTATCTGGTGGTATACGCGCACGAATTTTAACGCCGCCGATTATGCGCTGGCCCCGTCGCGGCTGGTCCAGGAAGATATGCTGGCGCACGGCGTGCGCCAGGTCGGGCTGTGGCGCAGAGGCGTTGACGCGCAAAAATTCTCGCCGCAGCGTGCCAGCGCCGAGATGCGCTGGCGGTTGAGCGGCGGTCACCCGGAAGATACCATTTTGTTATACGTCGGGCGCGTGTCGTCTGAAAAGCAGATCGACAAAATCCGCGCGGTGATCAAGCAGGTGCCCGGTACGCGGCTGGCGGTCGTGGGGAATGGCCCCGCTTACGGCGACCTGAAGCGGCATTTCGCCGGGACACCCGCCACCTTCATGGGATACATGCAGGGTGAGGAGTTGTGGTCGGCGTTTGCCAGCGCGGACGTATTCGTGTTTCCGTCGGCGCTGGAGACGTTCGGGCTGGTGCTGATCGAGGCGATGGCGTCCGGCCTGCCGGTCGTCACATCGCGCGTGGGCGGCGTGGACGACATGGTGCGCCCCGGCGTCAACGGCTACGTCTTTAACGTGGGTGATGTGCGCGGCCTGATCGACGGCGTGCGCGCGATCATGACCGATCCGAGCAAGCGGCAGGTCATGGGCCGCAACGCGCGGCTGTACGCGGAAACGCAGTCGTGGCCCGCCATGATGGACGAGCTGATCACGTGTTATGATGACCTGATTACAGGTCGCCAGCCGTCGATTTAGGCGGTAGGCGGTAGTGGATTAACCAGGAAGACGTGCGGCAAGCACGTCTTTTTTGTCGGGATCGGGCGGCTTGATGTCAGCGAACCGGCAGATGCACGTCAGTCGGCGGCGCGCAGGGGCGTTATACTTAAAATGCCAAGATGTGCGCCGGTTGTAGAAAAAAAGGAGACTGCGATGCAACCCGTGGCTGGCGTAGCATTGATCGTGATCTTGTTTGGTTTTGTTGTTTTTCTGTCGTCGATCCGTCTGGCACAGGAGTACGAACGGGCGGTTATCTTTCGGGTCGGGCGGTTGTTGAAAAAAACCAAGGGACCGGGGCCATTTGTGATCTTGCCCTTTGGCATCGACCGGGTGGTGAAAATGGACCTGCGCGTGATCACGCTCGACATCCCGCGCCAGGACTGCATCACGGGTGATAACGTGACCGTTGGCGTGAACGCGGTGGCCTATTTCCAGATCGTCGAGCCGCGCCGCTCGGTGGTGGCCGTGCGGGATTATTTCGACGCGACGTTCCAGATCGCGCAAACCAGCCTGCGCAGCGTGATCGGCCAGGTGGAGCTGGATCAACTGCTCAGCCAGCGCGATCATGTCAACGAGCACTTGCAGCGTATCATCGACGAACAGACCGAACCCTGGGGCGTCAAGGTGAGCGTGGTCGAGATCAAAGACGTCGAGCTGCCGCCGCAAATGCAGCGCGCGATGGCCCGCCAGGCGGAGGCCGAACGCGAAAAGCGTGCCAAGATCATCCACGCCGAGGGTGAAATGCTGGCCGCACAGCAGTTGCAGCAGGCCGCCAACACGATGTCCCAGGAGCCTGCCGCGTTGCAGCTTCGTTACCTCCAGACACTGACCGAAGTGGCCGTCGAGAAGAACTCGACGATCATTTTCCCTGTGCCGATTGACTTTCTCACCGCGTTGACGGATTCGCTGCGCGGGATGAACGGCTCGAAATCATCCGGCTAATAACCGGGTTCCGGGTGCGGGAAATCACGATTTCCTGCGCCCGGTTTGATTTCTTTTTTACAGGTTATCTATAATCTCATCCTTGACTTTCGCGGTCGATTTGAGGATAGTTGGCCGTGACCACTGGATCGAGTTTATAAGGATAGCTCTCGGACGCATGGCTATTTCAATTGCCTGGGATAACGTCGAAAAAACCATCATCCGCTACGATTTTGAATCCCAATGGACCTGGCAGGATTTGCGCGCCGCCATCGAATCCGACGACGCGATGATCGCCAGCGTCGCCCACACCGTTCACCTCATTTTTGACCTGCGGCAAGTTGAAGGCATCCCGCCGAACCCTATGGCGCAGTTTCGCCATATCGCCGCCATGATTCATCCCCGGTTGGGCATGATCGTGTTTGTGGGCGCTGATAGTTGGACGCGGACCGTGCTCGAAATCTTCTACCAGGTATACGGAACCCGGCTCGAAGGGTTGAGCGGCGTGGCGAGCGTGCGCACGCTCGAAGAAGCGCGGGCGATCATTACGACTCACATCGTGCAGACCCCGTAAGCCGCGCATCACGGACGCCGTGTGCTGGCCGGGCATACGCCCGGTTTTTTGACTCTTGCCAGGAGCGGCACTTTTCACTAGATTAATAGGTGCATCTTTGCTGGCCGCTGAAAGCTGACCGCTGGCCGTGAGTGTCACAGGAACCGTCATGCACATCGTGATTGTGGGCGCAGGGGCGCTGGGAACCGAGATTGCGCAGGCCGTTGCGCTGAGCGGCGAGCGTATCACGCTGCACGATACCGACGAGGCGGCGCTGCGGCTCGCCCTGGGGCGTATCAGCCGGGGGATTGACCGGGGCGCGCAGCGCAAACAGATCGATCCGCTGCGCGCGCGCCGCGCCAAGCGCGCTTTTTGGCTGTCCACCGATCCGGGCCGGTGCATGCCGGCGGATATCGTGATCGAAGCACTGCACGACGCGCAGCCCGTCAAAGAGATGGTGTTTCAGGTGTTCGACGGGCTGGTAGGGCCGGATACGATCCTGGCGACGACGACGAATGTGATCTCGGTCACGACGCTGGCGGCGGCGACACGCCTGCCGGAACGCCTGATCGGCTTGCATTTTTGCCGTCCGGCACACCGGATGGGCACCGTCGAGGTCGTACGCAGCCCGACCACGCGCCAGGACATGATTGATCGGGCGCTGGCGCTGGTGCGCGCGATGGATAAAACGCCCGTGCTGCTGGACGATTCGCCCGGCCTGGTCGTCAATCGTGTGTTGCTGGCGTATGTGGGCGAAGCGCTGCACCTGCTCGACGGCGGCGGCCTGGACGAAACCACCATCGACCGCCTGATGGAAGCGGCGGATTTTCCGATGGGACCGTTCCGCCTGATGGATTATTTGGGCGTGGATAAAGTGTTCGACGTCGCCCAGGCGCGTTACGAGGCGACCTTTCACGCGGCGCGCTACCGCCCGCATCCCCGCCAGCGGCGCTTGGTCGAGGCGGGGCGGCTGGGCCGGGCCAGCGCACGCGGCGGTTTTTACCCACCCCCGGCAGCCGAGGATTGACCAGAGAGATCGAGCCACTCATTATGCGCGTGTTGATCGTGGGCGAAGTGCCCTTTGTGGATACGCTGGCCGGGTTATGCCGGGCCAAAAACCACAAAGTTGACCTGTTCATCGCGGACGACCTGGAAAACCAGGAGACGCTGGATCGGATGGTGCGCGCGGCGACACGCTGCCAGGTCGCCATCGAGAGCCTGAATGAATCGCAGTCCGGCAAGCTGTGGCTGGTCGAGGGCATCGAGGTGAATCTGTCCGGCGAGGCGCTGCTGTTGGTCAGCGCGCTGGCGGCCAGCACGACCGAGATCGCCAGTTGGACCGATCACCCGAACCGGGTCGTGGGCTACGGCCTGCTGCCGCCTATCGCGATCACCGGGCTGGTGGAGTTCGCGCCCGCGCTGCAAACGGATTTCGAGAGCGCCGCCCGCGCCCGGCGGTTCTGGGAAGAACTCGGATTCGGCGTGATGCGCGTGCCGGATACGGTGGGCCTGGTGCGCCCGCGGATGGTGTGCAGCCTGATCAACGAGGCCGTCCAGACGATGGCGGAAAACGCCGTCAGCGCCGAAGTCCTGGATACCGCGCTCCAACGGGGGCTGAATCTGCCGCGTGGCCCGCTCACCTGGGCCGATGAGATCGGGTTGGACGTGGTGATCGGCACGCTGGAAGCGCTGCTGCGATATTGGGGCGAGGAACGGTACCGGCCCGCGCCGCTGCTGCGCCAGAAGGTGTACGCCGGGCACCTGGGCAAAAAAAGCGGGCGCGGCTTTTATACCTACGACGCCGCGCTGTGATCACATCCCTACTCAAAGAATTCGGTTCCGATGACCACCGTTTCGGAAATGCGCCAGCGGCCCCGGTACTGCCGCAGCATGTTGATCGTCGTTTGCCGGTTGGCGCTGAAATCGGAGGGCGCGCGGCTGGTCGTGGTCTGGACGATCTGCACGGTGATCTGGTTGTTGGTGCGCCCCAGGATTTTCAGATCGTCGATGGTGATCCGCAGATCATAACGCTCGAACAGGTCGCGCATGATGTCGGCAGTCGGGCGGTAATTGGGCGATTCAGGATTGATCGTCGCCATGTAACGATCCAGGTCTTCCGCCTCAAGAGCGGCGGCGTTTTCGTGGAACAACGCCGCGACGACCTCATCGCTGGCCGGTTCGCCGATGCCCCACACCGCCGCGATGCCATCCCCCCCGGCGCTGACCAGCCGCGCCCCGTCTGGGCTGAAACTGACCTGCGCGACAGCCCCGGTATGCCAGCCCAACACAGCGAGCGACTCCCCGCTGGCGGCGTCCCACACGTGCACCGTCGCGTCGTCGCCGCCGGAAGCAAGCAGCGATCCGTCCGGGCTGAAGACGACTGAGGTTACGGTACCCGTGTGGCCGCTGAGTGCGGCTAATTCGTCGCCGCTGGTCGCGTCCCACACGCGCACGGTCTGATCCGCGCCGCCGGATGCCAGCCGCGATCCGTCCGGGCTGAAGGCCAGGCTGCACGCGCCCCCCTGGTGCCTGTCCAGCTCCTGCGGATCGGAAAAAGTGAGCGATCCATCGCTGCCGGTTGTCACGGTCCACACGTTGATCGCGCCATCCGACCCGGCGGCGGAGAGCCGCGATCCGTCCGGCGAAAACGCCAGCCCGCGCACGGTGTCGCCGGATGTGTCCAGGTCGCCCGTGACCGCGCCGGTTTCAGTATCCCACACGCGCACGCTGCCAGCGGTACCGCCCGCCGCCAGGAATGCCCCATCCGGCGAAAAAGCGAGACTCGCCACCTGCATGGACGCAAGAGTCATGGATTCGGCGTGAGCCGCCACGTCCCACAGCCGCACGGTGCTGTCACCATCTCCGCCAGCAGACGCCAGCCGCGATCCATCCGGGCTGAAGGCCAGCGCCACGACCGGCCCGGTGTGCCCCTCCAGCGTGACCGACTCGGTCTGCTCGCCGTCCTGGGGCCACAGACGGATCGTCGTGTCGTCGCTGCTGGTGGCGATCCATGCGCCATCCGGGTTGTATACGGCGGCGTTAACGGCTTCCCCGCCGGGGTTTTGAAGTTCGTCGAGCAGCGTCACCTGCGGGGCGTTGTCGGGCGTGATGGGGATCGTGCCGACCGGTGGCAGAGTGGCCTGGGCCGCTGCCTGCGGCGCGTAAATAGGCAGCAGGGCCAACGCGATCCAGATAAGCGGGACAAGACGCCGTGTGATCATGGGTGGAGCCTCCAACGCGTGTACGAAACAAGACCGGACGATTATAGACCGTTCCGGCGCGGCTGGCACACCTGCTTTTGATCACATTTCCGGCTGCGTTACAATACCGCGTGTCCACGACGCGCACTGCGGCGCGTTATCCAGGAGGTGGTCGTGAATCTTTCGCATGAAATGGAAGTCACCAAGACAATCGCCCGTATGGCCGCGTCGATCTGCCAGAGCATCCAGGCGGAGCTGGTGACCCCCTCACAGAAAGACGGGCGCGAGCCGGTGACGGTGGCGGATTATGCGTCCCAGGCCCTGATCGGGCACGCGCTGGCGGAAAACTTCCCGGAGGACGCCGTGTTGTCGGAAGAGCGCTCCGAAGAATTCATGCTGCTGCTCTCCGATCACCAGCGCGCCCTGGTGATCCAGTTTGTTACGGACGCCATTGGCGGTTACGTGTTTGAAGAACAGATCTGCGCGTGGCTGGATTTCGGCAAACAGAAGCAGGCCGAACGCACCTGGATCGTCGATCCGATTGACGGGACGAAGGGATTTTTGCGCCACCAGCACTATTGTGTGGCGATTGGGCTGTTGGTGGATGGACAGCCGATGCTGGGCGTGTTAGCCAGCCCTGGGTTTTATGGCGAGGACGACGCCGCCGACGACCAGGGCGCGCTGACCTACGCGCGGTGGGGCGCGGGCGCGTACACCGAGCTGCTGGCGGGCAGCCCCCGCACGCCGGTGCAGGTGTCACGCGTGACCGATCCGGGCGAGGCGACGCTGTTGACCAGTTACGAACCCGGCCATCTCGACACGGCGCTGATCGAATCCGTCCAACAGCGTTTAGGGCGCGCCCCGGATGCGCCCCGGCGCGGGCTGGACAGCCAGGACAAATACGCGATGGTCGCCGCCGGGTTGGGGGATTTTTACATCCGTGCCACGCCGGACCCGCACTTCCGCGAAAAACTGTGGGACCACGCCGCCGGGCACGCCATCGTCAGCGAGGCGGGCGGGCGCGTGACCGACCTGCTCGGCCAGCCGATTGACTGGCGCGCGGGCACGCGTATGGCCAACAATCGCGGCGTGCTGGTCAGCAACCGTTTTTTGCACGATACTATATTGGAAGCCATCGCCAAGACGGGCTTCAGTTAAAGGGGGGAGGGTGTGATCTGCGAGTCGTGCGGGGCGGCTCGTGCCTCTGATGTGTGCGTTAACCGGTGTGCCAGCGGTACGAACGACCCAAATGCGTGACTCTACGGTGATGACTAAAAAAGGCTTATGAGCGAACCAATCCGCGTGTTACATTTCGCCGATGTCCATATCGGCATGGAAAATTACGGCGGCACCGATCCCGAAACCGGCGTCAGCACCCGCGTGCGGGACTTTTTGCGCCGTATGGACGAGATGATCGGCTATGCCCGCGATCACGACGTAGACCTGGCGATCTTTGCCGGTGACGCGTTTCGTTCGCGCCATCCCACGCCAACCTTTCAGCGTGAATTCGCATTCCGCGTGCAAGACCTGGCGGCGCTGTGCCCGGTCGTGCTGTTGGTCGGCAATCACGACCTGCCGTCGATTGAAAAACGCGCGTCCAGCATCGAGATTTACGAAACATTGCAGGTGCCCAATACGATCCTGGGGCGCGATTACACACTGCACGAGATCCAGACCAAACGCGGGCCGGTGCTGGTCGCCACCGCGCCGTACCCGGTGCGCCACCACCTGCTGCGCGACGTCGATCTGCCGCACGCCCGCACGATTGCCGAAATCGACGCCGTGCTGGAAGAGCATCTCAACGCGCGGCTCGACCAGTTGGCCGACGAAGCCAGCCGGTACGATATGCCGCGCCTGCTGACCGGGCATTTCAGCGTCTCCGGTGCGACGTTTGGCAGCGAGCGCAGCGTCATGCTGGGCCGTGACGTGACGGTGCTGCTCAGCACGGTCGATAACCCGGTGTGGGATTACGTGGCGCTCGGCCACATCCACAAGCACCAGTGTCTCACGCTGGGGCGGGCGGACGCGCCGCCGGTCGTGTACAGCGGCAGCCTGGAACGTATTGACTTTGGCGAAGAGGCCGACGCCAAAGGTTTCGTGTGGGTCGAGCTGGAGCGAGGCCGCGCCCGCTGGGACTTTGTCCCGGTCAACTGCCGCCCCTTCGTGACGCTGCGTGCCGACGTCAAGGGCGACGGCGACCCGACGCAGACGCTGGTCAGGCTGATCGGGCGGCACGATCTGTCAGATGCCGTCGTGCGTCTGATCGTCACCGCCGATCCTGAAGCGGACCTGCTGCTGCAAGATCGCCTGATCCATTACGCGCTCAAAGACGCGGGCGCGAATTACGTCGCCGCCATCCAGCGCCACGTCGAACGCCCGGCGCGTATGCGCCTGGGTACATCGCCGGAGGGGCTGACGCCCGACGACCTGCTGGAACGTTACCTGATCACCAAAGAAGTGCCGTCCGAGCGCATCGCCGTGCTGCTCGACCATGCGCGGCAGATTTTTTACGACGAGGCGTCATGACCGCGACCCCTGCCAGCCGGTTTTATAGCACGTCGCTGCTGGCTGCGCCGTTTGACCGGGCGGATGTGCTGGCGGGCCGCGTGATCCGCATCAGTCCCGCGCTGATCACGATCACGGATGGGCGGATTGGCACGGCGTCCCCGGACGCCTTACGCCGCGACGTGCTGGACCACGTGGACGCACTGCTGGCGGGCGGAATCCGGTCGCTGCACGTGGACGTCAATTTTGATGATTATGGCGGGTTTGACACGGGTGGGCCGGATCGTAACGCCGCCGTGTTTACGCCCGCTTTCGTGGCGGAACTGGTCGATCTGGCCGGGTCGTATGGCGGGGCCGTGACGCTGCACCTGCTGTCCGACCAGCCGGAGCGCCACCTGCCGGATTACGCGCACAGCCCGCTGGGGGCCGTGTGTTTCCAGCTTGACGCCATCACGACCGGCTCCGCCGCGCCAGCACACCGGCTGGCCGCGCTGGTCGCGCAGATTCGCGCGATGGGCGCGTGCGCCAGCCCGGTGATCGAAACGGTCGGCACCGGACAGCGTGCCGCGCCGCCGCCGGAGGCCGTGCGCGCGCTGTTGGAGCTGGTCCTGCCGCAGATCGGGATGCTGACGCTCCAGGCTGCCGGAACGGCGGCCCGCTCGAATCTGCCCGCCGGGACGTTTGCCCGCGAGCGCGTGGCCGCGTACCTGGCCTGTCTCAGGCCGGGTTTCGGTGGGACGGTGCAGATTCAGGGCGGCATCACGATCGGGACAGCCGGTGCGGCGGTGGCCCTAGGGGCGGAATTCCTGGTCGCCGGGACGCAGCTTTTCCGCTGCCGGGATGGCCGTACCACGCAGCAGGTTATCGACGCGATGCACGCAGTGGCCGCCGGGGTGCTGTGCGGTTGAGAGTGTGAAAGGTTAGACTGTGGACGCGCACAAATCAGAGACGGAGCTTCGTGAGGAATTGGCCCGGCTGCGCGAGCGCGGGACGGCGCTCGAAGCGGACGTTGCGCGTCACCAGCAGGTCGAACAATCGCTGCGCGACACCGCGCTGAATTACCGCATCATCGCGGATTTCACGGACGGCTGGGAATACTGGCGCAATCCCGAAGGGTTGCTGCGCTACGTTTCGCCAGCCTGTGAGCGCATCACCGGGTACACGCCTGCCCAGTTTTTGGCGCGTGACGACCTGTTGTGTGAGATCGTGCTGCCTGAAGATCGCGCCGTGTTTGAGGCGCACCGCCAACAAACGGGTGACGTGCCCGGTCCATACGAGGTGCATTTTCGCATTCGGCGGGCCGATGGCGCGGTGCGCTGGATCGAACACGCCTGCCAGCCGGTGTACGACGAAACCGGGGCGTTTTGGGGCTGGCGGGCCAGCAATCGTGACATCACCGACCGCAAGCGCGACGAACTGGCGCTGCAAGACAGCCGGCAGACGCTCGAAACGTTGATGCGTAATCTGCCGGGCATGGCGTACCGCTGCCAGAACGACCACGACTGGACGATGGAATTTTTGAGCGATGGCTGCAAGGCGCTGACCGGCTACGATCCGGCGGATTTGTTGCAGAGTGCCGTGATATCCTTTGCGGACCTGATCCACCCGGACGACCGGGAAGCCGTGTGGCACAGCGTGCAAGACAGCCTGCGCGCCGGGGAACCATACGAAATGTTCTACCGCTTGCAGACCCGTTACGGCAAGGAAAAATGGGTGTGGGAACAGGGGCGCGAGATCACGCTGAACGATGGCCGCACATGCCTGGAAGGTCTGATCACCGACATCACGCTGCGCATCCGGGTTGAAGAGGCGCTGCGCCGCAGTGAAGCCCGGTCCCGCGCGCTGCTGGATGCCGTGCCCGACCTGATGTTAAACCTGGACCGCGACGGTATTTTTCTGCGGTATCACGATGCCGGGATGGGTACGCACGTGCCGCCGATGGAGTTCTTGGGCCAGTCGATTGACGACGTGATGCCCGCGCTGGCCGGGCGGACCCGGTATGCCATCGACCGGGCGCTGAAATCCCGCGAGGTCCAGATTTTGCAGTATCAACTGCCGTTGGGGGATGACATACGGGATTACGAGGCGCGTATCGTCGCCAGCGGCGATGACGAAGTGGTCGTGATCGTGCGCGAGATCACCGCGCGGGTGCAGGCCGAACGCGCCCTGCGGGCCAGCGAGGAACGCCTGCGCACGTTGATCCATGCCACGCCTGACATCATTTGTTTTAAGGATAGTGATGGGCGCTGGCTGCTGGCAAACGAGGCGATCTTGAACGTGTTTGGACTGACAGAAGCCAATTACCGGGGCCAGACGGATCTGGAACTGGCCGAGATCAGTCATGGCCACCACGAGGTGCTGGTGAACTGCCATGCAACGGATGAACAGGCCTGGGCCAAAGGGGCACTCTCGCGCGCTGATGAAGTGATCCCGCGCCCGGATGGTGAGGAACGCACCTATGACGTGATCAAGGTGCCGCTCTTTCACCCGGACGGCAAACGAAAAGGGTTGATCGTGTTGGGTCGTGATATCACCGAACGCAAACGATCCGAAGAACTCCTGCATCGCCGCGAGCAGGAATTTCGAGCGCTGGCCGACAATAACCCCGATCTGATCGTGCGTTTTGACAGGGACTGTCGCCACCTGTACGTGAATCCGGCGGTGTCCCGCATGACCGGCATCGCCTATGAGGATTTTATTGGCAGAACGCCGGCTGACCTGGGAATGCCAGAAAACCTGGTCGCCAGATGGAACGTGACCATTGGGCGCGCGTTCAAAATCGGCCAGCCCGTCGAAAGCGAGTTTGCATTTGACACGGCAGAAAACGGCCCGCGTGATTTTCACAGCCACGCGATGCCCGAATTTGCCGAAGACGGATCGGTGCAGACGGTGCTGGTGCGGATCCGCGATATCACCGAGCGTAAAGAGGCCGAAGAACAGCGCATCAAGCTGGCAGTTGAGCGCGAACGCGTCAGCGTGCTGGCGAGTTTTTTGGAGAACGTCTCGCACGAATTTCGCACGCCGCTGTCCGTCATATATACCGGCCTGGAAGCCCTGGAACGCAGCGCGCTGCTGGATGAATCGAATGTGCAGCGGGTAGGCCGCATCCAGGAGCAGGCCGGTTATATTGGCAGGCTGGTCGATTCCATGATCACGATGTCACGCCTGGATGGTGATCCCAACTACGTGTTCGACTTTCACGATCTGGGCATGGTCATGCACGACATCAAACATGATATCGAGCGGCTGGCGCAGCTCAAGCAGTTGGCCGTCAGCCTTGATCTGCCGGATGACCTGCCGTTTGTCTACTGCGATCCGTATGAGCTGCGCCGTGCCTTGTTTGCCATCTGCGAGAACGCGGTGGATTACACGCCGGAAGGCGGATCGATCACCATCCGGGCCAGCCACAACCCGGCTCACGTTCTGATCGAAGTGGCCGATACCGGGATTGGCATCGCCGCGTCTGATCTCCCGCATATCTTCGAGCGTTTTTACCGCGCCGACAAAGCCCGCACAGGCCGCCGCGCCGGGTTAGGGCTGGCGATTGCCAGGACGATCATCGAGGCACACCAGGGCCGTATCGACGTACAAAGCGCCGCCAACCAGGGCAGCACGTTCCGCGTGACGCTGCCACTGATGGCCAGCCAATAGAGACTTGTTATGCTTCCAAAACGACTTGAACTGAGGAATTTCCTGGCATACCGCCAGCCGGACCCGATTGTGTTCGAAGGGATTCACCTGGCCTGCCTGACCGGCCCTAACGGCGCGGGTAAATCGTCCTTGCTGGACGCGATCACCTGGGCGCTGTGGGGCAAGGCGCGCGTCCGTAGTGACGACGACCTGATCCACCAGGGCCAGACGGATATGCTCGTGCAGCTTGATTTTTTGCAGGGTGACAACCGCTACCGCGTGGTGCGTAAGCGCCAGAAAGGCAAAACGGCGCGCACCGGGCGCAGTACCCTGGATTTGTTCGTGTGGGGCGACGAAACCGGGCAGTGGCAGCCGATCACCGCGCCGTCGATCCGCGAGACGGATCGCAAGATCGGCGAGCTGCTGCGCCTGGATTACGAGACGTTCGTACATTCGGCGTTTTTGCAGCAGGGCCGCGCCGACGCCTTCACGATCAAAACCCCGGCCCAGCGCAAGGAGATTCTGGCGGAGATTCTGGGCCTGGAGCAGTGGAAAGCCTACGAAGATCGTGCCAAAGCGGCGCTCAACCGCATCGGCCACGAGCTAGACGTGATCGATTACCGGCTGCGCGAGATCGAGGAGCAGGAACGGCAGGAACCCGGCCTGCGCCGCGATCTCGAAGCCGCCGAGATCGCGTTCAGCGACGCCGAACAGCGCCGCCAGGAAGCCGAGGCCCAATACCAGGCCGTCGCCGGGGCGCAGGAGCAGATGAACGCCGCGACGACCAAACTGGCCCAGGCCGAGCACCGCATCCGCGAGCGCCAGCGCGACCTGGACGAGATCGAGGCGGAGCTAACCCGCTACCAGGAGCGGCAGGCGCAGTTGCAGGCGGTGGTCGAGGACCGCGACGCCATCGAGTCCGGGTACGCCCAGCTTCAGGCCGCGCGCGAGGCCGATCAGGAACTGGGCGAAAAGCTCCAGGTGATGAGCGCCATCAAGGACCGGCTGAACGCGGTGAGCGGCGGCATCCAGGCCGCCCGCGCCGAACTCGAAGCGCAGGCCAGCGTCCACCGCGACCGCATCGAGTCCGCGCGGCGCACGGTGGCGGACCTCGACGCGCTGCAGCTCGAACTGGCCGACGTGCAGGCCGAGGTGCAGCACCTCGAGGCCCAGGAAGCCCGCCGCGACGGCCTGCGCGAGGCCATCAACAGCCTGAACGAAGAGGGCACCGGGCTGCGCGAAGCCAACAAGATTCTCTACGCCGAGATGCAGGCCATCAAAGCGCGCATCGAAGCGGTGCAGGCGGCTGAGGCGACGTGTCCGCTGTGCGGCCAGCCGCTCGACGAGGCGCACAAAGCCGATCTGCTGGCCGATTTGCAGACCGACGGCACCGGGCGCGGCGATACCTTCCGCGCTAACCAGGTGCGCCGCGAGGAGATCACCGCCACCACCGCCGATTACCGCGCCGAGATCGAGGCCATCGAGATCGAGTTACGCCGCCTGCTGCCGCTGCGCGACCGGGCTGCCAAGCTGGGGACCATGTTGGAAGCGGCCCGTTCCGCGTCGGATACGGTCCAGGCGGAGCAGTCCGAGCTGACCGCCGTCGAGTCGGTGCTGCAATCCGGCGACTACGCGCAGGAACTGCAAGTCCAACGCGCGCACATTCAAGACGAGATCGACGCGCTCGGTTACGATTCCGACGCGCATACCGCCGCCCGCGAGACGCTCTCCGTTTACGAAGCGTACGACAGCCGCCAGCACGATCTCGAAGTGGCGCTGGCACAGTTCCCCGACATGCTGGCCGCCATCGAAAACGCCGAGGCCCGGCGCGGGCGCTGGCTCAAGGTGCTGGCCGACGAGCATACTCAAGCTGCCGACGCCCAGGCCGAGATCGATGGCTTGCAGGAGCAGGTCGAAGAAGCCCGCCGCCGCGAAGACGAGATGCGCCAGCGCCGCACCGCCGAAAAACGCGCCCAGGAACAGGTGATCCGCGTGCAGCAGGCGCTGAACGCCCTGGAAAACGCTCGCAAGCGCAAAACCGAGCTGGAACAGCGCCAGAAAGACCTCAACCTTGATAGAGGCATCTACGAAGACCTGCGCGCCGCCTTCGGCAAAAACGGCGTGCCCGCCATGATCATCGAGGCGG
>CAYMTN010000078.1:0-21189 GCA_964393335.1 uncultured Anaerolineaceae bacterium
CCAGGTTACGCAGCGTGTCGATCCGCTCGCGGACGAACATCGGCGCGGGCTGGTACGTCAGCGCGGCCTGGTAATTCTGCACCGCCAGCGGGAAACGCCCGGCCTCGCGGTGAACCGTCGCCAGTTCGCGCAGCACCTCGCCTAACTCCTGCGGGTTGCCCCACTGTTCGGTGGCGTCGCGCACCTGCTCGTAGAGCGTCACGGCGCTCTGGTCGCCCTGCTGCGCCGTCACACGGGCCAGCAAGTGCAAAATATCGCGCGCCTGGCGCGGCGCGTCCGCCCGTTCGAGCACGTTCAGCGCGCGGCGGTACGCCTGCGACGCCTCGGCAAGCTGGCCCTGCGCCTCGTGCGTCTGCCCCAACGAGCGCAGCACGTCCGCCGTGTGGGTCGGGCTGACGCCTTCCACGTCGCGCAGCACGACCAGCGCCTCTTCGTAAACGCCAATCGCCTCGGCGTAGCGGTTGAGGCCGCCCAGCGTATGCGCCAGCGCCGTCAGCAGCCGGGCCGACACGTCCGGGTGATCGGCGCGGTTGACGAGCGGCAGCGCGGCCCGCAGGCTTACGACGGCGTCCGGCGGCTGGCCGGTTTCAAGCTGGATCGCCGCGATGTCCTCGTACAACAGTCCCTTGAGGTGATCGTCCGGCTCGGCCTCGCACGCGCTCCGCAAATGGTCCAGCGCGGCGGCGCTGTCGCCGGCCCGGTGATACGCGCGCCCGGTCAGCGCGTGGGCCAGCGCGTAGGTCGCCTGCTGGCCGGGATGGTCACGCACGGCAGCGGCGAGCAGCGGTTCCAGGGTGACGATTGCTTCTTCGAGGCGATCAAGCTGGAGGTACGTTTCGCCCAGGTCGCGCACGGCGGCCCAGGTTACCGGGCTGTCCGGGGCGCAGCCGGTGGCGGCGGATAGACTCTGTTCGGCCAGCGGAAAGGCCAGCGCGGGTCGCTGGTCGGCCAGCAGGGAGCGCACCGCCAGCCCCAGGGCCAGCACGCGCAGCGCCGGGTGCGGCCCGGTGAGCGCGTCATCCACCCGCGACGCCAGCAGGCGCGTCCATTCCGCCAGCGACTGCCCGGCCCGGATCGGGCGCTGCATGGCCTGCTGCGTGCGCGCGCGCAGCGTCTGCGTATAACCGTACAAGGCCAGGTCAATCTCCGGCTGGCGGATCAGCAGATCGATCACTTCTTGCGAGACATCCAGCGCGGCGGGCAGGCGCTCAATCTCGACCAGGGCGCGGTGCAGTGCCAACTGCGTGATCAGGAACCCGGCGCGGTCGGACGACGATTTTTTGTGCGTCAGCGCCAGCCGGTAATTCGCCACCGCGCGATCCAGACTGCCGGTCATACGATACGCGTCCGCCAGGTGATGCAGCGCGATCCCGATGCGGGCGTCGTCGCGGTCGGGGCTGGCCTGCGCGCGGTCTACCTCGCCCTGAAACGCTTCGAGCGCGCCCGCGTAATCTTCCAGACGCCACAGGGCGCGCCCCAGCGTGCGGTACGCGTCGGCGATGTCGTCCGGCGCGGTGATTCGTTTGAACTGCGCCAGCGTCTCGCGGGCCAGCGCGGCAGCGTCGCCGGGATCGCCTGCCGCCAGGCGTACCGCCGCCAGCAGACCCAACGTGCGCCCCACCCGCAGCGCGTCCGGCGTTTCGCCGTCGCGGTAGATGGCGAGCGCCGCTTCGAGTTGTTCGCGGGCCTGGTCGAACTGCCCGTCACTCGCCAGTGCGGCCCCCAGGCCGCGCAGCACCTTGGCGCGCGACCGCGCGGCGGCGCGGGTGATCTCGTCCGGTTTTTTGGCGGATTCGCCCGCCGGTTCCGCGCAGCGTTCGAGCGCGAGATGATAGCCCCGGATCGCCTCTTCGACGCGGCCCTGCAAGTGAAACACCTGCGCGCGCAGGTGCGCCGAATCGACGTCGTCTTGTTCGGCAATGGCCGACAGCGCCTCGGCGTACTGCCCGGCCAGCAGGAAAATCTCGGCACGTTCGTAGGGCGCGTCGTCGCCGGACTGCGCCATTTCCTCGACGGCTGCCGTGTAATGACCCTGCGCCCGCAGCACCGCCGCCCGCTCAAAATGCGACTCCGGCGATTCGTCCAGCACGTCTAACGCGTCGGTCAGTCGGCCCATGTGCCGGTAGACGTGCGCCATCCCGCGCCGCACCACGCTGAGCGACGAGTCCGCGCCCAGTGCATATACCAGCTCGGCGGCCTTGATCAATTTTTCCGCCGCTTCTTCCGTGCGGCCTGCCACGTCCAGCAGGCGCGCCAGCGCGACCAGCGTCTCCGCGATGGCATGCGGGCTGTCGTGCGTCTCGCGGATCTCCAGCGCCTGGTTGAGCGCTTCTTCGGCGGCGTAAATCGCGCCCTGATCGGTCAGTTCCAGGCCGACATGCGTCAGGCGCGCGGCCTCGGCGCGCGGCCCACCCGGTTGGACGTGGCCGGGATCGGCGCCGGGCAGGACACCCGGCACGTACTCGACCAGGTACGCGTGCAGCGCTTCGCTGAGCGGCTCGCTGACGTGGATCGGGCCGTGTTCGAGCGCGAGGTGATAGGCGTGCAGCAGCGCCGGTTGCGCGCGGTAGAACGCCAGCGGATCGCCGGCGTGCGCCCGCACGTACCGCAGCGCCCAGGCGCGCATCTCTTTGCTGCTTTTGCTCTGCGCGGGGTGTTCGTCGTCGGCGGCTGTGGCACGCGCGTACGCGACCGGGTGCATCGTATACGAATCGGGATCGCGGTGATCGCGGCGGATAAACCCGTATTCGGCCAGCACGATCAGGCCGCGCCGCGTCGCCAGCGGGCTGCCCAACCGCGCCACTTCGTGCAATCCCTCGAACGGCGCGCCCCCCGGCGGGAAGACGCCAAACGCCTCAAACAGCCGCCGGTAATCACGCGGCAGCGCCGCCACCGATACGTCGAGCGCGCGGTTCAGGCTGGCCAGATACGGCGGCGTGTCGCCGGGCGTGTCGCCGGACCCGGCCTGATCGTCGCCCGGCGCTGTTTCGTCCGGCGAAACGCCGTCCTCGTCGCGCGCCCCACCTGCCGGGACGGGCGCAGGCCCTTCGAGCGCGAGCGTCGTCTCCAGCTCGTCCAGCGTCAAACCGTCGCGCCGGACCAGCACCCCGGCCAGCATCAGCGCGTAGGGATGGTGGCCGAGCGCGGTCACGATGCGCAGCAGGGGCGGGCGGATGCGCCGGATGTCGTCCAGGCCCGCAAAATGCGCCAGCCCATCGACGGCAGCGGTATCGTCCAGCGCGTGCAGCGTGACCACGCCTTCCGGGTCGTCGGGCAGCGGCTCGTCTGGATCGGGCATGACCGGCTCGGTCTCGACGGCGATCAGCAGGTTTTCGGTCAGCACGGGCAGCACGTCCAGCATCGGATCGTCCGCCGCGACGTTGTCCACGATCAGCAGGGTGTGGTCGTCAAGCTGCGAAGCCAGCCGCGCCCGACGCCGCGCCGGGTCCGGCTCGGCCAGGATATGCGGCAGGTCGAGCGCCAGCGCCAGCGTCTGGTCGATGCGATCCGGCTGGTCGATCCACCAGATGCGGCGGAATCGCTGGCGGGTGCGTTCGTGCCCGGCGACGGCGGCCAGCAGCGCTGTTTTGCCGACGCCCGCCTCTCCGGCCACGCGCACCGTATGCCCGGACAACAGCGGGCGCAGCACGCGTGCCAGCTCGTTCGCGCGCCCGTCGAAAATCGCGGGACGCGGCGGCGGTTTGAGGCGCTCGCGGGCCAGCTCGATCACGTCCGACGCCGGGCGAGGATACCAGCGCGGCGGCAGCGCGGGCAGCGGCGGTTCGCGGCGCGGCTCTGGCCTGCTCAGGCGGAAAGGAGCCGCGTCAAGCTGCGCCGGGTCCTGCTCGATTGGGAACGCGAGCAGCGTTTCCGTCAGCGACAGGAATTCCTCGGCGCGGAACCCGTCCAGCACTGGCGTGAACTCAGGCAGTGAAAAATCGCGTGTATCGTCTGTCATATCTCGGAATTGTAGTTTGACGGGTGGGGTTCCGCAACTCCCGCGTTTCACGTTTAACGCAGGACAAACCTCACCTCTTACCGGATACGGGCCGGAATGTGCGTCGCGTCCTTGATGTGCTGGTAGATGCGGCGCTGCACTTGTTCGACGGCGCTGGCAATCGCGGCGTGGGATTCCAGCGCAGCCTGCGGCGCATCATGCGGCGCGTCACCGGGACCCCAGTTCTGATCGACCGCCACGCGCAGCTTGCCAACGGCTTCGATCAGGGCGGTGTCGCCGCTCACGACGGCAATCGCTTTCAACTCGACCAGGTACGCCTGGATCGTGCCCCGTGCGTCGCGGTGCCGCGCCGGGTCGTTGAGCGCGTCATACGACAGGCGGTGAATGCTGCTGGCTAACTCGATGGCGCGGTGAAGCTGTTGGAGCGTCTGATCGACCGCCGCCGCCAGCCGGTTGACGCGTTTTTCCAGCCGCCGCTCGACCACGGCCAGCGCCATGATCGCCCGCCGCTGATCGCGCACCTGCCGCGCCGACCAGACCAGCGCCGCCACGCTCACCAGCGCGACGACCATCGCCCCCAGGCTCACTACCAGTTCCAATTTCACGCGATCCCGCTCCTGCTGCGCCTGACCCGTCCTAATGATAACGTCCCTGGGGCTGGATTCAAAGCGGCGATACACACAAACCGCCCGCCGTGTTATAGTCTACACGACACCAGCGCTCACCAGACATCGAACAGGGGGCAACATGCCAATAACCTTGTATTCGTGGAACGTCAACGGGATTCGGGCCGCGCAGAAAAAGGGCCTGCTCGACTGGATTGAGGCCGCGCAGCCGGACGTATTGTGCCTGCAAGAGACTAAGGCCGACCCGGATCAGCTCGACGCGGAGCTGCTCCAACCGGACGGCTACCAGAGCTATTGGGCGGTATCGACCGTGAAAAAAGGCTACAGCGGCGTGGTGCTCTACACCAAAAAGGAGCCGCAGAACGTCCAGATCGGGCTGGGCATCGCGGAGTACGACGACGAAGGGCGCACCATCATCGCGGATTACGGCGAGTATGTGCTGCTCGGTGCATACTTCCCGAACGGCAGCCGCGATCACAGCCGCGTCCCGTTCAAAATGGCCTACAAAGCCGCCTTCCTGGACACCTGCGAGCGGCTGCGCGCCGAAGGCCGGTCCGTGATCTTTTGCGGCGACGTGAACACCGCCCACCAACCGATCGACCTCGCGCGCCCCAAACAAAACGAGAATACGACCGGTTTTTTGCCGGAAGAACGCGCCTGGATCGATCAGGTCGTCGAACTGGGCTACCTCGACATCTTCCGCGAGTTGAATCCCGGCGTGCCAGAGCTGTACACGTACTGGCCCTATTGGGGTAACGCCCGCCCGCGTAACATCGGCTGGCGCATCGACTATTTTTTCATCACGCCGGACCTGCGCGAGCGCGTCGAGACGGCAGACATCCACATGGACGTGATGGGGTCCGATCACTGCCCGGTCAGCCTGACGCTGGCGTGAGTCTTCGGGGCTCTGCCCCGTACCCCGCAAGCCTTTTGCAAAAAGGCTTGATCGAAAACCGCCGGATGCCGGGCGCGGGGAGCAGCCCTCACACGTTGATGCCATCACCCCCCGCCTGTGCATTTTCCCCTACCACTTCCGCGCCGAATTTTGGTACACTGTGCGGATATGGTCCCGTCCAACAGGAAAAACAAACCGATGCAATCCAGACGCGCTGAATTTTGGGGTGGCGTGCGTGCTCAACTGCCAATCCTGCTTGGGGTGGCCCCGTTCGGCATGATCTACGGCATTTATGCCGCCGACGCCGGGCTGCCGGTCGAGATCGCGCTCGGCATGTCGCTGGTCGTCTTCGCCGGATCGTCGCAGTTCATCGCGGCGCAGTTGTTCGCCGGAGGCACGCCGGGCCTGATCATCGTGCTGACGACGTGGATCGTCAACCTGCGGCACATGCTCTACAGCGCGTCGGTTGCGCCATACGTCCGGCACCTGGCGCGTCCCTGGAAATGGCTGCTGGCCTTTCTGCTGACCGACGAAGCCTACGCCGTGACGATCACGCACTACGAACGACACCCGCAGCCCCTGGCGCACGAAACCCACCGCCACTGGTATTTTTTCGGCGCGGGCATCACGCTGTGGGTGACGTGGCAGATCAGCACAGCGATCGGCGTGCTGTTGGGCGCTCAAGTCCCCGATAGCTGGTCGCTGGATTTCACGCTGGCGCTGACGTTCATCGCGCTGGTGATCCCGGTGCTCAAGGACCGGCCCGCCGTGCTGGCAGCGATCGCGGCAGGTCTCGCGGCCATGATCGGAAACGGCCTGCCGTACAATCTGGGGCTGATCGTGGCCGTGCTGATCGGGATCGCGGTCGGGGTGCTGGCCGAACGGCGCGGCCCCGCGCCCAGCCTGGGCGACGTAGCCAACGCCCCCTCGCAGCGATAGGAGCGCGAATCATGACGTTGTGGCTGGTGATTTTGGGCATGGTCATCGTGACGTACAGCGTGCGGCTGTCGGTGATCGTGCTGCTCGGCGAAACGACGCTGCCGCCCGGCATCCACCGCGCGCTGCGTTACGTGCCGCCTGCGGCCCTCTCCGCCATCGTCTTCCCCGCGTTGTTCATGCCGGATGGCGCGCTCGACCTGTCAGCAGGCAATACGCGCCTGCTGGCGGGGCTGGTCGCGGCGCTGATCGCGTGGCGCAGCAAAAGCGCCCTGCTGGCGATTGCCGCCGGGATGGTCGTGCTGTGGGTGTTGAACGGCCTCTGATAAACGGTGATTGGTGGTTGGCAAAACCCCGCAGGGGCGCTGCAAGCGCCGCCCCTACGAGAAAATCATACCCACTCTGATTGGGTTCTCTATTACTGATACTCACATTGAAAACTGAACTTTTGAGCACCGACACCAAGCCTCACCCCTTAACCCCCGGCCCCTTTTCCCCTCTTCATTCTGATGGAGCCGCCATTCGGCCAGGGGTGGGGCCAACCGGCGAGCCTCTGTCACACGATCAGTTTGGCAAGATACGTCAGGCTCAGTAGGTATCCATTAGGAATTCGTTTTGGCAGGGACGCCCCTACGGTCTGGCTGATCGCTGAATGTTGATCGCTATTTTCCGAGGGGCACCATTGCCTACCCGTCAGGCAGGCGTCCGGCAGCGGTTCCCCTCAGCGCGTATACTGGTTTCAAACGGCTTGCAGTGTAACAGGAGGATGCCGACGTGAAACGAGTGCTGCTGGTATTGGTCGTGGCGGGGCTGGCGCTGACCGGCTGGACACCCGGCGCGATGGCTCAAACCGACCGCCCGCCGACTATTTTCATTTTTTCGAGCAGCGTGCCCGCCGTGACCCTGGCCGACCTGGAAACGGGCAGCACCATCACGACGCTGCGCTGGCATATCGCGCACGTCGATCAGTCCCGCCACAACGTGCAGCTCTCCGCCTACACGGATAACGCCTGGACGCTGCTCAACCCGGCGCGATCGCTGCCGCCGGTCGGCACGATTGAAGTCCCGCTGGCAAACCCGGATTTCGGCCCGCCGATGTTCCGGCTGGCGGTGACAGACCCGACCGGACAGCGTACCTTCGACGAGCGCGTGGTGGTCATCCCGTATGACGAGGCAGCAATGGCCGATCTGACGCCCACGATTACCGCCTTCACGACGACGACGGCCCGCGTCGACTCCGCGTCGCTGGCCTATGGCAGCGTGCGGATCACGCTAAACTGGCAGGTCAAGGACCGGCTGCCGCTGACGAATCTGGTGTTCGACCAACTGCTCAACGAGGATGGCAGCCAGACGCAAAACGTCGAGCTGCCGCGCGACCGGCTGTGGGTCGCGTCCAGCGGGATGGGCGTCGTCGCGCCGGTTGCCCCGCCGGATGGCAGCCTGATCCGGCTGCGGCTGCGCGTGGTGGACGTGATCAGCGCGGAAGTCTACAGCGAAGCGCTGCTGTCGGTGCCCGTGACCGGCACGCCGCTGCCGCCGGAACCATCCCCGACGCCCAAATCCATACCGCCAACCACCCCCGCGCCGACCGCCGGAGACCTGCACATCCTATCCGGCTGCCCGCTGGCAACCGCGAGCGCCAACCTGCCGCGCGGCTGGACCGACAGCCCCGGCATTCCCTCGCCTGATTCACAGTATCTCGTCTACAGCACCAACCCGGTTGGGGATGCGCGGCTGATCATCGCCAAAGCGGACGGCTCCGGCCAGGTCGTGATCGACGCGCCGAACAAAGGGATTCCGCTGGGGCCGCGCCCGCGCTGGTCGCCGGACAGCACGCGCGTCGCATTTGTGAACATGGCGCTCTCGCAGCCCGGCGGCGGCGACATTTACGTCGTCAAAGCGGATGGCTCCGACCTGGTGCGCGTGGCCTCCTACATTGGTTACTACGACGACATCGCGTGGTCGGCGGATGGCACGCAGGTCTATTTCACCAGCGGCGAGACGCAGGGCAGCGGCTCAGCGATGCAGGTCACGAATTATATGATCTACGCCGTGTCGGCGGACGGATTCGGCACGCCTACCGTCATCACCGATGGCTGCGGCATTTTACAGTGATGGCGATCAGCGGTAAGCTGCCAGTAAGCTAAAAACGAGGCTATCGTATGACTCCTCGTTCGCGCGTGGTAGGACGCAGGTTCATTTTGGTGCTTCTCGCAGTTTTGTTGGGCTGTGGGTGCATCTGTACGGTGTGCATTCTGACACTGTACGGTGACGACATCCGCGCTGAGTTCGCTGCAATGAGAGCCGAGCGAAAAGTCGAGCAGATATACACGCAGGCGCGCGACACAGTTCCTGGTGGCGCTACCCTCATAGGAGAGGAACAGCCTGACCGGGGCACATACGCATGGGGATTGAGCGCCGGATCGCCCCAGTATGCTTGCGTACGGGCGCAGCAGACCTACATAACGACCACGCCATTCGATGAGGTGTTGGCAACCTACGAGGCGAACTTCAAAAAATGGGGATGGGTTGCCGTACCCCTGAACGACGAGAGTGACTTGTTCAGTACGGTCTTCAGGCACCCTGATGATAAAAATCTACTGGTGGGCATATGTCCGCCAGTTGATCGCGTTCGCCCGGCAGACCCTGTGGAATACGTTGTCTTTTTCGACTTTGATGAAACGTCGGGTTGTGAAGGAACCCGGCTAAGCTGCATCGTTGGACGTTATTGCAGATAACATCCACGCGGAACAAACGGGGGTCGCGCCGTGTGTACGAAACGCGCGCGACCCCTCGCGTTTTTGCTGATCGCTTATCGCTGACAGCTACCTTCACAACCGCTCGAAGATACCCGCCGCGCCCTGCCCGCCGCCGATGCACATCGTCACCATGCCGTACCGCGCGCGGCGGCGGCGCAGTTCGTGAAGCACCTGCACCGTGAGTTTCGCGCCCGTGCAGCCCAGCGGATGCCCTAACGCAATCGCCCCGCCGTTGACGTTGACGCGCGCCGGGTCCAGTTCCAGGTCGCGAATCACGGCCAGCGACTGCGCGGCGAACGCCTCGTTGAGTTCGATCACGTCGATGTCGTCCAGGCTCATCCCGGTTCGTTTGAGCACACGCGGCACCGCCGCCACCGGGCCGATGCCCATGATCTGCGGCGGGACTCCAGCGACGTTGAACCCGACAAAGCGCGCGATAGGCTCCAGGCCGAGCGCTGCCGCCGTCCCGGCTTCCATCACGATCACGCCGGCGGCCCCATCGCTGAGCGGGCTGGAATTGCCGGGCGTGACCGTCCCGTTTTGCTTGAAGACTGGCCTGAGCCTGGCCAATGCTTCTAGCGTGGTATCGCGCCGCAGGTGCTCGTCGGCGTCGAACGTGACCATCTCGGCGCAGCGCTCGCCGTCCTTCACGGCCACGCGCTCAAACGTCACCGGGACGATCTCCTCGGCAAACCTGCCCGCATCGGTCGCGGCGGCAGCCTTCATGTGGCTCTCGTAGGCGAACTGGTCCTGGTCCTCGCGCGAAACGCCGTACTGCTCCGCGACGTGTTCGGCGGTCAGGCCCATGCCCATATAAATCTCCGGCTGGTGATAGACGCTGTCCAGGTGCGGGCTGAGGCGAAAGCCCGTCATCGGGACCAGCGACATCGTTTCGACGCCGCCCGCGATGATGATGTCCGCGCCGTTGGCGATGATACGCTCGGCAGCGATGGCGATCGTTTGCAGCCCGCTCGAACAAAAGCGGTTGATCGTCTGCGCGGGCACATTCACCGGCAGCCCGGCCTGCAAGCCTATCGCGCGGGCGACGTTCAGGCCCTGCGAGCCTTCGGGCATGGCGCAGCCCAGCACCAGATCGTCGATCTGCGCCGGGTCGAGGTGGCCTGCTGTCTGGCGCAGCAGGTCGTGGATGACGGCTACCGTCAATGCTTCAGGACGGGTTGAGCGCGTGGTCCCTTTTTTGGCACGGCCTACCGCCGTGCGGGCCATCGCAACGATTACGGCTTCTCGCATGAGTCTGCCTCCTTGTTGATCGAGCGCTCACATACCTCAATTTTCGCAGAAGTGCCGGGCGATGGGTGATCGCCAAATCCCCCGATCACTCCCTGTGCAAGTCTAATACGACGGTGAAGATGCTGCCCCGGCCCACCTCGCTATCGACCGCGATCTCCCCGCCATGCAGCCGGACAATCTCGCGGGCGATGGTCAGGCCGAGGCCCGTCCCGGTAGCTTTTTCTTCGTTGGCGCGGAAAAACGGCTCAAACACCTGGGACAGCATCGCCTCCTCAATGCCGATGCCGGTATCGCGCACGCGCATCACCACGCGCGGCCCCTCCTGCGCCAGTTCGACCACGATCTGGCCGCCTTCGGGCGTGTAGTTGATGGCGTTACTGACGATGTTCGTCACCACCTGGGCCATACGCTGCGGGTCCACGAAGACGCGCAGCGCTTCCGCCGGCAGATCGGCACGCAGCGTGATTTTTTTGCGGTCCGCCTCGGCCTGTTGGATGTTCACCACGTCGCGGATCGTGTCTTGCAGCGCGATCACGCGGCGATAGAGCGGGATCACGCCGCGCTCAAAGCGCGACACGTCCAGCAGGTTTTCGATCAACTCGGCCATGTTGCTGGTCACACGGTCCAGAATCTGCAAATGCTGCTCGGCCTTTTCGGGCTGTTTGCGCAGCAGGTACAGGCGCGTTTTGACGTTGGCCAGGGGCGTGCGCAGTTCGTGCGAGGCGCTGGCAATAAACCGGTCTTTCTGCTCTTGCAGCGCTTTTTCCTGGCTGATATCGCGGATCACGGTCACCGCGCCGATAATCTCCTGGGCGCTGTTGCGGACCTGCGTCACGGTCAGCGCCGCGTCAAACTCTTTGCCTTCCTGGTGCCGCAGCCGCAGCTCGCCGCGCCAGATGCCGCGATCGGACACCATATCAAAAATGTGCTGCTGCAAGGCTGAGAACTCGGCCAGGGTGTACTGGCTGCTGCGCAGCAGGGTCAGGTAGCCGGTGTACTCGGCGGGTTCGTAACCGGTCAGGACCGTCAGCGCATGGTTGATATATTTCGTTTCGAGTTTTTCGTCGTAGATCACACCCTCGCCAATCGAGTCCAGAATCGCCTGAAGCTGCGCGCGGCGCTGCTCAAGCTCGACGGTGCGCTCCCGGACGCGCTGCTCAAGCTCGGCGGCATGGCGCTGGACCGCTTCAAACAACTGCGCGTTGTAAATGGCAACCGACACCTGGTCCGCGAAGACTTGCAGCCGGTCGGCGTGCGCCTGTGTGAAAAAGTCCGGCGTGTGCGCGTCCAACATCACGAACCCGATCACCTGCTCGTCGCGGCGGATCGGCGCGGCGACATGCGCGCGAATCCAGGTCAGCCCCGCTATCTCGACCCAGTCCGGGTATTTGGCCGTATCCGGGATCACGATGGGCTGGCCGGTTTCGACCATGCGTCTCAGGTTGGGAATATCATTGATCGTCACGCGGACCCCCTCCGGCGCTGGCTCTGACTCGTCCGGCAGGGGATAGCGGCGCACCACGCGGGCCTCGTCGCCTTCCAGCAGCATGATATTGGCCACGTCGTACGGGGCCACGCGCCCGACATTGGTCAGAATGCGGTCCAGCACGGTGTCAAAGTCCAGCGTGCTGTTCACGGCGGCGGCAGTATCACGCAGCGCCTCGGCCAGCGTGCGCTGATCGCGCTCGGCGGCAAAAAACTGCGCGTTACGCAGCGCCACCGCCGCCTGGTCCGCGAAGGCTTGCAGCCGATCGGCGTGCACCTGCGAAAACGCGCCGGGCGTGGTGCTGTCCAGGTGCACAATGCCGATGATCCGCCCCTGGACGCGGATCGGGGCTTTGACCGTCGAGCGAATCCACGTTTCGTCCGGCAGATTCAGCCACAGCGGGTCGAGCTGCGTATCCGGCACAGCAAAGGGCTGGCCGGTTTCAAACATCTGCCGCCAGATCGGCACCTCGGACACGGTGAAGCGCAGATCGCGCACCCACGGACCGGCCCCGCGCTCCTCGTAGCCGTGCCCGCGCACCACGCGCGCCACACCATCCTCGATCAACATCACGTTGGCGGCGTCGTGCGGCACGACGCGCCCCGTGTTGTCGAGAATCAGGTCGAGCACTTCGTCGAAGTTCAGCGTGCGGTTGATAGCCGCCGCCGTATCGCGCAGCGCTTCGGCCAGCGCGCGCTGGTTGCGCTCGGCGGTGAACAGCCGCGCATTCTGAATGGCAACCGCCGCGTGGTCGGCGAAGGCGCGCAGCGGTTCGACATGCTGCTGGCCGAAAAAGCCGGGAGTCGCACTGTCGAGCATCAAAAAGCCCAACACTTCGCCCTCGCGCAGGATCGGCACGGTCGCATGTGAGCGAATCCAGGCGGTTTCCGGCATGATCACCCACTCCGGATCATGGGCTGTATCAGGGATGATCAGCGGGTGGGCGACCGTCGAGGCGCGGCGCAGGTTGCCCGTGTCGGTCATCGACAGGCGCACGGCATCGCGCCATGCGCCGCCCATGCCATGCGCGTCGAAGTTCCAATCCGCCACGACATACGCGTGATCGTCGGCTTCGTCGATGAACATGATGCAGGCCGTATCACTGGGCACCACGTGCCCGACATTCGTCAGAATATGATCGAGCACCTCGTCAAATTCAAGCGTGCGGTTGATGGCCGCCGCCGTGTTGTGCAGCGCCTCGGCCAGCGCCCGCTGGTCCCGTTCGGCGGCGAACAACTGCGCGTTCTGAATGGCGACGGCTGCCTGATCCGCGAAAGCTTGCAGCTTTTCGGCGTCGGCGCTGCTAAAGGCCCCCGGCGTCGCGCTGTCCAGGTGCAAAATGCCGATCCCTTTGCCCTCGATGCGGATCGGGGCTTTGACCGTCGAACGAATCCATGTCTCCATAAAATCGTGACTGTCAACGTGCAGTCTCCAACGTGGATCGGCGGCGGTATCCGGCATGGCGAACGGCTGGCCGGTTTCGATCATGTCCTGCCAATGGGGCATGTCGCTCATGGCGACCCGCAGATTGTTGATGGGCGTTGCCGGGTCGAACTGCTCGTAACCCATGCTGCGCACGACACGGGCCGTGCCGCCTTCGATGAACATGATGTTCGCGGCGTCGTGCGGGATCACGCGTTTGGTGTTTTCAAGAATACGGTCCAGCACGGTTTCAGGGTCCAGCGTGCGGTTGATGGCTGCCGCCGTATCGCGCAGCGCTTCGGCCATCGCGCGCTGGTTGTGCTCGGCGGCGAATAACTGCGCGTTGCGGATCGCGTTGGCCGCCTGGTGCGCGAACGCCTGCAACCGCTCGGCGTGGAATGGCCGGTAGAAATCCGGCGTTTCGCTGTATACGTTCAAAAAACCGATCACCCGGTCAGCATAGCGGATCGGGGCGCAGGCATAGGCGTGCAGCCAGTCAGTTTCGGGCAGGTCTTGCCAGCCGGGCGCGTGCGCCGTATCACCGACGACGACCGGCTGATCCGTCGCCACGACCTCGCGCAGCAGGCTGTTTTCTTCCACGCTGAAACTCAGGCCCCTGATCCACTCGCCCAGGCCGCGCTCGACATACCCGATCCCGCGCACGACGCGCGCCCGCTGTCCCTCGATCAGCATGATATTCGCGGCATCGTGCGGCACCACGCGCTTGATGTTTTGCAGGATACTTTCGAATACGTCCTCCGGATCGAGCGTGACGTTGATCACGGCGGCGATCTCGCGCAGTGCCTCGGCAAAGGTGCGCTGCTCGCGCTCATCGGCAAACAACCGCGCGTTCTGAATGGCAATCGCCGCCTGGTCCGCGAAGGCTTGCAGCCGTTCGGCGTGTTTTTCCGTGAAGAAGCCCGGCGTTTCGCCGTATACGTTCAAAAAACCGAAGACGCGCCCTTCTCGCAGCATCGGCGCGCTGGCATACGACATCACCCACTGCGTCTGTTCGGTGCGCGCCCAACCGGGTACCGTGCGCGTATCGGAGATCACCAGCGGCTGCCCGGTAGCCAGAATGTGTTGGAGGTTGGGCAACTGCTCGACCGGAAAGTGCAGGCTTGCGATCCAGCTTTCCAGGCCGCGCTCGGCGTACCCGTGATGGCCGACCACGCGCACGTACCCATCGTCCAACAGCATGAGGTTGGCGGTCGTGTGCGGGATGACGCGCTGTAGATTCTCCTGAATCCGCTCGACCAGCCGGTCAAGGTCCAGCGTGCGGTTGATGGCCGACGCGGTATCGCTGAGCGCCTCGGCCAGCAAGCGCTGTTCGCGCTCCGCCGCAAAGAGCCGCGCGTTTTGCAGCGCGCTGGCAGCCTGGTTCGCCAGGGTGGACATCAGCGCCAGGTCGAGGTTTTTGAAGGCGTCCGGCTCATAGTGCTGTACGCCGAACACGCCGATCACCTGGTTGCCGCTGATCAAGGGCACGTAGAGCAGCGAGCGCGGCGCGCGCTCATCCCCGACCTGCACGAACGTGCCCGCCGGGACATCCTCCGGCAGATCGATGATGTGCGGCTGCCGCGTGCGGATGGTCTGGCTGTTCGGCCCGCTGCCAAGCGGCATCGGCGGGAACAGGGCGATGTCCGTCTCGACACCGTCCACCACCGCAAAATCACACGTGATCAGCCCGGCGACCTCGTCATACAGCGCCACCACGAAATTCGGCGTCGCCAACAGGCGCTGCGCGATTTCGTCGTACATCAGCCGGTAGATTTCGTGAACGTCGAGCGTCCCGGTCAGGGTCTGCCCCAGCTCGTGCAGCGCCAGCAGTTCGCGGTTGCGTTTTTCCAGGCGATCATTCAACTGGTGGAGCGCTTCTTCATCGCGTTTGCGCTGGCTGACATCGGTCACGAAGACCGAAACCCCGCTGATCTCGCCCGTCTCCGACCGGATCGGGTTGAACGCGATCTCCATGTCTCCCGGCGGCAGGCCGGGCAGGTTGTAACGCCGCTCGACGGTGAATCGTTCGCCCTCAAACGCCTGCGCGTACAGATTCACCCAATCGGCACGCATGGCATCCGGCAGCGCGTCCAGCGCCAGCATGTCGGAAGACAACACGCCGGACGGCAGCGACACGCCAAACGCCGCTTCAAGCGCATCCCGGAACCGGGAGTTGGCGACGATCAGCTTGAGATCATGATCGACCGAGAAGATCAATTCGTCGGTATTCTCGATCAGCGCCAGCAGGTTGGTTTCGCTGCGCCGGAGCTGGTCATCCGCCATGCGGCGTTCGACGCGCGTGCGCAGCGCCCCGATGCCATACGCCAGATCATTCGCCAACTCGACCAGCAGCGCGATCTCTTCCGTGTCAAACGCATACGAATCGATACCGTACACGTTCAGCGCCCCCAGCACGCGCCCCTCATCGATCAGCGGCAGCGCCACCATCGAATGATACGCGCGGCTCAACGCTTCATCACGCCAGCAGTCATAAACCGGGTCGGCGGCGATATCGTGCACGATATACGGCTGACCAGCGCGGATCGCGGCGGCGGTCGGCCCCTGCGCGATTCCGTTCCGGTCCCCGTCAAAAATCGTGTCCAGGTAACCCGCGACGTGCCCGGCGCTGGCCACCGGGCGCAGCGTCTGGAGATCGTCTCCTTCGACAAAACAGACCCATGCCATCCGGTAGCTACCGGCTTCGACGACGATCTGACAGATTTCGTCGAGCAGGCTGGGTTCATCGACCGCGCGCACCATCGCCTGGTTACAGTCGCTCAGCGCCCGGTAGGCGCGGTTCGCCCTACGCAGCGCGTCTTCAGCCTGCCGCCGCTCGGTGATATCGTTCACGATAGTCGCCAGGTCGCGCGGCTGGCCCTGGTCATCGTGGATCACGAACACCGTTTGTTCGACCGGCACCAGCGAATCATCCGCCCGGCGCAGCACGTTTTCGCCGCGCCACGAACCATGCCGCAGCACCGCCGGCAGCACCTCGCGCCGCAGCAGTCTGAGCGCTTCGGGCGTATAAAACGACGATAGGGGCCGGCCCCTGACTGCTTGCATGCTGTCGTAGCCCAGCAGGCGCAGGCCCGCCGGGTTGATATACGCGGGCGTCATGGTTGGTGCGGTGTAGTCGGACAGCGCCACCAGCGAATCCGAGTTTTCGATGATCGCCAGGCGGCGCGCGCTGTCGGTGAACAACTGCGCGTTATGGATCGCAATCGCCACCTGGGCCGCCAGCGTGGACTGCACGCTGACGTCTTCGTCGGTGAAGCGGCCAACGACATCGTCTTCGACGTTCAACACGCCGACCAACCGCTCGCCGACGATCATCGGGATGGCGACCTCGGAGCGCGTATCCGGCAGCAGCGGATTGCCCAAAAAATCATCCACCTGCGTGACGTCGTTGACGACGATGGCCGCGCGGGAGCGTGCCGCACGCGCTACCAGGCTTTTCGTGTACGTGATCGGGATGCTGATTTTTTCCGCGACCAACTGGCGGCCTACGACCCCTGCCCCGGCCACGAGATCGAGTTGTTCGCCGCCGGCATCCAGCAGGTAAATGTGGACGTGGTACAGGTCAAAGTTCTCTTTGATCAGCCCCGATACGGTCCACAACAGTTGATCGACGTCCAGAATGGTCGTCGCCTGGCGGCTGACCTCGGCCACCGTCGCCAGTTCGGCGGCGCGCGTTTCCGTTTGCTGCAAAAGCCGTTCGCGTTCGGCCTCGGCCTGTTTGCGTTCGGTGATGTCCAGGTGAGTGCCTGCCACGCGCTGCGGCTCGCCGTCCGGGCCGCGCCGCACCACCTTGCCGCGATCCAGGACCCACACCCATGCCCCCGACTGTGATTGCAGCCGGTATTCGCTCTCAAAGAACGGAGTGCGGCCTGCCAGGTGCGCGTCGAGCGTTTGCGACACGCGCTGCCGGTCGTCGGGATGCAGCAGGCCGCGCCAGGTAGCGTAATCGGACGCGATCTGGCCGGGTACGTAACCCAACATCTCGCTCCAACGCGCGTTTGACACCACGCGGTTGGTGGGCACATCCCAGTCCCACGACCCAAGCCCCGCCCCTTGCAGCGCCAGTTCGAGACGTTCTTCACTCTCGCGTAATGCTTCCTCGGCGTGCCGCCGCTCGGTGATGTCGTAGCCGATGCCGACCAACCCCGTGATCGTGCCCTGGCTGTCGCGCAGCGGCACTTTGGTCGTCAGCAGCCAGCGGCCCGACACCAGTTCTTCACGGGCAACCAGCATCTCGCCCGATGCGATCACGCGAGCGTCGTCAGTTTCGTACTGCCGGGCAAATTCGGGCGTGTAAAAATCACGGTCGGTCTTGCCGATCACGTCCTGTTGGCGCGCCGCCCCCCGGATGTGCACGTCCGCCATGTTTGCCAACAGGATCGCGCCGTCCAGGTCCTTGACATAAATGGTGGCGGGCACATGATCGATGATCGTGCGCAGCAGGTTACGCTCGTCCGCCAGGGCGACTTCGGCCCGCTTGCGCTCCGTGATGTCGTGGATGATCGCCTGCACCAGCACTTCACCGGACAACACCATGCACGCCAGGGAGATTTCGGCGTCGAATGGCGTGCCGTCAATGCGAATGTGCCGCCAATCAAACGTCTGCGGGATGTCGTCCATCGCCAGCCGGATTTTTTCGTAGATCTTCTCACGCGAGTTCTGCCCGTCGGGCTGTGTTTCCGGCGAGAAACGGTGCGGCGGCTGGCCGACGATCTGCTCGCGCGTGCAGCCGAACATCTCCAACGCGCGCGGGTTGCAGTCGATAAACGTGTCGTCATGCAGGGTCAGGATCGCGTCATGCGCTTTTTCGAACAACGTGCGATAGCGTGTCTCCCGCTCGCGCAGGGCCTGCTCGGCCTGTTTGCGCTCGGTGATGTTGCTGATCACGCCGTAAACGGTGAAACCATCCCCCGTGCCTGCCACTTGCGGCACGACGTGCACACTGTCGCGCACCCATACCACCACGCCATCCGCCCGGAACACGCGGTATTCAATCTCGCTGTCGTGCCCGGCCTGCATCGTTTCGAGCTGGCGCTGGGCGGCGGGCCAGTCGTCGGGATGGACCAGCGTCTGCCAGAAGTGCCAGTCTTCCTGAAACCGGTCGAGCGGATACCCGGTCAGGATCGCAAACTGCGGCGACAGGATCGAAAAGCGGCGTATCGTGCCATCCGGGGCCAGATCGCCGGAGTAAATCGCGTCGCTGATCGACGTGATGATCTGCTGTATGCGCTGCTGGTTTTCACGCAGGCTGCGCTGCGAGCTTTCCAGATTCGCCAGCATGCTGTTGAGGCCGGTGGCCAGGTTTGTCACTTCGTCGCCGCCGGATACCGGCACGCGAATCGATACGTCGCCGGTCTGCCCGATGCGGCGGACAGCAGCGTTCAATTTCAGCAGCCGCACCACCACCAGGCGCTCGATCACGAACAGCGCCATGCCAACCAGGACCAGCCCACCCGCTGCCAGCGCCAGCATGAAAAAGACGATGGTATCCTGCCCCTGTGCGTACATGCTGCGCGGCACGTCCACGCGCATCAGCAGCGCCGGATCGCCGTTTATATCCGCGAGCACGGTGTACCCGGCCAGCGTGTCGGAATGAGTCACCTGCACGATGCGATGGTCCTGGCCGGGCATTTGCAGCGACGCGGCGAAACCGGCCAGCCGGGCGCGCGCGCGGACGTATTCATCCGGCAGGGCGGGATCGTCGATCCGGCGAATGTCGAGCGCCATATAGGTCGCTTCGGCCAGCTCATCGATCTGAATCTGCGTCAAATAGCGCCCAAAAATCAGCGCGCCCCGCGACGGACCCTGCCCATCGCTGGGCAGGATGGCGCGCGCCGCGACCAGCATGGGTCCGCCGGGCAGCAGCACGATCCCGTTCACATGGTCAGCCGGGCCATCCAACCGGGCCAGCGCCGGGTTACCGATTAACTGCTGCGCGATCCCCTCCGGGAGCGGTACCTCTTCACCGGCCTGCAGATCATACCCCTGAGCGTACACCGGCTCGCCCGCCGTATTCACAAACGCGATCACGTTGAGAGTCAAGAGCGCAAAGGTTTCACCCGGCAAATTCGTGTCGATGAACTGCTGGTTGCCATCCTGTACGAACTGGTAGCTGTAGTCCCAATGCGCCCAATCAGCGTTCACGACGTCCAGCGCTTTCAGATCGCGGTTCAAGGCGTAGACCGTGCGCCACACGTTACGATCCACGCGCTCCTGTTCCAGTTCGGCGAAGCTGTGCAGCAGGATCACGCGGGAAAAGACGGAGGATAACCCGATCAGCGCCACCAACATCGCGCCGACCAACACCAGCATCTTGACTCGCAGTGAAATCTTTGTATCCCGGGTAGAAATTCGCAGGGCACCGTCCATGACGGGGAACCTTTCAGCGTACATACTCGACGTTCGTTTAGGCCGTTGGTAGGACGGCTGCCAGCGCCAGGATGGGAGACGCACACCCAGATGTGCCCCTGGGCGGACGCACACGCCCGCCCAGAGTGGTTATCGGACACCGCCCGCCGCTCAGTTGCGCAGCGGCTTGTTATACTGGAGCATGTGCGCCAGACGTTCGTGCGTTTTCGGCTCGCGACACAGCGCGACAAATGCCTCGCGTTCCAGGTCCAGAATGTACTGTTCCGGCACCCAACCCGGCTCCGATAGATCGCCGCCGCACAACACGGTGGCGATATGATTGGCGATCAGCGCGTCGTGATCGGTGGCGAACCCGCCGTCGTGCAGCGTGAAGACCGCTATGCGCAGCGCCGCCAGCGCATCACGCCCGGCAGCCCACACCATTCGCGGCGGGGGCGGCGTATAACCGCTGGCCGCCAGGTGCAGCGCCTCGCGTTTGGCCTCCGCCAGCAGGTGATCGCGGTTGAGCACGATCCGGTCGGCGGGCTGCAAAAATCCCATATCCCGCGCCAACCGCGCGCTTTCCGACACTTTCGCCAGCGCGATCTGCTCAAAAACTGCCTGTAAATGCGGCAGCACGTCGGCGTTGGGCGTCTCCATCACCGGGTTGATGTTGCGGCGCAGCATCTCCTTGCAGCCGGTGCCCGCCGGCAGCAAACCGACACCCATCTCGACCAGCCCGGCGTACAATTCCATGTGCGCGACCGTGCGCGTGCCGGCCATCATGAACTCGGCCCCGCCGCCCAACACCATGCCAAACGGCGCGGTGACGACCGGCCTGGGCGCGCTGCGCATCGCCTGGAACAGGTTTTGCAGCTCGCGCGTGACGGCGGCGATCTGGTCCCATTGTCCCTGCTGCGCCAGCATCAGGATCAACATGATGTTGGCCCCCGCGCTGAAGTGATCGCCCTGGTTGCCCACGACCAGCGCTTCAAAATCGCCGGATTCGAGCCGGTCGAGCGCCTTCCAGCCCATTTTGATGATGTCGTCGTCGATGGCGTTAGCCTTGCTGTGAAATTCGAGCAGCAGCACGCCGTCGCCCATGTCGATCAGCGACGCGCCCGCCATGCCTTCCAGCCGTTTGCCCGCTGCGCGCAGGTCCGCGATGGTGATCACGCGTGGGTCTTTTTCCAGCGGGACGTACGCGGCCTGCTGCCGGTCGTACACGCCGCTTACGACGCCGTTCGTATCGCGCTGGTAAAACGTCGCGTGGCCACTGGTCACCATCGTTTTGACCCAATCCGCGACGGCGTAACCGTCCGCTTCCATGCGCGGGATCGTATCCGCCACGCCGAGCGCGTCCCAAATCTCGAACGGGCCTAACTCGTGGTTGAAGCCCCACTTGTTCGCATGGTCGATGGACGGGATGTCGTCCGCGATCTCGCCCAGGCGGCGCGCGGCGTAGGTCAGGTAAAAGGCGTGCAGGTGCC
>CAYMTN010000079.1:0-20976 GCA_964393335.1 uncultured Anaerolineaceae bacterium
GACTTGGGGAAGGGGCTACTTGACCTTCCCTCTAATTGTGAAGGTTAACTAGTGGCTATCGTGATATAAGCTACCCGGAACCTGCACGCCCATCACTTGACGTCACTCACGTTTTCACGCGCGCTTCAAGCCTCTTCACGATCGGCTGAACCATTTCTGCAACTAATGTAGTACCTTGTGCGGCACCATGGGATTATCCTCTTGGAAGCGTGGAGGATCGTGGTAAGCGGTCCATGTGCTGAGAAATATCATTCGCAACTACTGTTCGAGACGGCGCAGCGTTTATTGTTCCCCGCGGCTTAATTTTTGAGCCTCCGGGCGTTTGGTGTATTCTACTTCGCACGCCTTCCTACATCAAACCCGCATTAAGCCGCGTAGCTCGTTCCGATCCTTTCAAACTGGCTGTTGTACATCTCGGCGTAGAAGCCGCCGCGCGCCAGCAGGTCCACATGAGTGCCCTGCTCCACGATGTCGCCGTCGTTCATCACCAGGATCAAATCCGCGTTACGGATCGTCGATAGCCGATGAGCGATCACAAAACTGGTGCGGTTCTGCATCAACTCGTCCATCGCTTCCTGGATCAGAAGTTCGGTGCGGGTATCTACCGAACTGGTGGCTTCGTCCAAAATGAGCATCTTGGGGTCCGCCAGGATCGCGCGGGCGATGGTCAAGAGCTGCTTCTGGCCCTGTGACACGTTGGTCGTTTCCTCGTTGAGCACCGTGTTATAGCCTTCAGGCAAGGTCCGGACGAAATGGTCGACGTGAGCGGCTTTGGCGGCGGCAATGACCTCATCGTCGGTCGCGTCAAGGCGGCCATAGCGGATGTTCTCCAGGATGGTATCGTTGTACAGCCAGGCATCTTGCAAGACCATACCGAACATGCCGCGCAAATCGTCACGGGTGAATTCCACGATATTGCGCCCCTCTACCAGAATAGCGCCGCTGTTAACGTCGTAGAAGCGCATCAGTAGTTTGACCATGGTAGTCTTGCCCGCGCCGGTTGGGCCGACGATCGCGATCTTCTGACCGGGACTGACCGTTGCCGAGAAGTCCTTGATGATGATTTTGTCCGGGCTGTAGCCGAAACGCACGTTCTTGAATTCGACGCTGCCCGCTACTGCCGGAAGCGGGACGGGATTGGCCGTTTCGCGAACTTCCTCTTCTTCGTCCAGGAACTCGAAGACTCGTTCGGCGGCGGCGGCGGTTTGCTGGAGGATGTTCGAGATGTTGGCGATCTGTCCCAATGGCTGGGTGAACATGCGCACGTACTGGATGAACGCCTGGATGTCGCCCACGGTGATCGTCTTCCTGACGGCCAGCCACCCACCCAGGATAGACACAGCCACGTAGCTCAGGTTGCCGATAAACATCATGATCGGCATCATCATGCTGGACAAAAACTGCGATTTCCAGGCCGAGCCGAAGAGCGTGTTGTTATACGTATCGAACTGCTCGATGCTTTTGGACTCACCATTGAAGGCTTTCACCACGTTGTGGCTGCCATACATTTCTTCCACGTGGCCGTTGACGTGGCCGAGATAATCCTGCTGCTCTTTGAAGTATTTCTGCGACTTGCCGATCACAACGCCGAGAATCCCAAACGACAGCGGGATGAACACCAGCGCCGCCAGCGTCATCATCCAACTGATCGAGAGCATCATGATCAGTACGCCGATCAGCATCGTCACGGATGTGACGAGCTGCATCAAGCTCTGGTTCAGCGTCTGGCTGACCGTATCGATGTCGTTAGTGATACGGGAGAGGACCTCTCCCTGGCTGGTTCCATCGAAGTACCGCAGGGGCATGCGGTTGATCTTCTCCGAAATGTTTTTGCGGAACTGGTACGTCACCTGCATGGAAACACCCGCCATGATCCAGCCCTGGAGGTAGCCGAACAGTGACGCCAGCAGGTACAGACCGGTCATGATCAGGATAATGTGGCCGATGTACCCAAAGTCGATGCCGGTCCCCGTCCCGGCGATCTGGCCTACCACTCCTTCAAACAGCTTGGTCGTGGCTTTGCCCAAAATCTTAGGGCCGATGACCGAGAACACGGTGGAGGCGATAGCGAAGATCAGGACAATCGTGATGGACACCTTGTACACGCTGAGGTAGCCGATCAGCTTGCGCATGGTCCCTTTGAAATCGCGCGCCTTTTCGCCTGCCATCTGGATACCGCCATGGCGAGGGCCTATGCCGCCGCGCGGTCGGTTGGATCTGCTCTGCATCATCATGCTACTTCCTCCATGCCAAGCTGCGACACCACAATCTCCCGGTAGATTTCACAGGTTGCCATCAACTCGCGGTGTGTCCCCTTGCCGACAATCTTACCTTCGTCAAGCACAATGATTTGTTCCGCTTGCATAACGGTCGAAACGCGCTGGGTTACGATCAACACGGTACTTGAGCCAGTTTTCTCCTTGAGCGCCCGGCGCAGCGCGGCGTCGGTCTTGAAGTCCAGGCCGGAGAAACTGTCGTCGAAGATGTAGATCGGCGCTCTTTTGACCAGCGCGCGCGCGATCGAAAGCCGCTGGCGCTGCCCTCCGGATACGTTCGCGCCGCCTTGAGCAATTTCGGTAGCCATTCCTTCTGGCTTTTCGGCAATGAACTCACTCGCCTGAGCGATCTCCACAGCGGTTGCCAGTTCGTCCGGGCCGGCCGTTCCGTCGCCATAGCGCAAATTGCTTTCGATGGTGCCGGAGAAGAGCGTCGCTTTCTGTGGCATATAGCCAAGTTGCGCGCGCAGATCGTGCTGCGTGACGTCGCGGATGTCCACGCCATCCACCAGGATCGCGCCATCCGTAACATCGTAGAAACGTGGGATCAGGTTGATCAGAGTCGATTTTCCCGACCCGGTGGAGCCAATGAAGGCCGTTGTCTGGCCGGGCTGAGCCACGAAGTTGAGATCGTGCAGCACGTCAACCTCAGCGCCGGGATACCGGAACGAGACATGGCGAAATTCGACCGTGCCTTCGAACGGTTGGGGGAACTGCCGGGGCTGCTTGGGGTCCTGGATGCTGGGTTCTGTCTCCAGCACGTCGGCGAGACGGTCACCGGACACCGAGGCTCTCGGCAGAATGATAAACATGATGGACAGCATGAGGAAAGCCATCACGACCTGAGCGGCATACTGCATAAACGCGATCATGTCACCGACCTGCATGGCCGACCTGGCGACCTGGTGAGCACCCACCCAGATAATCAGCAGCGACAGGCCGTTCATGATGATCATCATCATGGGCATCATGCTGGCCATAGCCCGGTTGACGAATAGGCTAGTGTTGGTCAAATTCTGATTCGCCCGGTCGAAGCGCGCTTCCTCAAATTTCTGTGTGTTGAAGGCCCGCACGACCATCATGCCGGAGAGATTTTCGCGAGTCACCAGATTGATGCGGTCGATCAAGTTTTGGATGATCTTAAACTTAGGCAGGGCGACCACAAAAAGCGTAGCGATCAAGGTGAGCAGGGCGACTACCGCCAGCACAATGATCCACCACATACTGGCGTCAGTCCCCACCGCCTTGATTACGCCGCCGACTCCCAAGATCGGCGCGTAGCAGACGATGCGGATCAACATCACGATCACCATTTGCACCTGGGTCACATCATTGGTGGACCGCGTAATGAGTGATGCGGTAGAGAATTTGTCAAACTCGGAGTTGGAGAAGCTCTCGACCTTCTTGAATACATCCCGGCGCACGTCGCGCGCTACCCCGGCAGCGGTCCGGGCTGCGAGCAAACCCACGACCACCGTACAGGCCGCGGACAACAGCGCCAGGAGCAGCATCAGGCTGCCGGTCTTGATGATATAGTGGTTTTGCAGGCTGCCGGTATCGACCCCCAGCGCGACATACTCCGCCTTGACGGCGACGACGGCGGCCTCGGTGATCCCCTTCGTGCCCAGTGGTGCATACTTTTGGTCGATCGTGTTGACGATCTGCATACGCGCCTCAGCGGGAAGGGTGGATGGGTCAGCGGCTGCTCCGGGTGCCGCTGTGCGCTCAAAACCGGACAGCGCCAGGAACGCTTTGCCCAAGATCGGGTTCAGTTGGTCGATTTCCCCCGCCGAAACGTCGCCTAGCACGTAGATCGGCTGATCGGCGAGCGCTGGGTAGTCTTTGACGTACCGCTTGTAGTCTGGCGATTGGGCATTGATGAGCGTGTAATGGGCGAGCACTTGCGCCTGATCATCGGCGCTCATGAACAGCAGGAGCTTGTCCATCTCGCTTTGGCGAATCGCGTTCGGCACCGTATTCTCGATGCCTCCCTGTTGAATGCCATTGTTGACGATGCGGGCCATGTAATCAGGCAGCGATAGATCGGCCATGGCCTGCACGAACAACAGGATCATGGCGAGCAGTATCAGGACAACAAACGGCTTGAGATATTTGGTTAGTCGCAGCATGGTGATGTAGAGTCCTCTAGACTTAACAGGTTCTGCTTGCATCGAAAACCCCGTCAAGCTGATCGCACAGACGGGGCAAATAACAGCGAACAACCCTTCCGTAGACTGAATTTAAGGCGGCGCAGCGTACTTACTCTGGCGCGTCCATATCTTTTGGTGCGTCATCAGCCATCATGTGACTACGCAAAACACGCCTCAACGCGGGCAGAAAAGCCTGGCCTGCCGCAATTTCCTCCGGCTCAAGACCGTCCAGGAGCATGGTCAGATGATGCGACAACTGCTCTTTGGCTAACTGGGCGCGGGCCAGCCCTTCTGGCGTGACTTCCAACAGCGACCGCCGTCTATCATTGGGATCAGGGACGCGAGTCACCCAACCGCGCTCCACTAATCCCTGCACCAGCGTACTGGCCGATTGCAGACTTACCTTGCGTTTCTTGGCGAGATCGCTCACCGTGAACCGGTGCTCGGTCAAAAAGGACAGCACTCTGACTTGCATCAAAGTTGCTTTCTCTTCGCCAACCACATTCGCGCGGCTGAACATGGTTCGCGCCAGTATGGGCAGCAACTCAAGCAGTTCTTCTGCCACTGTATAGGAGGTCCAGGAGTTGCCCATTTTGTTTATCAGCCTTGTTGACTATCATACTATATGATAGTCATGTTAGCTGATGAAATTTGCAGTGTCAATGGCCAATTTGGCAGCCTTGGGGCAGGTAGGTGCAAAGGCGTTACCCTGCGGGCGACAAATTCGAAAACCCGTACCTGTATGGTAACACCATACGGGGGAAAATGCGCCGGTTCGTCCATAACAGCACATCAGGATTGTGCAGAATAGCAGCCCAAAACTGGACTTCCTGTTGATTGCCCTTGGACAACTCTTCGATTTTCTTCTCGCGATTGGCATCGATCTTGAAACGCTTCAGCCAGTCATCCAATTCTCTCGCCGCGTCTTGCCTGGAGAGACCGTACAATTGTGCCAAAAACAGTAGTTGCTCCTCGACTTCCATTGTCGGATAGAGTCCCCGTTCTTCCGGCAAATAGCCCCAGTTGCGACGCATGACTTCGCTCACCGGTTTGCCATTCCAGGAGACCTGACCAGAATCGGGGCGGAAGATATCCAGAATCATACGAATCGTGGTGGTCTTGCCCGCGCCATTTGGACCCAAAAACCCGAAAAGCACCCCTTCCTCGACTTCCATGGAGAGGTCCTTAATTGCATGGAATTGGCCAAACGATTTGTTGAGGTGTTCCACCAGAAGACCCATTGTGCTTCCTTTCGCCGACAAGAAAATGAATCTCGCAAAAATCACTCGCGGATACTTCGCGTGTAGCAAAGTCGCGAAACTTCAACGGAACATCACGACTTTTCACTCCCGGTGTTAATGGATGTAATCCAGCGAATCTGGCCGATTGATACATCTCCGAAACGCGCAAGATACTTTGGGTTCGAGATACAGGCATTGGCAGACACGCGCAACAGGGTGCTAACCGAATTGCTCATCCGTTCGATTTTCCGTCCGGGCTATGTTCTTGATCGAATGATCGATGATCCAAAATAGGTATGACTGTAAACAAAAAATCGTCCCAGACGGACGATATTTTATTTATTATTATACTTGTCTTTTTATTGCCCTATAGGGGCTGTTGGGGCCACAAACGGTCCTACCTTGAAACCGGTCAATTCTGCCGTGGCTTACATCCTCGAAAGGCTCAATTCACAACCCGCGCCGCCTGATCCCACTTTCACAGCTCGCGAACGCAATATCATCATTCGCGCCCGATACGCTGCTGGCATATCTCAGGCTGAGTTCGCGCGCCAGTTTGGCATTTCGTATCAAAGGGCGCATCAGATTATCCATGATCGGCGGAAGTAGCAATGACTCGTCGGCATATGTGGGCGTGACCTCTGAACCCGCTCGCGCGACTCACTTACATAGCGGTTCGAGGTGGTACTGCGCTCGTTCTCTGCAAGTGAAATCACGGATATAGCGGTTGCTTTGTACCCGTGCGCGCAGATTATCCAATGACAAATCAGCGATACGCCATTCGATGATTTCGCCGTCAAGACCAGCTGAAAAAACCGATTGACTGTCTCGACTGAAAACAACATTGGGCGGTGCACCGTGATGATCTCCCAATCGTTGGACGAGTTCACCGGTTGCCGAATTCCACAAAGAAAGCGTGCCAATGTTTATGTCTCGGATGAGAACATAACGATCATTTGGGCTGAGACGGACTACCCATGCTTCGTTATCCGGGTACGCTTGCCAGACCATCTCATGAGTCGCAAGGTCAATCGTGATAATACGTGCATCTGCGGTGGTCACGACGGCGGTTGACTCGTTTGGGCCAAATACCACATCAGCCAGGGGGACCTCGAAGGGATAATGATCGACGATAGTACCCGAATCGATATCCCAGAGTACGAGGCTGTCGCCCGATCCCGTGTCTTCGGCCACAACTGTCAACGCACGGGTTCCGTCTTCGGTCAGGTCAATGCCACCAATGGCTGATTCTATTTCAAAGCGGCGGGTCAAAATGCCGGTTTCCAGATCCCATTGAATCAGCTCACCCCCTAGCGCATAAACCGAACCACTCAGGGCTATCTTTCCGTCAGCGCTGACAGCCATGCGCCAGATATTAGCCTCGTGCCCTTCCAAGTGATATAACTCCTCCCCGGTATCGGTATCAAACACGGCTAGCCAGGTCCGATGTTCCCCGCCTTCCCCCCAATTGGCACAACCGACCGCTGCACGCTGCCCCTCTGGCGTTTGAAACAGGGCCGCACCCATCGACCACAGACCGTTGCCGTTTGCCGACTCGAACCGCTGGACAGCCGATCCGGTTTCAATATCCCACAAAAGCCCCCCACAGTACTCAAGGGTCCCAGTGAACAGGGTTCGTCCATCAGCCGAGATGGCAATCGTGCCAAGCGGCGCGCCATCCGTGTCGAAACGCCGAACTTCATCCGTCTGTTCAAGATTCCACACCCGCACGATCCCGTTCGTCGTCCCTGCGACCAGGCGGCGGCCATCTGCACTGAGCACGGAGGTCAGAAACATTCCGTCGTCCAGGGCACTGCCGTCTGTCAACCAGGCTGTCTCTTTCCACTCGGTCAAGCTCCACAACCGGATTTCGTCTTCCCGGCATACAAAAATGGTGTGGCCATCTGGCGTTATGGCCAGACAATACACGGAACCTCCGACCGGGGCCGCAACCGGGGCGATATCCTCCCGGTTGAGGGTGTCCCATTTGCGGATCGACGATTCCTCGGCTCCTGATACAATCGCGCTGCCGTCCGGCGTGAACTGGGCTGTCATGACGCTGGCCTGGTGACCTTCCATGCGGTTCAGGATAGCACCGGTGTCCACATCCCACACAATCAGAGTCGTATCACCGGACGTCGAAACCAGCTTGGTTCCGTCAGGGCTGAAGGTTATGCTGTCTACAACGTCTGCGTGTCCTTCTATCTCGACCGTATCCAGATCGTCCGGGCTGAATGTCGCCAGGATGTCACCGGTGCCAAAGTTCCACAGCGCGAGACTGCCATCGATCGACCCAGACACGACGGTTTGAAGAGCACTATCTGAACGCGCGGGGCGAAATGCCAATGCGGTGATCGGCCCGCTGGGGCTTTCGAACTGGCGGATGATCTCACCGGACTGCGCATCCCAAACAAACATCAGGCCATCATCGCCCCCCGAGACGACCTCGGACCCGTCCGGCGAAAACGCCACCGCATTGACCCAGCCAGCATGCGTGTTGCGCCGGTACACGACTTCGTTTTGGCTCAGGTTCATCACAACCAGTTCGCCTGAGGCACAAGGGGGCAGGCCGGTCCATTTGCGGGGCATCTCGGGGTTCTCACCAAATTCTGCACAGCTACCTGAGATAACATACGATGCGTCAGGGCTGATCGCAAGGGCAGTGACAGCGCCCGAATGTTCGCCAAATACCACACGCGTGCCATATCCCACCGCCACATCGCGCAGCGTATGTACCGTCTCCGACGGCGGCGACTCGACGTCAACCGCCTGAAGCGCCAATGCGAGCGCCAGATCAGTTTCTCCGCGTCGGTAAGCCTGCTCAGCGCTTTTTGCCAGTACCAGGCTGTGGTTAGTTAATGCCTCACGTTCGGCGTTCCCACGTTCGTCTTCAGCCGTTGCGCGGGCCTCCAACGCAAAGGCTGCCAAGACAACTGCCACAACCAGAAAAACGGCCAGTCCTGCTACCAGATAGCGCAGCCGGTTAGCCGCCCGGCGTTGGGACATCTCCGCCTGTTGTGCCGAATTCGCGGCCTGGTGTGCCAGCTCCAGTTCGCGCTGCTGTCGCTCCTGTTCGACCTGTTCCTCGTGGGCTTGTTGGGCACTGCTGGCATCCAGGAAACCGCGTTCATCGTGGGTCAGGGCAAGCCCTGTTTCGGCGGCCCACCCTGCGAACTGCTCCAGGCGCGCGCCATGCAGCAGGTAACTGGGGTCGCTGCTTGCGGCGAGCCATTCGTTAACGGCGGCAGCAAGCAAGCGCTGTTGGCGGATATCGTAACGGTTATCGTCCAGCCAGGCGCGCAGGCGGTCCCATTCGCGCAGAATGGCCTCATGGGCCAGCTCAACGGTAGGGCTGCGCGTCGCCGGATCATGATCCAGGGTCAGCAAACGATAGGCAGCGTAGGTGTCAATAATGTCATCCATGACGTCTGCATCAGCGGCCATAGACAGTAGTTCAGACCGCCTTACACGTCGCTTGCTTTCTTCGGAGTCTTCATCAAACGTGACCAATCGTAAGAACATCTGTCGGGTGGCATCACGGCCCGTATCATCCTGTTCATTGAAGACATCTTCGGCGCGCTTGGCCAGCGCACCGACAGCGCCGCCGAGGTACTGGTAAGCGGCACGAGATAACGTGCGATCCTCGCGCTGCTCGAAGAGTTCTGTCAAAGCGTACTGGAGCAGCGGCAGTGCACCCGGCTGGTAGTGCATTTCAGAGGTGATGGTCGCGACTAACCCCGGCTCAAACGATACGCCAACCCGCCTGGCGGGTTTGGTAACCGCAGCTTCCAACTCATCCGCGGACAGCGGCAGCACGGTTTCCATACAGTTGCGCATCAGTTCGCCAAACTCAGGATAATGCAGAGGACGATCATAGAAGTCTGCGCGCAGCGTGACCACCACCCGCACGCGGCTGTGCGGGTCGACTACGGCTGCATAGATCAGGTTGAGAAACTGCGCGCGCATAGCTTCGCTGGGCACCAGGGTGAACGTTTCTTCGAACTGATCGATGATGATTACCAACTCGCTGCCATCATCCGGCAAGATCAGCCCTGCCGCGCGCAGCAGTCCGTGCGCATCCCGTTCGAGGTGTTGGCGCAGAAGGTCCGCCTGGTTCGCGGCGACGCGCGTCAGGGCAACTTCCAACTCGTCTAGTGGGCGTGATCCCGGCACCATCTCAACCATAAACCAGCGATCCGAACCGGGCAGGTCGCCGCGCCAGAGCGCCGGAATCAGTCCCGCCTTCACAACGCTCGATTTGCCACTGCCACTCGGTCCCACAACTGCCAGGAAACGCGAGAATTCGTCTCGCTCAGCTAATCGCGCCACCAGTCTCTGGACCAAACGCTCTCGCCCGAAAAAATCGCGAGCATCTACTGCTTGGAAGGCACGCAGCCCTTTGTATGGATTTCCTGCCGGCGGGAGTGGTACATATGTGGCCTCGGTCGCAGCCAGTTCGCCGGTAGTGTCAGACACTAACAGGTTCAATTCACGCGCGCGTGCAATGGCCTGGACCCGGCTGCGCACATGCAGTTTGCGGTAAAGCTGCCAAATATGCCATTTCACCGTGCCGACCGTAACAAACAGCTTTTGGGCGATTTCCCTGTTGGAGCATCCCTCAATAATGGCCTGAAGAATCTCTTGCTCGCGCAGCGTGAGCTGCTCGACAAGGCTTTCTCCCGCTTGCGTGAGACTAAGCGCGGTGGCCTGCCGGAAGTCGGCGGCGATTTCCAGCACATCGCCATACCGATGATGTGGATTCTTGGCGGTGGCTTTCTGGATGATGGCATTGATGTCGTCGCATTGGTCATCCGGCAGCGCCGTAATAGGGGGCAGCGGATCATTCAGGTGGTGGTACATGCGTTCGACCGAAGTTTTGTTAGGAAATGGATGTTGGCCGGTCAGTATTTCATACAACACAACGCCCAGACTGTAGATATCGGTCCGGGCATCAACGGGATCGCTGCGCGCCTGTTCCGGCGCAAGATAATCGGGCGACCCCAGGATGATATTCGAGCCAGTCTGGCTGCCTTTTGTATTGCGAATGTCCTTGGCAATGCCAAAATCAGAGAGGTAAGCATTTCCATCCTCGTCCAGCAGGATGTTGGCGGGCTTCAAATCGCGGTGAATCACGTCGTTGCGGTGCGCCAGCGCCAGTGCTGCTGTGACTTGGTCCAGGAGCTGCGCGGTCGTTTCCACTTCGAAGGGGCCTTGTTTGAGGGCATCCCGCAGGCTTCCCCCGCGCAGCCACCGCATCACCAGATACGCGCCGTCAGGATCGCGCCAATAATCATACAGCGGGACGATGTAGGGATGCTCAAGCCGGGCAATTAACTGAGCTTCGATCTCAAAGCGGCGGATGAAGTCGGGATGGTTGGCAAAGCGGGGCAGGATAATCTTGATCGCGACTTCGCGCCCGACAGTGGTTTGATAAGCCCGGTGCACGACGCCGAACCCGCCGCTGCCAATTCGTTCATGGAGTTCGTAACCTTTGATGACCGATGTGCCTTCCATCTTGGTACACCTCGCCCCATAATTTCTATTGTGCTGTTAGTTTCATTATAGGCTGTTTCTTAAGCGGTTCGAGAGAAACCCAAACTTTTCCCAATCCCTTTTCCAAACTTTTCCCTGTTCCCCCCTTGGCGCGCGGGTCTCCTACAATGAAATCAACGCAAACTGTCTTGTGAGGAGGCAAATATCATGTCCGGCAAACGCGTATGCAGTTTTCTGATGGTTGTGTTGTTGGTAGCTTCTGCGCTGGCAGCATTGCCCGCTGTCCGCGCGCAAGAAGATGATCCTGAGCGCACCGGTATTCGGCCCGATGCGCCGCCCTATGGTGTGCGTGGCCCGTACCCTGTGGGTGCTGTGGCATTCTCAACCGGGGACGCGGAACGCGCGCTCGTAGGGATGATCTGGTATCCGGCGCTCAATCCAGATGGGCTCGACGAATCGATTTCGTATGACTTACTTCTCGGTGATTTCCTGCCGACCGAGATCAACTTGCTGCCAGGCCGCGCCATCCCAGGCGCAGCCGCCAATGTCAAAAACGGGCCGTATCCGCTCGTGATCTTCTCACATGGAGGTGGCTGGGTCTGGCAGCTTTCTACCTTCATGCTTGAACACCTGGCGTCACATGGATTCGTCGTGATGGCATTTTACCATCCCGGCAGCTCGTGGCCCGATCAACTGCCGGTCCAGTCTGAAGAAGAAGCGGCTGTTTACTGGGAAGGATTCTTTGATAGCCTTGTCACCCGTTCCTTCGATATCACACGCGCGATTGACTATGCTGAGTCGATCACGGCGAGTGACGATGTGCTGGCGGGCGTGATCGATACCGGTCGTGTTGCGGTGATGGGCCACTCGACGGGTGGTCAAACAGCCCTGATGGCAGGCGGTGCTCGTTTCGATTTCAGCCCCGTTGAGGACTGGTGCAAGCTAGACGTGTTTGCCACAGAATCAGCGCAGATGCTTTGTGCTTATCATGGCGACGATATCGCGGCGCTAGAGACGCGGCTGATCGAAGTAGCAAACGTGGATGTTCAGCCCGGCGATCTGTGGCCCGCCCTGGGCGATCCGCGCGTCGATGCCATAGTCCCCTTCATGCCGGGGCCGGTTTACCCGATTTTGGGTCCTGAGGGCTTGTCCAATATCAAGGTCCCTGTGCTTCAGTTCCGGTCCACGGAAGATAGTATGGCAGCAAACGAGTACGCTGGAGACATGGTCTGGGCCAACGTTGGCAGCGCGAACAAGACGCTGGTGGAGTTCGAGGGCGCAGACCATCTGCTGGTCAGCAGTGGGTGTTCTACCGCATGGCGGGAAATGTGTTTCTTCTGCTGTGCCGACCCGGTGTGGGATGTAGATCGCGCACGTGACCTGATCGATCACTTCGCGACCGCCTTCTTGCTGGCGGAGTTGTATGGTGATGAAGACGCGGCGGCGGCACTCGCGCCGGATGCCGTGCAGTTTCCTGGTATCACCTACAAGACGACCGGGTTCTAACCGGGTCCTAACGGTGGAGACCTGAAAATCTCTAGATGATCTGCGCATCGGCGAAGATACTGCCGGAGAGTTTGCGGACTCTCCGGTTCGTTTTGAGCGACCCAGTCCCAGCACGCGGAGAGTGCCCTGAGACGGCCTATCAAAGCACGAATCATACGATCGATTAGTGGTTTCAAGGGCTGTTGGGGGCGCGAACCGCTCCAACGTTGGAGAATGGCAGGTGCCTGGCCTGTTCCGCTCTGGAAATTGTTTACGACAACTCCTCGCAGCATAACATTCCCCTAACCATCAAACAACGCGATGCCCTTATTCGCGCCCGACACGCTGCGGACGTCTCGCAAGCTGAACTCGCGCGCTAGTTTGGCACTTCGTATCAAAGGGCGCATCAGATTGTGTATCGGCGAAGAAAGCAAACAGATAATTTGCCCGGAGGGGCGTGACGCAACAAAGACATGCCCCGTATTCTACCCACACAGCGGCTTGATGCGATACCGCACATGCTCCTCACAGGTGAACTCGCGGACGTAGCGGTTCTGATACACCCAGGCCAGCAGTTCATTCAGCGGCCAATCGGCGATCTGCCACTGACGGATGCTGCCATCAAATGAAGCCGAGTAAGCCGTCTGTCCCTCCGGGCTGAACATGATATCCCACACTGCGCCCCCGTGCCCGATCCACCGGCTCAGTTCTTCACCGGTTTCAAGATTCCACAGGATGAGATTGCCCGATTCATCCCCGGATAAAATATAACGCCCATCCGGGCTGACAGACAGCCCTGGTACATTCGTAGGATGCCCAACGAAACGGCGAATCACCGCACAGGTTTCCAGGTTCCATTGGACCAATGGCCCAAAGGATGATCCAGCCAGCGCCGTTTTTTCGTCAGGGCCAAAGCGCACAATGTACCCGCCATCATCGGACGGGAATTGACACTCGCGCAGCAGTTCGCCGGTTTCCACGTCCCACACGCGAATATAAGGGTGAACTACCGAACTGGTCAGCGCTTGGTGTCCGTCCCGGCTAAAACTGATGGATGTGACATCGTCAGTGTTTCCAAAACGGCGGAGCAGCGCACCGGATTCTACGTCCCACAGCAGAAGTTCTCCCTTACCCCATTCTTCTTCAGGCCAATAATTCGTCCAACTCATGCTGCCCGTTAAGACGGTGCGCCCATCGGGGCTGAATGCCACGCTCCGGCCCAGGTAGGTCTGCCCTTCGAAACGCCGAACGATTGCGCCGCTGTCGAGATCGTATAACACAATAGCGTTCTGTCCTGTGCTGCCCCAGTAATCGCCAAAATTAACCAGAGCATATTCCCCATCCGGACTGTAATCGCCCCAGGTTCCGGCGGGTTCCGGGAACGGCCTGGGAAGCACAACTCGGCGAATCGATTGATGGATAGTCGGCGAAGTGTTATCGACATCCCATAGTTCAAAGACCATTGCAAATCCCATGGGGTCCGTGTCGTCAACAGCGAAATAGACAGAAGCCAAATGGCGTCCGTCGCTCAGGAGCCTAATCATCCTGGAAAAACTCGCGGTGGATGGCATCCACCGGTATAACTCGACCTGCTCTCCCAGATTCCACATGTACAGGGAGCCGTCATCCGCGCCCGACAGGGCCAAACGACCATCTGGGCTGACCGCCAGAGACAACGCTGGAGCATCAGGTAAGTGAGTGGAAATCTGCCACCGCTCCAGGTCAAATAACAGCAAATCGCCAAGAAATCCCAGCAATACGGTGCGTCCGTCGGGCGCAACCGCCAGGCTCTTAACCTGGTCTTCATGCGCAATATCCTGGAGGAGCGTACCGGCCTGGGCATCCCATGATTTCAAGTGATAATCAAGACTGGCAGAGAGAATGATATGGCTGTCTCCATTCGCCCCAGGCACAAAGGAGACGGCGGTCACGTCATTACTGTGTCCCTCAAAGCGGTGGATGATCTCGCTTGTGGTCACATCCCACAGAATCAACGTTCTATCGGCTGAACCAGAAACCGCCGTCTGACCGTCTGGACTGAAAGCGACGCAGTTCACCGCGCCGGTGTGTTCCTCAAAGCGGCGGACGATCTCGCCGGTGGTCACATCCCACAGGATCAGCGTGGAATCGTCTGAGCCAGACAGTGCTGTTTCTCCATCCGGGCTGAACGCCACACTGTTGACGCCGCCCATGTGTCCCTCAAACCGGCGCACGATCTCGCCGGTTTTTACCTGCCAGAGGATCAGCGTCCCATCGCTGGACGCGGAGAGCGCCGTTTGACCGTCTGGGCTGAAGGTTACGCTGTTGACCCAACCCGTGTGGCCGTCAAAACGGCGCAGCAGCGTTTCAGATTCGGTATCCCACAGGATCAATTCGCCTTCTGTGCAGCTATTGTCAGCATCGAGTTGATGGCAACTCCCGGAGAGCGCCAAACGACTGTCGGGACTGAAGGTGACCGTCTTCACGCTGTTGATGTGCTCTTTGAGAATCGCGCGAGTTCCCAGCCCTAATGCCACCGTACTCAACGTGCGCAATGATTCCGCCGGGGGGTCGTCAATATGCACGGCTTCCAGGGCAAGGAGCAGAGCCAGATCGACGTTGCCTGATCCGAACTCTGCCTTGGCATCGGCGGCCAGAACCAGGCTGTGGTTAACGGAAGCTTCGCGTGCGGTTCTCATACGGGCGGCCTGGGCTTGCCGTTCCCGATCAAACGCGAACAGCGCCAGCACCGTCATGATCAGGGCTACGGTGGTCGCAGCGACCAGCGCCGAATTTTGCACGCGCCTCCGCCGGATCTTCAGCCGTTGGTGTTCGGCGCGGCTGGTTTCCAGGTAGGTGCGCTCGTCGGGTGTCAAGGTAACACCGGTCCGCTCAGCCCAACCCTCAAATTGTGCGAGACGGGAGCCGGTCAACAGGTAGCTTCGATCCTGTCCTGCAGCGCGCCACTCCTCGGCAGCGGCGGCCAATACCCGCTGCTGGCGGAGGTCGGCGCGGCTCTCGTCAATCCAAGCTTTAAACCGCCTCCACTCGCGAATCAGGGCCTCATGGGCCAGTTCGACTGTCGAACTTCCCGTTGCGGGATCGTGGTCCAGGGTGAGCAGGCGGTGCCTCACAAAGTGATCGACGAGCGTCCGCGCGCTGGCCTCACTTCCTGCCACTGATACCATTTCCGACCAGGGAACGCGCCGCCGCGTGTCCTCTGTGCTCTCGCCCAACTGCACAAGGCGCAGGAAGACCTGTTGGGTCACCCGTTGCGCCTCTTTGTCCAACGCCGCATACAGACTCTCTGCGCGTGCAGCGAGTGTTCCCCGTACGCCCCCCCTGGCCCGGTACGCTGCCAAGGTAAGTCGTCTGTCTTCGCGGTGCTCGAATAGGTCGGTGAGCGCATATTGCAGCAGTGGCAACGCGCCCGGCTGTTCATTGACGTCGGTTAAGATCTTGGTGATGACAGCAGGCTCCATCTGGACGCCAACCCGCTCCGCTGGCCGAACAATGGCTTGTTCCAGCTCTTCGGGTGACAGTGGCAGCACAACCTCCGTGCATTGGCGCAGTAACTCACCCAATTCGGTATAGAGCAGAGGCCGGTCGTAGAAGTCCGCTCGCAGCGTGACTATCACGCGAAATCGACTGTGCGGTTCGGCGAGTGCGGTCAACAGACAGTCCAGGAAGCGATGTCGTGTGGTTTCATCGCTAACCAGGCTAAATACCTCCTCAAACTGGTCGATTACCAGGAGCAGTTCGGCCTGTGCATCGTCCGGGAGGATGTGCTTGATGAGCCGTAGCAAACCGCGCGGTTCGTTTTCGAGATCGCGCCACAGACTCGGATCAAGATTCACAGCCAGACACTGGAGCGCTGCTGTTAGCCCCTCAAATGGGTGTGTGCCTGGCAGGATTGTCACCACCGGCCAGCGGTCGGAGCCGGAAATCGCTCCTTTGTGCAAGGCGGGAATCAAGCCTGCCCGGACGAGGCTGGATTTTCCACTGCCGCTCGGCCCAACGACCGCCAGAAACCGCGACTGCGGCCCATCCGCTTTCAGGTGCGACAGCAATCGCCGAACCGCCGCGTCACGTCCGAAGAAGTCCGGTGCGTCGGCCTCCTGGAACGGGTGCAGCCCTTTGTACGGGTTAGCCAGCACGGCGGGGCGCGGCTGAATCTGAGGGGCGGCGGTGCGAGAGGCTGGGCCCGACTGAATCTGACGGCACAGCTCAATCAGATCGGATGAGGGTTTGACACCTAACTCTTCGTCCAACAGGCGGCAGTAGGTTTCGTATTGGGCCAAAGCCTGTGTGCGCTGGCCCGCCTGAGCCAGCAGCAGGATCAGGTGCCGGTTGATCTCCTCGTGCAGCGGGTCGAGGCTCAATAACCGGGTGGCCTGGGCGATGCCGTCGGCATAGACGCCGTGTCGGAGATCGTACAGCACGAGGTGATGCAGCGCCTCGATCACGATGCGCCGCAGGCGGTCGCGTTCCAGATCGGCCCATTCTTCGAATGCGCGGCTGTCAGCGACGTAGAAGCCCTGCAGAAAATCGCCTTGATAAAGGTCCAGCGCTGCTTTCAGCGCCTTCGCCTCGTCATCCGAAAGAATGCTTTCACGCCGGTCCCGGATGCCCGCACGTTTTAACAGTTGTTCAGCTTCCGCAACATCGATCCAGGTTTCGGAGTCCGAGGCAAGTGCTACGGTGCGCCGCGTAACGTTCACATTCGAGGGCACGACCTGGCGGAGATTGCTGAGGCCCACCCGCAAAGAAGCAAGAGATTGGCTTTGGGAGCGTTCCGGCCAGAGCAGTTCGGCCAGCACCTCGCGGGCCTGAGGTCGCCGGGTGCAGGCCAGATAGACCAACAGCGCTTCGACTTTGCGCGAGACAAAGCCGTTCACTGGCTGCTCATCAAGTTCGATGGACAGGCCCCCCAACGTGTAAATCCGCAGCACGCTGTCCATGAGTACCCCCTTGATCACCCTGATCGATTCCTGGCGACTCCTTAACGTTTTCGTAACGCCTGATTTGATATGATGCTTCAAAGTAAGGGAGCAGGAGCAGGCACGCGTTCATTCCGCCGCTGTTATACGGTGTGCAAGTCAATCGTGTCTGGACCATATCCCATTATACACCCGCCTGGACGCTTATTTATGCACGTGCTGCATGTGCGCGGTACCTGATACCACACGCGAGGCGCGGAGGTTTCGGGGAATGAGTCATACAACAAGCTGCCCAACAAGTCCCGATGAAAACAAACACCTTGAAATGGAGAAAAAACGATGTCTGCAAAAAAGATATTCCTGCTTCTAGTGGTCGCTGCGCTTGCGGCGGCGCTGTTATGGACTACTCGCGTCCAGCCGGTCAGCGGACAGGATTTCCAACCAGTTAAGGTCGAATTCACCGCCTACGAAGGTAACCCGATTCTTACCGTTGGCGAAGCGGGCGCATGGGACTCCGGGTCGGTCTGGAACCCGCGAGTTATCTTAAAAGATGGTGCGTTTCACATGTTCTACACGGGAGGGATGGACGCCAGTTCGCCGCCTGCGGTAGGCTACGCCACATCAGAAGACGGCCTGCACTGGACTAAATACGAGGACAATCCGGTTCTGGAAATGGACCCCGCTATCACGAAGGCCGGCATTCCCAATGTGACCCCGGTGCTCGACGGCGATACCTGGATCATCTTCTTCCCCTTCGTCAAATATCGGGGAACTCCAGCCGCAAGCATTATGCGGGCGACCGCTCCGGCCCCTGTCGGTCCCTGGACGATAGAAGCCAACCCGGTACTTGAGAAGGCGAGTGGACAGGATTGGGACGTGAATATGGACATTGCGTCCGTCACATTAGCTGAGGGCGAGTACGTACTCTACTACACGTCTCCGTATCAGAACGTCGGTGAAGCAACGTCGCCGGACGGTATCACCTGGACCAAGTATAACGATTCCGTGACAACCGAGTCCCAATACGCTAACAGCGATCCGGTGTTTACCGTCGGCGGTGCAGAAAGCTGGGACAGCATTATGGTCGTGGCCCCTGTCGTCCAGTACGGCGATCATGGCTGGGAGATGTTCTACGGCGCGACCGGCGTCAGTCCAATTATTATGAGCATCGGCTACGCGACCAGCCCAGACGGGATCACCTGGACGCGCTATGGCGACGGCCCAGTGTTGACTGCACCAGAGGGTCGTCTCCATGTTGTCCCTGGGTCGTTTATGATCGACGACGGCACCTATTACCTGTATTACTCGATGTCCTCGGCAGAGGAAGTGTGGGATCAGATCGGTGTTGCTACCGGCGCGGTGACGTGGGAGTAGCGCCAGCCCCGGTTGCGCGCAGCGCGATCAGGTTTTGCGGAATTCGGCATTCACCTTTATCATGCAGGCTGCCGGTGAGGGTACACTCTACCCGGTGGGGCTCCCTGGCATCAGGTGCGGCGTGTGGTGCGCGGCGCCTCGTGGTACTTCGATCAGAATTGCGCGCGGGCTGCGTACCGCGACTGGTACAACCCGAACTACAGGAGCAACGTATGCGTTCAGGGGGTAAACCGAGAATGGTCTTAAGGTTAGGGAGCGGGTAAGAGCGAAGGCGCAGGCTGACCGGTCGGGTAAGCGATGAGCGCATCCCGCAAGAAGTCAAAGACAGGTCGCTGTTGCTGAGACAAGTTTCGACCACAGTGAGCATACGTTCAACAAAACGGCTGCCTGCATCCGATTGTGTACCGTGCGAGGAGCGCCGCCAGATAACCGGATGACGCAACGCGCGTTCGGCCCTGTTGTTAGTCGGCTCAAGACCGGGAACAGGTACAAACTGCCACAGATCAGGATCAGCAGCCAGCAGATGACGACACGTCTCAGCGGTCCGTGAAGAAGACGCTGTCAGCCCGGTTGTCAACCAGTGTCGGGTCTGGGATTGGATGGCGGGAAATTCAGTCAGAAACCCGAAGTAATCCAAGGTGCCATCGCGCACACGTGCCCAGCGCATTAACAGGTATTCCCGCCTGAAGTTTCAGATACCAGCCCACCCGATACGAATCGTCGCCGCGTTCGAGAATTTTCTGGAAGTCACGCACCAAGTGGCTCCAGCAGTACTGACGTCGTTTGAGCCAAGTGTAAGCGCTACAGCGATCGGTCCCGGCCACCCCCGCATAGTGCTCCCCCCACAACTCACGGGCGATCTGGCCACTGCGACTGGGAGCAATTCGAAACAGGGTCGCCTGGGGAGTCACAACCGTCCACAACCAACTCCGGCGGGCTGCGCCCACTTGCCGCCAGCCGGGTTCATCAATGTTGCAGACCGGTTCGTTTTTCACCACCGGTTCCAACTCAGCCGCCGGAGCAGCTAATGCCTGACGGATCACCCGTTGTTGGTTCACAACCGTACTGGCGGTCATTGGGATCTCAAAGCATTCGACCAGAAAGTCGGTGACTTGCCGTTTGCTCAGGCGAAACCGCCCCATGGCCAGACCGGCCAGACTGATCACATTCGGCCCAAACCAACTCGCGGCGACTTCGGGCGATTCGCCCCGGTTGCTTTGCCCGTCACAGGGACACTCCCGTCGATGAACCTGATATTCTGTCACCTTGGGTTTGACGATGGGCAGTTCGGTCACTTGATGGCGATATGGTGCTGGATCTTCACCTAACAACAGCGCACCACACCCTGCACAACGGGGTGGTTTGCAGACCACCACTTCATCCACCTCATCAACCAGGGCTCGATGGTGTCCCCGATAGCCGGGTTGTCCACCTCGTTTGCGCGGTGGTCCGGAAGGTTCCTTGGCGGCTCGCTGGTCTGGTCGGTCTTGGGATGGCGGTTGGGAGGAATTCTGGGAATTGCGGTTGACGATTTCCTGGAGCTGTTCCACCGTCTCGCGCAGTTGTTTGATCTCAGCACACAGTTCGCCGATCCGAACTTGGACACGACTCGGTGTTTGCTGCCAATCTTCAGGCGTGATCGCGCTTTCGGGTGGCGGCGTCAAGTCGTCAGTCATGGCACCTATTCTACACCATTAAGATAGCCTTTTTCCACCCCCCCCGAACACATACGAGACACATTATGGCCCAAACCAAGAGAGATTCCCTTGAATAATCGTCGTTTCTTGTATCGGAATGCTTGTTCTCGATCAGTGAAAGCTAGTAAGAACAAAATCCTTGAAATTCCTATCCCTCCTGCAAGCAGCAGGGCATTAGGGAATCTCATCCCTTCGGGCACGGATTTTGGAAGATCAAAACCGATTCCGGGGCATAGCCCCGAAGTCCAGGCGAAGCTCGGACTCGCCATTCATCCCCCCTGCTCACGGTACTGTTGGCGAACGCTTGCAGGAACGATTGTGAGGGAAAAGGCTATACTGGA
>CAYMTN010000080.1:0-20652 GCA_964393335.1 uncultured Anaerolineaceae bacterium
CCAACAAATGCCCCATCATGCTTTTAGTGGAGTTCGCAGCCAGTTCGTAGGCATGAGCGCCAAACACGTCCTTCATAGCTTTAGTTTCGGTCGAGTCGTTCGCCTGGGTGGATGATCCGTGTGTGTTGACGTAATCAATTGCATCCGGGTCCAGCTTGGCATCATCTAGCGCCCACAGCATCGCGTTTTTCGCGCCGCGTCCGGTCGGCTCCGGCACTGCGACGTGGTACGCATCCGACGACGTCCCCATCCCCATCACTTCCGCATAGATACGCGCCCCGCGTTTTACGGCGCGTTCCAGCGATTCGAGAATCATAGCTCCCGCGCCTTCACCAAAAACGAAGCCGTTCCGGTTGGCATCAAAGGGGCGGCTGGCTTTGGCCGGTTCGTCGTTGTAGCCAGTCGCAAGCCCTTTCATCGAGATAAAACCGGCGATGCCGTAGTCGTAGATCATCGCCTCGACTCCCCCGGTGAACACGACGTCCGCTTTGCCATAACGCAGCAGGTTCATAGCATCCCCAATACTGTGCGTGCCGGTCGCGCACGCAGCGGAGATGCAGATCAACGGCCCAAGCGCGCCGGTCAGGCGGCTGATGTGGTGCGCCGGGATGTTCGGGATCGACTCGATCAGCGAGAACGGTCCCGGACGGCGACCTTTGGACCGGAAGTTAAACGAGGCCTGCTGCGCGAGGTCGTGACCGCCTAACGAAGAACCGTAATCGACGGCGACACGTTCGGCAATCGGCTCCAGGTCTTCAACGCTCATCCCAGCGTCCTTCAAAGCGTCCATGGCTGCCGTCACCGCTAGCTGCGCCGGTCGGCCCATCCGCCGCGCCTCTTTCGAATCGATGTACTCGTTCGGATCAAAATCCAGCACCTCAGCCGCAATCTGGACTTCCAGATGAGACGGATCAAAACTCTGAATCCGCCGCACACCCGAAATACCGGCCTTGAGTTTTTCCCAAAAATCAGGGAAGCGCCCCAACGGCGTAACACCTCCCATGCCGGTAATCACAACTCGCGAAAAACCGTTACGCGTGAATTCCATCTCATTCTTCCTTTACTGCTGTTCAAGACCCTGATTTACATTTCTGACGGCGAGCTGTTACGGTCACCCAGACCATCCCGTATGGCCTGGACAATCTGGCCCGATACAGCGCTCCGAGCCTGGCGGATCGCATTTTTGACGGCGATGGCGTTCGAGCGTCCGTGCCCGATGATAACAACACCATCGACCCCCAGCAACGGAGCGCCGCCCACCTCAAACGGGTCAACCTGCCGGTATACGCGGCGAAAGGCCGGTTTTGCCAACAGCCCCGCCACTTTCGAACGCCAATCCGCCATCAGTTCCTGGCGGATCAAATCAAACATGATCGAACCGAATGCCTCCATCGACTTCAGAAGCACATTACCCGAAAAACCATCCATCACGGCGACGTCTATGTCGCCGCCTAGAATCTCTTTCGGCTCGACGTTTCCTATGAAGTTAACCCCACCCGCGCTCAAGAGTTCCGCAGTCTCTTGCACCAATACAGTTCCCTTTCCGGCCTCTTCCCCGTTGGAAAGCAGTCCGACTCGCGGATTGCTGCGTTGCAGCGCCTGCGCGGCAAAGATACTGCCCATCGACGCGAATTGAACCAGCCACTCCGGCTTGCAGTCGGCGTTGGCTCCCATGTCCAACAGAATCCTCGCCCGCCCCTTAACATGCAAAATGGTAGACAGCGCCGGGCGATGAACCCCAGGGATTCGTTTGAGCGTGTGCAAAATCGCAATCGCCAGCGCGGCCCCAGTATTACCTACTGTCACAAAAGCGTCGCCCTGTCCGCCTTTGACCAGGCGCATACCTACATGCATGGACGAGTTTGGCTTGCTTCTTCCGACCACACCCGGCTTGTCATCCATCGTGATCGCTTCAGGTGCGTGGACCACCTCCAGCAGCAGACCGGCAGTGTCATGCTTTGCGAGTTCTGCCTTGACCCGTGCCTGGTCGCCCACCAGGATAATTGTATCCCCATATTCGCGCGCGGCCAGCACTGCCCCCGCCACATCCGGGGCCGGGTTCGCGTCACTCCCCATCGCATCCAAGACGATTCTCATGGCACATCCTTCGTGATCAACAGCCAGTAAATCCTCGAAATCGATCCATGATTGTACGCCGCTCATCCCCGTCTGCCAACCATTGACAACTCCGGCGGCCTGTGTATAATTCCACCTAACCAGCCCTGGTGGCGGAACTGGTATACGCGGCAGGTTGAGGGCCTGTGCCCGTTTGGGCGTGGAGGTTCGAGTCCTCTCCAGGGCACCACTCACAATGAGCTTCTTTCGAGAAGCTCATTGTTGTTTTCCACCTGGCGACTTCCTTCGTGGACCTGTTGCACCAAATCCTAAATCAACGTAAACTGCACAAAACGTGATTGCGCCAGCGGTGTACGATCGTCAGGAGGATTTGCCATGCAGCGGTCTTTTGCCAAAACACTTGTGTCTGTGCTCATCTGTGTCATGCTTCTAATCCCGGCGGCTCTGGGCAGCGCGTTAGCGGCTCCTGGTCCGGTTGATTCTGCGGTGCCAGCGCAGACCGGCCCGTATGCAGTCGTCCTGGCTGCCTACTTGAACGTGCGCACCGGCCCCGGCCCCAACTACGCGATTCTGGGGACCGTTTCCGGCGGTGATAATCTGGCAATCATCGGGCGCACCAACGATCAAAGCTGGTATCAGGTGCAAACCGTGTATGGACCCGGCTGGGTTTACGCCCAATACGTCGCCGTCCGCAACGTTTACACCGGCATTCCGGTCACAACCAACACCGCCGCTCATGCAGCCGTCACTGGCCCCATCGGCGTGATCAACACTGGTGCGCTGAACATCCGAACTGGCCCCGGCCCTCAGTATACGCGCATTGGTACGCTGGCAGGCGGCACTGAAACCCAAATCGTTGGCCGCACCCGTGATTGGAGTTGGTGGCTGCTGGCGACGCCGCTTGGCAACGGGTGGGTCAGCGCGTTGTACGTCATCGCGCGCGGTGATATTTCGTCAGTGCCGTATGTCGCGCCCGGCGGAGCCGTCCAGGCCACCGCAGGCCAAAGCGGCGCAGCCGCTCCCGCGCCGGTAGTGGCCGGACCGCAGGCCATCGTGATCACCGGTGCCTTGAATATCCGCTCCGGCCCAAATGGGTCGTTCCCTAAGTTGGGGTCTGTGTATGCCAGGACGCGTATGGCGATCATCGGCCAGAGCCAGGATCGGGGCTGGTGGTACGTGGAAAGCCCGTTTGGCAACGGCTGGGTTTCCAAGCTCTATATCCTGGTAGATGGCAGTACGAGCGGTGTGCCGGTCGTCCAGTAAACTGCAATCGGGTTGAACTTCCGCTTGCGCGCCAACCGTGTTTGCGGCGCGCAAGCGGAATAGTATCATGGCTCAAGCCGGATCGTGATCGCGTAATTACCCTCTGTCCGGCCTGCGCCACCATCCAGGCGTGAGACCAGCAGGTGATAATCACCCGCTGCCAGCGCCTCAAACGTCGTCTGCATCGCCCCATCGCCGCCCGCCGTTTCTTGCCGGATCAGCAGCCCGTTGGCATTATACAGCGCCACAGCCGGGATCAAATCGCCGGAGGTGCGTGTGATCTCGACCGCCAGCCCGTTGTCCTCCCCAACCTGAATCCGCCATTCGTCCGAGAAGTGCTCATCGGTGATGCGGCCCACATTCGGCATGTCTGGCAGCAAGTCGCCGCCATGCGTCACGAGACTGGCCGGTTCAACACGAATCGTATACTGGCCCTGCGTGATGAACGGCCCGCCGGACACGAGCGCGGCATACGATTGTCCCTTTTCCAGCCGCAGCACAATCTGGACTACCCTGTATTCCTCGACGGTGCCGGTCGCCAACACGACATCACTCGCTGACAGGATGAACAAACGCGGTTCCTCTCCGGCAGCGAATGACGAAACCCGCAGCAAATAGTCGCCTGAAGCGCCCGGCTGAATCGTCCACTCATGCGCCGGGGCGGCCTGCGTAAGCGTGCCGGTCGCCTCGTTCTGCAAAACGCCCTGGTCCAGTGCCCCCGCAGATTCCCGTTCGATGACAATCGTATACGGCTGGTGTTCCGCCGTTGAGCGAGTTCCCACCACCAGACCGTAGAATCCACTCTGCGGCAGCGCCAAACCTGCTACCTGGACGCTGCCGCCCGCCACCGGGTTATTCGCCGCGTAGAGGATGCGCCCATCAGGGCTGAGTACATACAGCTCCGGAGTGAGCGTAGAATCAGATGGTCCTACCGTACTGCGGATTTGCTCGCCTGCTTGCCCGAAGAACACCCATGCCTGGTACCGCTGCGCGTTCGACAGCTCGCCCTGCTGCTGTTCGCCATAGGCAATGCCCTCAGCCGACTGCATGCTGGCGGTCACGGGTCTTTGAACTTGCGCCACTGCCAGCCGGTATTCGATGGTTTCGTCACCGGACAACTGGCCTTTGACCACCAGGCTGTACAGACCGGATTCCGGAATCAGGGCGGACGTAATCTCAATGCCTGCCCGTGTGCTGTCCGGTTGGCTGGCAGCCAGTTCCGTTCCATCTGGTCCGACCAGGGTTAATCGAAGCGATCCGTTCCCCGGCAGACGTTCGGCCCGGACGGTGATAATTTCGCCCGCTTTGCCGTCGAAGGTCCAGGTATCCTGATCGTCAGTGGGAATAAGCCCGCCGATGACGGCTTGATTCCGCACGGCGATATGCCCGCCGGTTGATCCTGAGACATCCGGCCCCGGCGCTTCCACGCGGACCGAATACCGTCCGGTCGTGCCGCCGATGGTGCCCATCCAGGGACCGACTACCAGCACGTAGCCGCCGTCATCTGGCAGCCGTACCGGACCGATAACAGTTTGACGCGAACCGGGCTGCTCGACGGCGCTGGTGATATATCCGCGCGGCCCGTAGAGGGCCACGTCCGCGCGCAGGCCGCTGTTCGTCGTGTCAACAGTGAACGCCAACACCTCTCCGGTTTGCCCGCTGAACTGCCAGTGCGTCGGCTGGGCCGGATCAAGAATCCCTTCCGCGAAAGTCTGCCCGCGTCCGAGGTTTCGCATCAGGCCACCGTCGGACAACTCGCGCGTCCGCCGGAACACGCTGAACGCATAACTGCCGGTATGGCTGCCGGCGAGCACGACCACGTAGCGCCCATTCTCCGGCAATGTGAAGGCGCTGATGCTGGCTTCGTCATCCGATGTCACGACGGGCGCGGAAAGCGACATACCCATCTCATTCTCTAACGACAGCGAAGGGACAGTTTCGCCGCTCAACACGCGAGCTGACACAGCCACGACGTCCCCCGCCAGTCCCTGAAATGCGTATAGTCTGGGGTCTGGTCCCGCAAAATAATCGATCGTTTCAGTCTCAAAGGCGACATCCTCTGCCAGCACGGCCCGCCGGGAAATCGGACGCCTGCGCAGCATGAGCCGGTAGCTGCCGGTTGTGTCGCCTGCCGCGCCACCCACGCGCCCGACGGTTACGCGGTAGGTGCCGCTCTGAGAAATGAACGCATTTGACAGTGTGACCTGGGTTGTATCACCCGCCGGGTCTTGAATCCCTTCCATCACCGGGCGTCCGGTTGAGTCCCACAACACCAGCGACGGTTGCAGGTTGCCATCCAGCGCCGCCACGCGCAGCGACACGGACTCACCGGCACGCGCATCGAACTGCCAGGATTCGCGCGGCTGCACATCGCTGATGATCCCAAACTTGTCTTGCAGCGGCGCGATAACCTGCGCGGAGTCGTCGATTGCCCCGGTGGGCTGGACGAAGAGCCGGTATGTCGTCCCCGGCGTTTGCGCGTTGTCGGTGATCAGCAGCAGGTACAGGCCATCCAGCGGCAACGTAACCGGCGGCGTTGACAGGCTGTTCACCGTGTCTGCCGGTAACGTGGATGTGAAAACCGAGCTGCCATCCGGCGCAACAAGCAGCAGGTCAACCGCCAGTTCGCCGCTGAGCCGGTTCAGTGAAAATGACAGGCTTTGTCCGGCTGTCCCATCGAAGAACCACGCATGGGGAACTCCCGCCTGGACAAACTGCCCGGCCACCGCCTCACCAGGCACGAGTATTCCGCCCTGGACTGGGGTCTGGTAGGTCGTGCTCAACAGGTCGAGACTGAGCGTGTACGGGCTGTAGCGTGTCCGGGCATCACCCGGACGGCGCACTTCAAACACGTACAACCGGCTGCCCGGCAGCGTGAAAGAATCGATCACCATGTTGCCGCCATCGCGCACGCCGGTTGCCAGCACGTTGCCTGCTGGATCGAGCAGATATAGCATTAACGGTGCGTCATCGACCGGAAATTGAACGGTCGCGGAAATGACATCGAATTGTTCGCCGATAAATGCCCAGTCATCGCTGGGGGTCGTGCTATCGGCGGCTCCCGAAACGCGGCTGCCATAGGCCATCATGCGCTCTGGCATACTAGCCGCCGCGCTGTATACCGGCGTGACCGATAACACGTAATTGCCCGATGTCGTGCCTTGCGCGCCACCGTACCGCCTAACCTCAACGGTGTAAACGCCTGATACCAGCAGCTCGGCATCAATCCTGGCGTTCGATCCTTGTTCATCATCGCCGGCAGCCAGCAGCACGCCTTCCGGGTCGTACAGCAAGAGCATGGGGTCCAGATTGTCGCTCGTCGCTTCTGCATAGACCCGGACGATATCGCCTTGTGTGCCATTGAACACCACATGCTCAACCGGGTTTGAGCTGTCAAGCACGCCGCGCGCGCGCTGCTCGAAGGTGATGGTAAAATACGCCGTGCTGGCCGGTTCCGTTTCCTGCAAGGTCATGGTGTAGCGACCAGTGCTGCCCCCACCGACCCCCAAAACACGTGTCACGAGGATCGAATACGTGCCGCTGGTTGGCAGCCGGTAGGCGTCGATACGCGTGTGCTCGCCGGATGCCGCCTCCGCTTCGGCCAGCACAGCACCCGCCGGATCGAGCAACCGGATGAGCGGAGCCAGATTCGAACGGCTGTCCGGTTCTACGTTGATGCTCACGACCGAATCGGCTGTCCCTGCGAAGGTCCACGCTTCATACGGGACCGTCGCCCCGATTTCGCCGCTGCGCTCCTGATCGGGCCGGATGGGCCGCGAAGGGAATGGCGGCGCGGCCTGTTTCGTGAGTTCTAACCGGTATTGGCCGCTGCGCCGGGCGGATTCGCTCACAACTAACGCGTAAGGCGCGCTGGTTGGCAGCATCAACGAGATCTGCGCGGCTTCGCCGTCCAATCCTTGCACTTCCGCCAGAATCTCAGCCTGGCCGGTGGCGCTGGCTACGTGCCAATCCGTCGATACCAGGCTCAGCGCGGCTTCCAGCCCTGGCGTCTGGCTGGTGACGGTTGCGGTGATGACATCGCCTTGTTTTCCCTGGAATAACCAGACATCTGCCGGATCATCCGCAAAAAAGACTCCCCCGACCACCTCACCGTACGCCAGAACGCTGCCCATCGACCGTGCAATCGTACTTTCCAGGTGTGCGGTCAGTTCGTAGGCTGTCTCGCCCTGGAACGCGCTGTCTACATTCCCCACAATGATCGAATAATGGCCGGTCAACGGCAGAATCACGTGTTCGATCCCCGCGACGCGCGTCGTCTCGTCGGCGGCGACAGTCCCCAGAATCTCACCATTACGCGCCCGCAGTTGCAGACTGATAGACGCATCGTCGCCGCTCACCGGGCGCGCGGTTATGGTTACCACGTCACCCGCCGACCCGGCCAGTGTCCACACGTCCAGGAAGTTGGTGAGGGTCAGCACTTTTCCGACGGTCTGCCCGTACCGGATCGCACAATCATCATCGTACAGACTTTCGGGATCGCGTTCCAGCGAAACCCGGTACAACCCCGTCTGGCGCTGGCCGCCGCTGATCACGGCCTGGTAGACTCCGCTGTGCGGCAGCATAACGTCGGAAAACACGAGCACGCGCTGACCGGCACGCGTCTCTTTTTGGAGGAACACGTTTCCCGCGCTGTCCGTCACCTGAAACCGCAACGGGTCAGGCGCGCTCACCGACAATGGCTCGACGCGCAGCGTCACACGTTCGCCGGACTCGGCGTTGAACAACCAGCGATGAGTCGCATCGGTGGCGCTCAGTGCAGCGATTTGCTGGTCTTCCAGCAGCCCGCCGCTCAGATCAGTTGATTGTGTCGCCTGCTGTAACATAAGACTCAGGACAAAACGCCCGCGCCCGCCGGATTGGCCCCGCTGAGACACGCGAAGCTGGTAGAGTCCATTCGCCGGCAGCGCGTAGCCCTCGATCGCCGCGCGTGGCGCTGAGTCCTCCGCCAGTGGTTCGCCGCTCGCCGTTGCCAGCGTGACAGCCGGTGCCACTGGTCCCTGGGCACGGAGCACGCGGGCCGATACCACGTCGCCGCTGTGACCGAAAAACACGAACAGGCGGCTGTCGCTGGCCCCGAAAAGCTCACCATCCGCCGTCTGTCCGTACGTAATGGCCTGACCCGGAAGCACCAGTGGGATCGTTTCGTCTATGTTGGTCAGCGGGCTGATCCACAGATTGTACCGGCCAGGCCGATCCAGCTTGACGACAAGCGCATAGGCTGCCGACGCCGTGAAACGGTGTGCGAGGTAACTGCTGGCATTTGTTGGCTCAAAGTTTTCACCGAGCACCGTCCCGTTCTGATCGAGCAGCATCATACCGGGCCGGGCATTGTCGTCTAGCGCGACGACCGAAAAACCAAACATCTGCCCGGCATTCGCCGCAAACGTCCACGCCTGGTAAAGCTCGCCCTCCGGCAACTCGCCGCGCACCAGGGTTTCAGGTTCGATCCGCTGCGCGTCGCGCCAGTATGGCGCGTCGAGATCGACAGGCGGCATGATCACATCTGGTATCACAACCTGTTGAACCGTTGGCGCAGGCGTCACACCGGTACTCTCTGACAAACCCACGTGCAGACCGTTATTCAGCGCGGTTTCGACACCGAATGGCTGGCTAACATTTGCCGTTATCCGGTACACAAGCCGGTCGCTGCCGCGTGGCTGCGCGACAATCAACCGGAAGACGCCGCCGCGCGCAGTCGGGATACCGCTCATGTCGAGCGGGCTTCCAGTTCCTTGTGTGGAAGACGCCGCCAATAATCCATCCGGCCCGATCACGTGAATCGCGGGCGGGCTGCTGTCCGTAACGGGGTCGATGTGAATGTTCAGAAGCGCATCCGGCAGCGTGTCCACCGTCCATAGATCGTACGTGTTTGAGCCGTCCAATACGCCTTTGGCGGGTGCGTTCAAGGCGATTTTGCCACCCTCGACCGGTTCGCCGCCTAACGTGTAGGTATGGGCATCCTGGCCCGACTGGTCAAAGACCAGCAGCCGGTAGCGTCCAATCTGAGTTAACTCGATCTGAAGGCGCGCCGAACGCGTCAGGTCATCAGTTGCCGCGACGGCGAGTTGGTGGCCGTCAGGAGCCAACACCGCGAGCACGGCAGGCGAGGCGTGTTCCGCCTGCGTGAGATCGAAGCGCCAGACCTGCGGTGCAGCGGCGTCCAAGGCCCAACTCACGCAGTCCCCCGGCTGCAATACACCCGAAACGGTCCGGTTCGCGCCGGGCAGCAGCAAACCCTGTTCGGTTGGCACGACGCGCTGTTCAAACGAAATGCCGTCGATCCCCAGCAGCTCAACCCCAATCCGGTATTCACTGCTCGCCGCATGTGAGGTGATGATAATCTCGTAGACTCCGCCGGTTTGCAGCGCCAGCGGCTGCGCCACGCTGCTGGTGATAGCACGTGTAATCAGCAAACCGCCGTCCGGTGAGAAAACCTGCATGCCGCCGTTCCACGACTCGCCGAATGGCGCAGCGGTGATAGCCACCAGATCGCCCGCGTGCCCGAAGAAATGCCATGCGTCGGGCTGTTCCGGCGTAGAGTTGACGATCTGCGGGCGGCCATATTGCAGCGCCCGTGACGTTCGTGTCGCCACGACGAGTGGGCTGGCTGTCAGCGAAAAATCGACCGGGGCCGATTCTTGAATGTTCGCGGCTGAAACCTCGATCCAGACTGGACCATCGCCCGGCAGCACGACGCTTGACCGCATCGGGCTGACACCCGAAAACACGCCTAACAGCGCCCGGTTGGGCGTCATGACGGACACCGTGCTGATCTGTGCCGGATCGGTCGCGTCAAGCGCGACTGACAACACGCCGCTGGCGTCGATCGTGTACAGGGCTGTGGGCGCGTTCGCGTTCAGGCGTCCGCGTATCGCGGTACCGGGCACCAGCCGGGATGGAGTGATCGCGCTGTCATCGACGCCGGGACGGCGCAGCGTCAGCGCGAGGTTATACATCCCCTGCGTGGTACCCTGATCGCCCTCGTTGGCCCCGGCGCGCCGCGCCACAATTGAATAGGTGCCAGATGTTGGGAGTTGGAATGCAAACAGTGCCGCATCGCGCCCGCTGCCGCCGGTATCACTGCTGAGCAGCACGTCTCCCTGGGGTGATAACAGCATCAGATAGGCGTCCAGATCGCCCGACACAGCCGTCATCAGCACGTCGATCACATCGCCGCGCGTGCCCCGGAAGGACCAGAACTCGCGGAAAACAGAATCCGAGATGGTGCCGGTTACAGCCGTCCCATACGCCAGCATCCCTTCCTGGCTGTTGGTCGGTTCGCCGGATTCTAGCAGAGCCAGGTTGAGCGTATAACGACCGGTGGTGCCGCCGTGTCCCCGGATGGTAATCGTGTACGCGCCGGTCATACGTAACCGCACCGTGAACAGCACTTCTGGCGGGCCTTGCTCAGGCCAGTCCAGGCTCATCGCCGTACGATTGTCCGGATCATCTAGCTCGATTGCCGGGATCAAGTCGCCTGATTGTCGTGCTACGTGAATGGTGAGCGTGTCATTACGGGTGCCATCAAACGTCCAGACGTCCGCTTCCCCCGGCTCAATGATCTCGCCGGAGGCCGTTTCTCCATACGCGATGTGAGTCCCTTGAGCGGACGCAAAAAAGTGGTTGTATGTCAGCGCCAGCAAAACCGGCAGCATGATCCCTGCTGCTGCAAGCCCGATTCGTAATAGCGTGTGTTTTCGCATCATAGCTCCAGGCGGCAAACACGGTCAATCGATTTTCATTATAGTCCACAATCTTCAGAATTACCGCCGGGTTATGTATGCGGAGGTTGCTGCTTGCACCTCCTGGCAGTCCGGCTATAATGCGTGTACAGAGGCCGCATCACGTGTTCGCACGGAGGATAAAAGATGATGAGCAGCAGTACACGAGCGGAATTGGAACGTGCGTATCGGTTAATTAAGCGTGATCGGATCGGAGAAGCCGAAGAGATCATACGCCCTATCCTCGCCGATGATCCGGAAAACGTGCACGCGTGGTGGTTGTTGGCCTATGCGATCACCGATCCGACCGAAATCCACGAGGCGCTTACCAACGTCATCACGCTTGATCCCGATTACTCCAACGCACCCAAAGCCCGCGAAATGCTTGAAAAACTGGAAGAACAGTATCCCGAAGAAGATGTCTTTTCAATGGCGCTGGCCGATGAAGAGACCGGGGGCATTCCCTTCTCTGAAGACCCATTTGCCGATTTTTTCCCCGAGTCGGGTGAAGGCGTCATCGAAGACGAACCGTTCGCTGATTTCGAGGACCTGAAAGAGGCGGATGCTCTATTTGAGTTTGAACCTGAAGACGAATCGTCGGCCAGGGATGCACACGAGGAATTCGAAGCGCTGTTTGGCGAGCACGAACTCTCGATGGAGGAAGAAGTCCAGGCCGAACAAGAAGAACAGGGCGGGCGTTCCCGGCGCGGCAGGCGTTTGTTTGGTCTTGTCCTGGTCGTAGCGCTGATCGCGATTATCGCTGTGGTTGTTATCGTGTTTGGGCTGAATACCGGGGAGTCCACCAAAAAGGACCCAGGCCCCCTACAGGCCGTCGATCTCCAATCCGATGCCGTTCAGGCCGCCGAAGCCGCCGCCGAGAGCGAATTAGCTGCCGCCAACCTGGGCAGTGATGGCCGCGTCGTCGTGGCTGCGAGCAGCCTGGGTGATACGCTGTTCGTGGAGTTTTGCGCGCAGCCGGACCCGTCCCTCTCTCAGAAAATAATGGACGGCATGGCGATTGCCGCGCGGCAGGCACCGGCGGTTGCAAACGAGTTGGCAGCAGTCGGCGTGTCGGTCGAGCTGTGCAGCGGTGAGAGCCGTGATACGTTGTACCGCGCATTCGTTTCTGTTGCAGCGGCCAGCCGGTATGACAGCGGCGGATTTGGCGGCGGGGACAGCGGCCTGGCTGGGTTCCAGGCGGCCTGGCACACACCATAACGCCGCATGATCTGGAGCATTTCACGACCTACGGCGTGGCAGCCACACGGTAAAACGGCTGCCGCGCCCTGGCTCGCTTGTCACGTTGATCGCGCCTCCGTGCCCCTGGATGATGCCATACGACACGGCCAGTCCCAACCCCGTCCCGTCACCCTTCGTCGAGTAGAACGGCTCGAAGATCTGGTCAATGGTTTGCTGATCCATACCCTGACCGGTATCGGTAATGGCAAGCGCTGCGCCGTCGCCATCCGGGTACACGTCAATCGTGATCTGCCCGCCATCTGGCATTGATTCCATCGCATTCAACAGCAGGTTCAAAATGACCTGTTTGATTTGCGTCGGAGAGCCAAACAGCCGGTCAACTTCGCTCAGGTGGACGTCTACCTGGACGCCCATGCGTTCCAACTGCTTGTTGACCAGTGCCAGCACTTCCGGAATGATGACCGCCAGGTCGATCCGGACCGTTTCACTGGTGGATGGCCGTGAAAAATCAAGCAGCCGCGACACGATCGTTTTGATACGCTGCACCTCTCGTTCGGCAATTCGCAGCCCTTCGGGATCGACGCCCATGCCCTGCTCCAGGTCCTCAATGGCATCCTCCAGGCAGTTCAGCACCGGTTGCAGGGGGTTGTTGACTTCGTGAGCGATGCCCGCCGCCAAACGACCCAGCGCCGCCAGTTTTTCAGTCTGGATCAGTTGGGCCTGCGCAGCGCGCAGTGCTTCGGTCCGTTCTTCGACCATTGCCTCCAGGTTCTGCGCGTAACTTTGCAGCGCCGCATGCAGTTGGGCGTTACGCACGGCCAGCGCGGCCTGTTCGCCAATCGACCGTAGCAGGCGTAGATTACTGCTGGTGAAATAGTCCGGCTCCTCGTGCGCCGTCGTGAGAATCCCCAGCAGCCGCCCGCCGTGTTTCAGCGGCACCGCCATCGCCGAATTCAGGTTCAACGAGCGCAGAAAACGCGCGGTATCCGGTTCTGTATTGGCGTTTCGGATGAGGATAGGTTCGCTGCCGCGATACACGCGCCCAACGACCGTATCATCACGAGTCAGCAAATCCTCTGCAAGGCCCGGTGCCTGTTTGCCATGCGCCAAATCCCGGTACGAGATCAAACCCTGCTGTTCGCCCAGCAAATAAAGCTCGACGTGCTCGGCCTTGAACTCGTCGCGCGTTATGATCAGGATCAGGTCCGCCAGTTCGTCAAGACCCAGGCGCTGGTTGAATTCACCGCCAATCCGCACCAACGCCTCCAGTTCTTCACTGCGCCGCTGGAGCCGGTCTTCCAACTTGCGAGCGCGCATCTTACTGGTTGCGCGTGCGAGCAGTTCAAAATGGTCGTACGGCTTGCGGATATAATCATCTGCGCCAAGTTGGAAGCCGTGTGCCACGTCCGAGGGGTCACGAGCCGCCGCCGTCACGAAGATAACCGGAATCCGCGCGGTAGCTGGGTCTTCCCGCAGGCGCGCTGTAACTTCAAACCCGCTCAGTTTGGGCATCTGCACGTCCATCAGGATCAAGTCCGGAAGCAGCGCGCGCGCTTTTTCCAGGGCAGTGATACCATCTTCGGCACTCTCGGCGGAAAATCCTTCCCGTTCCAGAATGCGCGTTAACAACATGACGGCGGGCCGTTCGTCGTCTACAATCAACACCAGGGGCTTTTGCGCCTGCATGGTGCCCTCCTTCTGTGTGACGGATTGTGGCGTGACCTGCCAGAATTATAGGTGTTTCTTTTCTAATCAGGGAAATCCTGAGAATATGCTACAATCTCGGTTGTCTCGCAGCAGCTAAGGTGGAATCCATGAACCGTAATTCGACGACAAGAGCCTGGTTCGAAGCTATCGCGCGCGGTGCGTTGATGGGGATTGTGCTGGGCGGCGTTTTTCTGGCGGGGTTCATCATCCGGGGCCGCGTTCCCGCAACAGCCCAGGAGAAAAGCAGCGATCTGTTCCCGCTCTTGAGCGAAGTGCAAAACCTGGTGGAATCGAACTATCTGCGCGAGATTCCCCCCGGTGAGGACATGGAATACGCAGCCATACGCGGGTACCTGGGCGAGCTGAAAGACCCGTATACCTTTTTTGTTGATCCGCCGGTCGCACAAAATGAATCGGAAGTGCTCGCAGGCCAGTATGGCGGCATAGGCGTACAGGTCAAACATAACGAGTCGGGTTATTTCGTGCTGTTTCCGTTCCGGGATGGACCGGCTGCCGCCGCCGGGATTCAGGATGGTGACGTGCTGGTCGCCGTCGATGGGACCGGCCTTGCGTTAGATGAACGCCTAGACGTGGTGGACCGGCTGCTGCGCGGCGAAGTAGGCGATGGGCGCGGCGTAACGGTGACCGTACGCAGCCCGGATTCCGACGAAATGCGCGACTATTTTATCGAGTTTGCAGTGGTCCGTGTCCCATCGGTCATCTGGCACCGGCTGGTCGAAGATTCCACAATTGGATACATCCAGATCATCCGGTTTACGGCACGCACGCCGGAAGAACTGCGTATCGCGCTGGCCGAATTGAACGATCAGAATGTGCAGGCATTGGTCCTGGACCTGCGCGGTGATTCTGGTGGTTTGCTTCAAGAGTCGGTCGAGGTAGCATCCGAATTTCTGGATGGCGGCGTCGTCTTTTACGAGCGGAGCCGCAGCGGCGAAACCGAAACGCCGGCAACCGAAGGCGGCGCGGGACTGGACAAACCGCTCGTCGTGTTGGTCGATCAGGGGACCGCCAGCGCTGCCGAACTGGTCGCCGGGGCCATCCGAGACCGCCAGCGCGGGATTCTGATCGGGCAGCGCACCTATGGGAAGGGCTCCGTCCAGTTGATCTTCCGTCTCTCCGATGAATCATCGATCCACATCACGTCTGCCGAGTGGTTCACGCCAAACCGCACGCCGCTAGATGGTAATGGCCTTGAGCCGGATATCAGCATGATTCCGGCAGAAGATGGACGGGATGTTGAGTTGGGCGAGGCGATTCGTTATCTCCGAACGCAGCTCAGCGCAGCGGAATCGTAGTGGACACTCGTGTGTTGGATGAATGAAGGAAACGAGCATGGTTATGGATGTGCCGGTAGCGGCCAAACCTGAATCGCAGCCGTCGTCGCAGGGTCGCCCTCTTTTGACGGTCCGGTTATTTCTTGTCCTGGCGATCACGGCGGGGGTAGCGTTTGTGGCAGGCGTCTGGTTCGCAAGCGCCACCGATTCGCCGCATGACGACTCGAATTTTCAACTTTTCTGGCAGAGTTGGGATATCCTGGAAGAAGAATACTATTACGACCTGCCAAAAGAGCAGGACCTGATCTACGGGGCTGCCAGCGGTTTATTTGCGGCCACTGGGGATCACTATACGTTTTTTGTTCCGCCGGTCGAGGCCGAGTTTGATCGCCAGTTGACAGCCGGGCAATTCGGCGGGATCGGCGCGTATGTGAGCCAGAATCAGGCAGGCCAGATCGTGATTACCGCGCCGTTTTCCGGTTTTCCCGCTGAGGAGGCCGGTCTGAAAGCGGATGATATTGTCTTGGGCGTGGACGGCGTATCGATTGAAGGACTGTCACTGGACGATGCCGTTGCATTGCTGCGCGGTGATATCGGCTCCAAGGTCAGACTGACGATCTACCGCCCATCCACCGACGCCCGCTTCACGATCGAAATTACGCGGGCGCGTGTCGATATGCCGACTACCAGCAGCGCGCAGTATGGCGATGTCGGCTACGTGCGGTTGTTTAGCTTCAATGGCCGGGCAACCGAGGCGCTCCACGATGAGATTCAAACGCTGATCGACCAGGGCGCGCAGGCGCTGATCCTGGACCTGCGCGGCAACCCCGGCGGATTGCTCGATCAGGCGGTTGGTGTGAGCGACCTGTTCCTCGGTGAGGGAGTGGTCGTCACTCAGCGCGACCGCGCAGGCAAGGAGATCGTCTATCGCTCCACCGACGGCGACCTGGCGGAAGACCTGCCGCTGGTCGTGCTGATCGATGAGCGCAGCGCGAGTGCATCCGAAGTGGTGGCCGGGGCGCTCAAGGATCGTGGCCGTGCGGTCCTGATCGGGCAAACCAGTTACGGCAAAGGGTCGGTCCAACACATCCACAATTTGAAGGACGGATCGCAGCTTCACATCACGGCGGCGCTGTGGTTTACGCCTAATGAAACGCCTATCCAGGGGCAGGGCCTGACGCCCGACATCATGGTGACGGTATCTGAGGATACACCCGCCGATCAAGACCCGTTTGTCGACGCTGCCCTGAACTATTTTGAAGAACAGCAGCTATCAATCAAGTGAGACCTGATGGTGAAAAACGCGAATCATAAAGTCGTCTCGACCAATCGTAAAGCGAGACATGAGTATGAAATACTCGATACCTACGAAGCCGGGCTGGTGCTCACCGGTTCCGAGATCAAATCGATCCGGGCCGGGCATGTGAACATCCGTGAGGGGTATATTCAACCGCGTGACGGGGAGTTGTGGCTGCTAAACACCCACATCGCGTCGTATGACCAGGCCGGTATTTTTGGCCACGATCCCTTGCGCCCGCGCAAGCTGCTGCTGCACCGCAAAGAAATCGAGCGGATCACGTCCCGCGTGCAAGAAAAAGGATTGACGATTATCCCTACCGTGCTCTATCTATCGCATGGCCTGGCAAAACTCGAAATCGCCCTGGCGCGCGGTAAGAAACAGTACGACAAGCGCGAAACGCTGCGCGAGCGAACCAGCCAGCGCCAGATCGAGCGATCTCTGCGTGAGCGTGAGTGAGCAGTAACCCGGTTGTGAAATGATGGCACATCTAGAGTCCTGGCCCCCTTCCATTCGCGAGATCAACGATCTCCCGCGCGACGACAAGCTCGCCATTTACCAGACGTTGATCCCCGATTGGGTGTTCTCGATGTTCGACATCAATCCGCAGGACAATACGGTGCGCGGCACCGAAGTGATCAACGTGCGCTGCCCGGTTGGCAGCACAGCGGTCGAAATCAGCGTCTACAACCTGCCGGAATCGACCGAGCCGGTGTTGTACCTGCACCTGGGCGATACGTTTACGTCGCAGTTGATTGTGCTGCTCGTCGTCGTGAACGACCCAACGTCCCCGCGTTATGACATCGACCTGGATGAACGGGGACGCCCCAACCAGCTTGGCACGCACAGCCGCAACATCCCCGAAGAGATTCGAGCGATGCGGGCCGGGTTAGCGCCCGGCCAGGTACGGCGCGGGCTGCGCGTGTTTCGCAGCGCCCTGCCGTTTTTTGAGCAGTTTGTGAGCCACATGGGGCACGATCTATTCCTGATCGAGCCGTTGTTTTACCACAATGCCATCACGTTTGAGCGTTATGGATTCGCCTATTCGCGTGGTTTTCAGAGGATGAAGACCATTCATCACGAGTTCCAGCCGGGCGGCAGCTTGCATGCCCGGTTGGACGGTTCGACTCCGTTTCGGCAGCCGGATGCCTGGCAGACCATAGGCGGGCGTTCATGGGCCATTCAGGACGGCATCCTGGACGAGCCGTTCACCAATGTCCAGATGTACAAACGTGTCGGCAAAGACGCCGGTGCTGCAACCTTCCCCGGTGCCAGGTGGTAGTCCCTCCTCTGTAATAGCGTTTTTCCATTGACTTGCTGGTAAAAGTTAATGTTTGCGGTTATTATTGCCAGTTGGGGGGCGGTTCGAGCATGTAGGTCATAAGCTTGAATGGGATGAGTCAGAGTTCGCACCGGCCCAACTTGCGCGAAGAAGCAGTTGGCCAGGCCCTTGAGGCGATGCGTGCAGGCCATAGCCTGCGCGCCGATCATCCACTACGTTTTTTCCTTAGCGTGCTGGTACGTCTTGAGTCCCCTCACCTGCTCTCTGGTGACGTTGTTGTTCAGGTAGCCGTTTTTGAGTATCTTACCGATGTCATTATTCGCCAGCTCCGGAAAATACGCGGCCTGTTAGGGCTGCCTCCCCCTGATCCCGGCTGTTCGACGCTGGCCCTGACCGATGATTTCCGCAAGAACAACACGGAATTGCACGCCTGGAGTGTGCTCTACCACCGCTACGTGTGTGTGGACTGGGACCTCTCCATGCAAGATATCGCCACCCAGGCCCATCAGGAGGTGCGTACGCTGCGCCGCCGTCACCGGCTGGGCATTACCCGGCTAACACACGTGCTGGTGACCCTGGAACAAGAAACCCGCCGTAGCGCGTCGCGCCAACGGCTGCGCTTGGCGCTGCCCAGATTCCAGCCGCCGGAGTTGATCGGCAGAAACTCGTCGATAATTGCTGCGCAGCGCTTTCTGACCGATAGCGACCCACCCCGCCATGTCGTCTTGCACGGCCCGGCAGGGATCGGCAAGACGGCGGTGGCATTGGTCGTGGCGCATACTTTGATCGATGCGGGTTGGGTCGATGACGTCGTGTGGTTGGATACGACAGGGCTGTCACTGACACCGGCGGCGTTGAGTTCCGAGCTGGTTACGCGCCTGGGGCTGCCCCAGCATCCCGACTCTGGCCCTGAACAGGTATTGCGAGGTTATCTGGCCGCGCATCAGGTGTTGATCATACTCGATCACGCCGGGCAATTGCTCGAAGACAGCCACCGGGCAGAGACGGCATTCGCGCTGCTGGATTCAGCTCGTCTGATTGTGACCAGTCGCAACCAGGGGCCGGATCATGTGTGGTTCTATCGTGTTACCATCCCCGAACTGACGCGTGATCAGGCGTTTCGTCTGTTAGAGAATACGGCCCAGCGGCAGACGCGCAGCCATGAAAACTGGGTGGATCAATTCGACACGATGTGGGATATGGCGGGCGGCAACCCGCTCGCCTTGAAGCTGCTAATCGAAGCATCATTCAGGCTGCCATTGTCAGCGGCAGCCATGCCCGACCCGATCGAGAACCTGTACCGGCACATCTGGAGCCAGTTGACGCCCGCAGAACGCCGGATTTGGCTCGTCGCGCTGCTGTTCCAGCAGACAAGCATGCCGTTCGACGCATGTTCCGCCTTGAGCGGGTTAGGTGGACAATCGGTCGTGAACGCCCTGAACGCATTGACCAGCGCGGCGCTGCTGGTGGTCAATCATGACGATGGCGCGCCGGGGTACAGTCTGCAGGCCGTCGCATTCACGTTCCTGGTTGATCAGGTTCAGCATGACCTCTCTGTCGCCGGCAGCGAAGCAGCGCGGGACTACCTGGAGACGGTGCTTGAGCGGCGCGTTGACAGGTTATGCCAGGCACCCGATCCCCAGGCAGCGATCAGCGTCGTGCGGCTGGCGCGTGTGATCGGTTTGGATGTCGGTACGCGGTGCCATTTAGCCTATCCCCTGGCGACTCAGGTCATGAATGCCGGGCTGTGGTCGGCCTGGTATGAGGAGATCGCGGCGCTCTACGGGCACGATTGTCCGGCCCCGTATAACGGCTGGATTAACCTGATGGTGGGTATTGCCGGGCGTTGGACCGGCCAGCTTCACGGCGCGAGTGACTACCTCGAACGTGCGCTGGTGGCGTTTCAGGACAACGAGCCGGAACATATAGGCGCGCTGGCGGAGTTAGCCGTCGTGTATCGCTATCGCGGGCAGTGGGAGGCCGCTCAAGACCTCTTGCAGACAGCGTATGAAGCGGCAACCCGGATACAGGCGGCAGCCGAAATCGATCGCTGTCTGCACGAACTGGGCCAGATGGCGCTGGATACGGGCCAGCCAGAGCAGGCGCTGGCCTGGTTGAGCCGCCTTTCGACCTGGACAGCCCGCACGTGGGGCATCGCCAGCCAGGCTTATCTGGCGATGGCGCAGTACGACAGCGCGCTGGAAACAGCCGACCGTGCGCTCGAACAACTGCCCGTCAGCCATCCGAATCGGGGCCGTGTCATGGTGACGCTCGGCCAGATTCATGACGCGATCCACGAGCCGGATACCGCTGTTCAATACTTGCTGCTGGCGGTCGAATTGCTGGACCAGGCCAAAGATATCGTCGGGTATGCCCGCGCCTGCAACAATCTGGCTGTGGCGTACTTGAACCAGCGACCGGAACGCCGCGCCGTGCCTTCGACCGATATTCGCCGCCTGCTAACCCAGGCGCTGCGCATCCAGGAGCACATCGGGGATGAGATCGGGCTGACCGTGACGCGCCGCAATCTTGACTTGTTTTCGTCAGGCCAGGCGGGTGAATTCAGTTCATAGTGGGTCAACCATTGCGTCTGTCATCATGGGCGATCAGTTTGTTGATTCTCGCCGGGTGACATGGTACTATCACCTGCAACCAGCCGCCGTAGCTCAGTGGATAGAGCGCTAGTCTTCGGAACTAGGCGTCGCGGGTTCGAATCCTGCCGGCGGTATCGAAAAGAAGCCTCGACACGAAATCTGGTGTGTATTGTCGGGGCTTTTTTGCTGGCACCTG
>CAYMTN010000081.1:0-20540 GCA_964393335.1 uncultured Anaerolineaceae bacterium
TTGCCGTCAATCGTCACCATATGACGGGACGACTTATCGTTAGACATCAATTCCTCCTAATTTCATCCCACAAAACGATCACAAGCCATAACACAGGAGGTCGGAGCTTGTGATCAATCATCACGAGCAGACTGAAGTGTGATCAGGAAAAGAGCATGCGGGAATGCGTTCAAGGAAAATCGGTGATACTTTCCGCTTCTCTGGACCGTTACGCCACGAGTTTAGACCGTTTGCGCCTGACTCAGTAGTGTGAAATGTCCCGGAATAGTAGATGAGTGTCACTTTTGGCCCCGACGCCCCGGCACCACCAAACCCGGCGGAACGCGTTATAATGACCGGGACCGCCACACCAGGGAAAGAAACGGTGCACATGCAACATCTGGTCCTGTTTGACATTGACGGTACGCTGCTGCATTCAGGCGGCTGTGGCAGCGCTGCAACACGCCTCGCGCTGCCGGAAGTCTTCGGCACGCGCGGCGCGATCGACACCGCCAGTTTTGCGGGCACAACCGATTGGCAGGTGCTGTTGGAGGCCCTGGGGCCGTGCGGCATCAGCGCCGATGCCGTGCGGCAGCGCCTCGATCAGTACAACAAAGCCGTCGCGCGGCACCTGGCCCGCATCATCCACACCTTTCCCGTCAGGGCATGTGCGGGCGCGTTGGACGTTGTTGCGGCCCTGCGCGCGAATCCGGCAGTTGTGCTGGGGCTGGTCACCGGCAACATGGCCGGACTGGTGGCGATCAAACTCCAGGCTGCCGGGTACGATCCCGGTGATTTTAGAGTCGGGGCCTTTGGTTCCGATGGCTGGGAACGCGCGATGCTGCCGCCTATCGCGCTGGAACGCGCCCGCCTGTACAGCGGCAGAGACTTTGCCCCCGACCGGATCGTAATCATCGGCGATACCCCTGGAGACATCACCTCGGCGGCCAGCATTGACGCCCGTACGATTGCCGTAGCAACCGGATATTTCACCTCTACCGAACTGCGTGCGTATGGCCCGGATCATGTTTTTGAGACGCTGGCCGACACCGGCGCTGTGCTGTCGGCTGTTTTGACATAGTCCCCCGCCATGAGTGAAAAACGGCGCACCTACCAGACGCTCGCAGCGGGCATTGGCATCGCCGCCCTTGGGCTGATCTGTCTGGGGAGCGGCGTAGCCCTTCTGGCATGGCGGCTACTCGCACCGGAACAAGCCATCCTGCTGCCGCCGGGCAGTTTCGAGGCCACTCCTACGCCGGGCGTGCTCGGTACACCGCTGCTGCCGCCCCCCCCACCCGACGATCCGATGCAAATCGTGATCCTGCCGGTCAGCGAGCGCAACACGCCTACGCCGCGTCCCACCCTGGCCAGTACGCGGCCCGCGACGCAGACTGCCACACGGACCGCTACACAGACCGGCGCGCCGATCACGCCGACGGTGACGCTGGCGGCGCTGACACCAACACCGGTCACAGCGCAGCCCAGTTCGCTGCCTGGGCCGACCTACACACCACACCACACCACGCGAACGCCAATCGTCACCCAGATGGCGACAGCCCAACTGACCCAGACGCCCGTCGCAATAGCCGCCGCGCCGCCCGCCATCCCGGACCGGATTGTGATCGAAGCCATCGGGTTGAATGCGCCGGTGGTGCCGGTCGGCCTGCACCCGATCCGCATCGCTGGCCGGGTTTACAGCCAGTGGGATGTGCCGGATACGTACGCGGCAGGCTGGCACCAAAGCTCCGCGCCGCTCGGCCAGCCGGGCAACACGGTCATCAACGGGCACCACAACACCAGCGGTGAAGTGTTCCGCTACCTGATCACGCTCAAACCCGGCAACATCATCACGATCGATTCACATGGCCGCCATTTTTATTACGTGGTAGCACAAACCATGACTTTGCCGGAGCAGGATCAAACTATCGACATACGGCAGGCCAATGCGCGGTGGATATTGCCGACACACGACGAACGTGTTACGCTCATAACATGCTGGCCTTACAGCGCCAGCACACACCGGCTGGTGGTGATCGCGCTGCCCCTGGACGACGTCATGCCGCCCGCTGGCATACCCTAGTTGTGATTGTGGTAAAGTGGGGAAACACATGATTCAATTTCTGGCACTGCTGGCAGCCCCGCTGCTAAACATCCCGGTGATTCGTCGTGTCCGGCGCAATCACGGCCTGGAACACGCGACGATTCACGTCCTGAGTCGCAAAGTCAAGAATCTGAGCATGGCAGGCCGCTCGACGATGGCGGGTTTTTACCTGTATGGTAATGTCTCAACCCACGAAGTCGAAGCCGCCGTGAGCGAAGCCCTCCACCGAATGCGCAGCGGCGAGCATGGCCTGGCGATTCACCCCAACTGCGGCACCGGATTGGTCACGGCGGGCGTGCTCACCAGCCTGGCAACCCTGGCCGGTACAAGCGGTATGCGACACGGGTTTGCCGAGCGTATATCGCGCCTGCCCAGCATCATCCTGTTATCCACGTTCTCACTGATCCTGGCGCAGCCGATTGGCCTGGCTTTGCAGCAGCATTTCACCACGCTCGGCGACCCCGGCGACATGGAGGTTGTCGATATCAGCCGCTCTGAGTTCCCGGTTCCGATTGCGGGCCAGCGCCTGACCGTGCATTACGTGCGCACCCAGTCCGGGTGAATGCCCGATCATGAGTCCGCCTAATCCGACCTTTTACGTGCTGCATGGCACCGACGAATTCACCCGCCGTGCTGCTGTCCAGGCGATGCGCGCGCAGATGGGCGATCCATCGATGGCGGAATTGAACACGACGGTGCTGGACGGCAAGCAGGCATCCGCCTCAGACGTCCTGGCGTCGGCGCGTTCGATGCCTTTTTTGAGCGACAAGCGACTGGTAATCGTGGAAGGCATGCTGACGTGGCTCAACCGCAAAGGCGCGGGGAAAAGCGGCAAGGCCGACCTGGATCAGCTCGCCGAAGGGCTGGCAACGCTGCCGGACTGGGCACGCGTCGTGTTTGTCGAACCGGACACGCTTTCAGACAAACACCCGATTCTAAAACTCGCCAAAACAGAACCGGGCGGCTACCACAAGAACTTCGACCCGCCGCGCAACCCGGTCCGCTGGATCATGAATCAAGCCCGTGACGAATATGGCGCTGAGATCGAACCGCAGGCAGCGGCGGCGCTGGCCGCCGTCATCGGCCAGGATTTGCGCGCCGCCGACAGCGAGATCGCCAAACTGGCGGTCTATGTCAACGGTGAACGCCCTATCAACGAGGCTGACGTCGCCCTGCTGACTCCCTACGTGGCCGAAGCCGACGTGTTTCAGATGGTCGATGCGCTCGGCAGGCGCGACGGTGCAACAGCGTCACGGCTGCTGCACCGCCTGCTGGACCAGGATGATCCGCTGCGGTTATTCGGGATGGTGGTGCGGCAGTTCCGCCTGTTGATCCTGGCACGCGAATATCTGAACGAAGGCGGTTCCCCCACACAGATTGGCAAAGCCATCGGCGTGCATCCCTATGTTGGCGAAAAACTCGTCGGTCAGGTGCGGGCCTTCTCGCTCGACCAGCTCGAAGTGATCTATCGTTTTTTGCTTGAAACCGATGCCGGTGTCAAAACCGGCAAAGTGGACGGGGTACTGGCGCTCGACCTGCTGATCGCAGGTGTTTCTTCGTAATTCCTCATGATTTCCTCCCCTAATTTTTAGGGGACTTCACTATAATCCCGTGCAGCCGCTGTAACTTTGTTTCCCGGTTATGCGTATACAGGGAGTAGATACGTGCATGACAGGAAAAAGGATGCAACATGGCTCCCTTCGGATTTGGCATATTTGGTTGTCTGCAGTGCCTGTGGGTGGTCGTGATCGGTGGCCTGGCCGGATTCCTGGCTGGGACCGTCATCCGGGGACGTGGCTACAACCCTCTGGGCAATGTGCTGCTGGGCATCGCGGGTTTTTTCGTGGGCAGCTTGCTGTTCGGACGACTCAACGGGGCCGGACCGTGTGGGGCGATCCTGGTATCGTTCTTCGGCGCGGTCGTGTTGATTGTGGCGGTGCGCTTGTTCCTGGATGAGAATTTCGCGCGGTAACCACGCCATCCGTGTTCGGAGGCTTGTTCGTGCACCATCAGTCAGTTTATGAGAATCAGGTGACATCATGTTGACGGATCGTATTCAGTCTAACCCCAACCGCTTTCAACTGCTCGAAGTGTACGGGCGCGTTGACGGAGATAACGCGCTGGAACTGGGTCACACTGTGGAACAGGCGGTTGCCAGTGGACGCATTCACCTGCTGCTGGACTTGAGCGGAGTCCAGTATATGAACAGCTCCGGTCTGCGCGAACTTGTCCAGATCTACAAACGCCTGCTGCGTATTGGCGGCACGTTGACCATCGTCAATCCCTCCGAGCGCGTCAAGTCGCTGTTGGAGTTGGTCGGGCTGGAAACGGTGTTTGACATCTATTTTGACCCCCTATGGAACCCATCGCGGTATGCGACGGCGACCCTATCGTCGCTGCCGCGCCAGATGTGCTACTGCTCCTGAAGCGTATCATCCGTTTTGCCGGTCCATCCTCGATAGTGTGTGCCGCCGGGGCAAATGCTGATTACGACATTTGCCACGAGAATCCGGCGGCACAGTGTGTTAGAATAACGGATAGGGAACCTCAAAGACTTACTATCTTTCCGTAAATTTGTCTCGGTAGGGGCGCTGCTTGCTGCGCCCAGCAATTTGCGGACAGGTTGTTAATCTATTGAACGTCATAAGGAGTCTTTGTATGAGCAACACAAAAACAGCCTGGATTGGTGACGAAATTGCCAGCCTGAAAAAGCAGGGCCTGTTTACCAACATCCGCACCTTGAGCAGCCCGCAGGGTGCCTGGTTAGTGGTCGATGGCAAACGTGTGTTGAACTTTTCGTCGAACAACTACCTCGGGCTGGCGAATCATCCCCGGTTGATCGAAGCTGCAAAAAAGGCGATGGACGACTATGGCGTTGGCCCGGCAGCCGTACGCACTATCGCCGGGACGATGGACCTGCACCTTGAGTTGGAGCAGCGGCTGGCGGCGTTTAAGGGGGTGGAAGCTGCAATCACCTTCCAGAGCGGGTTCACCGCCAACCTGGCAACCATCCCCGCGCTGGTCGGCAAGGGTGACGTGATTTTCTCGGACCGCCTCAATCATGCCAGCATCATCGACGGCTGCCGCCTATCGCGGGCGGCCATCGTGCCCTACGCCCACCGTGACCCCGACGACCTGCGCCAACAGATCGCGGCCACCACTGAATACGGGCGGCGCATTATCATCACAGACGGCGTCTTTAGCATGGACGGCGATGTTGCCCCGCTGCCTGCGCTGTACGAGGTCGCAGAGGCGCACGACATTCTGCTTATGGTTGACGACGCACACGGCGAAGGCGTGCTAGGCAACGGCGGGCGCGGCATCGTGGATCATTTCGGGCTGCATGGCAAAGTCGATGTGGAGGTCGGTACGCTGAGTAAGGCGTTTGGCGTCGTCGGCGGTGTGGTGGCCGGAAAACAAGAGATCGTCGATTGGCTGCGCCAGCGTGGGCGACCTTTCCTCTTCAGCAGCGCGATGACAGTCCCGGATGTGGCCGCGTGCCTGGCTGCTGTTGACCTGTTGGAGGAAAGCACAGAGCTGGTTGACCGCCTGTGGGGCAATGCCGGTTATTTCAAGCAGAATATGATCAGTCTGGGCTTTGACACCGGCCATTCCGAAACGCCCATTGTGCCGGTTATGCTTGGCAAAGCACCGCTCGCGCAGCAGTTCAGCAAGCGGCTGTTTGAAGAAGGCGTGTTTGCGATGGCAATTGGTTTCCCAACCGTCCCGCGTGGTGCCGCACGAATCCGCGTGATGAACAGCGCCACTCACACGCATGACGACCTGGACCGGGCGCTCTCCATTTTTGCCAAAGTCGGGCGCGAGTTAGGCGTGGTCCACTGATCGCGCCGTTTCTTTATGATGACAGGATACCAGATGCCCGGTGCCTTCACGTTGCACCGGGCCTTGTGTACCGAGATGCGCCAGATTGGGGCACGTCAGGTTCCTGACGCGTCAGCCGCCGCTACAACTGGAACCCCTGGCGGAAGTGTACGATTTTTCTGCTGTAATTCGTCGCATGTGTCAGCAGTTTTGATTCAAAGTCCTGCCATTGATCGCTTTCCAAAACCGATCGCACCGTCGCCAGGTCTTCGGCCACAAATTCAACCTGTCGCTGGGTATTCACGCCTGCTGAGCCAGGGATCGTGTGAAAGGCCCGGAAGATGTACAGCCCCATGCCGTGCAGCGACGGTATCAGTTCATTCATGACAAACTGGTAATAAGCTTCTGTCTCTGGGGATCGTAGATCGTAAAACAACATCAACTTGTAACGCGGAATGATGTGTCTAGTCATAGCAGCGCGCCGTTCCTACATGATGGTGGTTTGCGTCAGAGTCGTCAGTCAATTCCAAATGCCGGGAATCGTCGTGCTACACACCGGGCATACACCTCCAGTTCGAGCCAGTTTGTTCTCCTGTACCATAAATCCGACACGCCGGACCAGGGTCGTGTTACATGTGGGGCAGCGTGTGTCTTCCCAGTTTTCCAGACGACCGGGCACATTCCCCGCATACACGTAGCGTAACCCGGCTTCCGCCCCGATCTCAGCCGCGCGGACCACAGTTTCGGCAGGTGTCCGGTCCCGATCCGACATCTTGTAGTCAGGATGAAACGCCGTGACATGCCAGGGGATTTCAGGCGACACGTCCCGGATAAAACGGGCCGCATCCCACAATTCGTCGTTGCTGTCATTAAACCCGGGAACCACCAGCGTCAACACTTCGAGCCAGATACCGGCATCGTGCACGCGCTGGATCGTATCCAGCACATGCTGCAACACACCGCCCATTTCCCGCCGGTAGTGGCTGTCTTGCATCGTCTTCAGATCGATCTTGTAACCATCCAACCAGGGCTTGAGATAGTCGATCACCTCCGGCGTGCCGTTGCCGTTAGAAACATAAAGCGTCAGCATACCGGCCTGCCTGGCACGTTTAAAAATCTCGACCGCCCACTCGCTGGTAATGAGCGGCTCGTTATAGGTGCTGGCAACGGCCCGCGTGCGCCGCTTGCGGCCCAGGTCAATCAACTCGTCCGCCGTGATGGGCATGAAGTCACGCCCGGCAGCGTCGTCGCGCAGCGTTTGAGATATCTGCCAATTCTGGCAATAACTGCACCGGAAGTCACACCCCAGCATACCAAAGCTTAAAACAGACGTCCCTGGCGTTACATGGAAAAACGGTTTTTTCTCTACCGGGTCAATATTCAACGCACTAACATAATTGGACGGTACGCGCAACGTGCCGCCGTCGTTGTAGCGCACTTTACAGATGCCCCGCCGTCCTTCTTTCAATAGACAACGGTGCCCGCAGGCCAGGCAGCGGAGCTTGTTCTCAGCAGCGTCGACAACTTCCACTAATTCGCCCGGCGCAGTCATGCGATCAAGTTGTTCCTGCAAACTTTGCGCCCTCGCCATTATTCATTTGCTCCATCGTCTGTTACGGTCTTGTACAGACTTTAGCATAAACAAAATCAGACCGGTTAGTGATTGCCAGAATCACCGGCCTGTCACTAATCATAAAAATGCCAGGGAATCCCTGGCAATCTGTACAGCTTGCGGATGGGTTGCGCCGTGACGGCGGCTCAAACTGTCTCCAGCCTGCGTCCTTCTTTGATGCGCCGCGCCAGCATCAGAATGTCGTACGCGCTCTGCCGCGCGCTTTCCGTCTCGGCCCCTAACATCTCCGCCAACTCATCGACGCGCCGCTGATCGTCGAGACGCTCGACGCGCGTCACGGTGCGCCGCCCTTGCACGTGCTTGCTGACTTTGTAGTGCTGGTCGCCAAACCCGGCCAGTTGCGCGAGGTGCGTCACGACCAACACCTGGTGGCTGTCAGACAACTGCCACAGCTTTTGGCCAACGACAGCGCCCATCCGCCCGCCGATTCCCTGATCGATCTCGTCGAAGATCAGCGTCGGAATCTGGTCGGCATAGGACAACACACTCTTCAGCCCCAGCATGATTCGCGCCGTTTCGCCGCCGGACGCAACCTTCGCAATCGGGCGTAGTGGTTCGCCAACATTAGCCGCCATATAAAACTCGATCCGGTCGATACCCGTCGCGGTAAACGCCAGGCGGCGCTCATCCACGTAACACCCGTCCGCATCGTCGTCGTGCGTGAACCGGACCTCAAACCGTGCGTCGGCCATACGCAGATCGCCCAGTTCGGTCACAATCGCCTGCGTAAGCCGCCCGGCGGCGGCCTGCCGTTTCTGGCTGAGCGCGCCGCCCAAGTCGCCGATACGGCGCAGCAGGCGTTCTTCATCATCACGCAGCGCGGCCAAACGTTCCTCACTGTGTGAGATCGTATCGAGTTCGGCCTGTGCGTTGGCAGCATATTCCAACACGGCTGCCAGCGATCCGCCATACTTACGTTTCAACCGCGTCAGGACTTCAATCCGTTCCTCGATCTCATTCAGGCGGCGCGGGTCAAACTCGATGTCGTCCCGGTACTGCCGGATAACGCGGGCCAGGTCGCCCGCCTGAGCGCTCAGGCTGTCAGCCAACGCGGCGCTCTCGCCCACCGATGGATCAAGCCGCACGAGCTTGCTCAGCAGCACCGACGCCTGCGCCAGCAAATCTTCCGCGCCCGAAAGCTCCGCCAGGTCACCGACCAGCACGTACAGCGCCTCAGTCGCCAGTTCCGCGATCTTCTCGGCATTCACCAGCCGGTTGCGTTCCTGGCGCAGTTCTTCTTCTTCGTCCGGGTGTGGATCGGCAGTTGTGATCTCCTGTATCTGGTATTGCAACATATCCACACGCCGCGCCAATGCCGCCTCGTCGGTCAACAGGCTGCTGATCTCACCACGAATGCCCTTGAGCTCGCCCACCAGGCCGCGTATGGCAGCGCGGCCATCTTCCAGCCCGGCATACCGGTCCAGCAAGTAGAGGTGCTGGGCCGGTTTCAACAGCGAGAGGTGCTCGCTCTGCCCGTGAATGTCAACCAATAACCCGCCCGCCTCGCGGTAAACGCTCAGATTACTCAGCATGCCGTTTATGCGGGCCTGGCTGCGGCCATTGCTGCGCACTTCGCGGGTCAGCACCACTTCATCCGGTGATTCACCTTCCAGCCCTTCAGCCGCCAACAGGGCCTGTAACTCATTGCGGACTTGCGGTGCCGGGCTGAAAATCCCTTCGACCACCGCCCGTTCGGCACCCCCGCGTACCAGCGTCGCGTCAGAACGCTCGCCCAGCAGCAAGTTGACAGCGTCCACAATGATCGATTTACCGGCACCTGTCTCACCTGTCATCACCAGAAAACCGGTCGCGAAGGAGAGGGTCAGTTCGTCAATGATCGCAAAATCTCTGATCCGTAGTTCTTGCAGCATAAGCGTCGTCGGTCTGCCTCATCCGTAGTTATGTTAGCCTGTTGAGCGGAGGGAAAAACTCACAGTTGCAGCCGGAACCGGGCCACCGCCGCCCCGGTCGCCATGAACAGGTAGATGCCAATCGCAAGCGGATTGAAGATCAGAAATGGCAGCGCACCCAACACGACACCCGCCCCCACCACGATGGCCGTGTGACGTCCGCGCCGTTTTCCGGTAAACTGCCAAACAAGGGTACCGATGATGCCACCCGCCGCCGGTGCGAGGAAAAACGCGATCAAAAACCAGCCGATACGCGCCAGGATCGCAGCCGCTAATAAACTAACGCCCAGGCTGATCGCGCCCGCCACCATGTAGTCTAGCATCTGCGCGTCGAAGAACTTATCTTGTTGTTCGCGCACACATTCCCGACAGCGATACCCGACCGGAGTCAGCACCGCACACTTGGTACACATCGGACGCCCGCAGCGGTTGCAGCGCAGATTGGTTTCAACGGTAGGATGCACCGTGCAATACAGCTTGACTTCGTCCTCGTCCCCGGTGCTCGTAGTTTTGTCGTTTATGCGCTCTGGTATACTCATCAGATTTCTCGAAATGGATCTCCATAGCCGCGTGATTGCGGCTTACCTCTGTTCCTGATTCTGACTCGATTCCTATTGATCGCCCACTCGCAACCGGCCCGAGCGTGACGGAACACGCGGTTCGAGCCGGTCCAGCAGCGACCGGTAGAAGTAGTTGCGGTCGCGCAGACGCAAAAAACGACTGACGCTGTCGCTCGCCCGAACCACCGCACGATCCGCCGATTCCATGCTGGCGAGCAACTCACCGTCAACTGTCAGCACAACTTCTGCGACGGTATGCGGGTCCACCACGACCTGCACCATCGAGCCTTGAGACAGCACCATCGGGCGATCCATGCTCAGATGCGGGGCCACCGGCACCACCAGGATATTTTTGAGTTCGGGCGGCAAAATCGGGCCGCCAACGGCCAACGCATACGCCGTTGACCCGGTTGGCGTGGCGATGATTAACCCGTCACAATGATACGTCGTTGCCCAACCGCCGTCGATGTACGTTTCAAGCTGAATAGACTTGGCGATAGCCCCCCGGCTGATCACGACGTCGTTGAGCGCTTCGCTATGTCCGATCAACGTGTCGCCGCGCCGCACCTCGCAGCGAATCATCATACGCTGCTCGATCCAGTAATCACCCGCCAGTAACGTTTCAAGGCCCTGCTGCCAGCCATCCGGGCTGATCTCGGTCAAAAAACCCAGATAACCGGTGTTGATGCCGAGCACTGGCACATTCTCCGGCGCGCACACGCGCGCCGCCCGCAGCATCGCACCATCGCCCCCAATTGCGATCACCAGATCAGAATCATGCACCAGCGGGCGCGCACGCGTGGCATCCCAGGCCGTGCGGACCCATGTTTCAATCTGGTGTGCTTGCAGCGACCGCGCCACATCTTGCGCGATGGGAGCCGTACCCGGACGGAGTGGATGCGCGAGAATCCCGACTCGGCGAAAGGTATGCACTACCTGGACTCCGCTCAGTTAACGATAGGGCGATTGTATAGCCGGACGGGCAAGCCCGTCAAACCTGACCCATACAAGCGCCGCCGCGTGCCGCAATTGGTTCAAGTATACGAACGAACGTTCTATTTCGCAAGTTTTCTTACGAGAATAAAAGGGAAAGACCAAACACTTGGTTCGCAAAAGCGTTTGGTCTTGGGGGAGCAACCGGATGGCTGTGGGGGGCATCAGCCATCTCAGTAGTATCCTGATCATAGACCGGACTCCCATACGAAACTTGACGGATTCACAGTGGCTGCACGACGGAAACCCAACGTATCTGACGCAAACCTGACAGCCAGCGGAAAACGGCCACTCACCGCGCAAAAACGGCCCAAAGTGTGTTATGCTTACAACTATCCTCACAGTGGTCAATCCCTAAGGAGAAAAACGAATGGACGTAACCCTCAAACACCAACCCTCTTTTTCGCTGGCAGTTGTCCAACTAGCAGCGCACGAAACCGCGAAGGTCGAGCCGGGGGCGATGGTGAGCTTCAGCGACGGCATCACCATCGAAACGAAGTCGGAAGGTGGCCTTTTTGGCGGATTGAAGCGTATGGTCGGTGGCGAAAGTTTTTTTCAGAACACGTACCAGGCTCCCGCGCAGGGCGGCGAACTGACGCTGGCCCACGCGCTGCCCGGCGACATGATCGTGCTGGACATCGGCGGCAGTGAGTTTTTGCTGCAAAGCGGCGCGTATATCGCCAGCGAAAACACCGTCATGACCGACTCGAAATGGGGTGGTTCAAAGGGCTTTTTCGGCAGTGGAAGCCTGATCCTGCTGAAGATCAGCGGGCAGGGCAAGTTGCTGGCCGGTTGTTATGGGGCGATTGAGGAACGCGTATTGGCTCCTGGGCAAAAATACACCGTCGATACCGGGCACATTGTCGGGTTTGACAGCAGCATCACGTTCAACGTCAAGCGTGTCGGGAACTGGAAATCGACAGTCCTCAGCGGCGAAGGGCTGGTAGTCGAACTGACCGGGCCGGGTCGCGTGTTGATGCAAACCCGTTCAGAAGAAGCATTCCTGGGTTGGCTGCTGCCCCATCTGCCCCACGATACGAATTAGCGCCACCGGTCAGGGGGGCAGGCACTATCGCCCCCCTTTTTGCATAACTTGGCGACAGGTGAGCATCTCCACTAAAACTTGATATGATCGACCGACCACTGACAGCACACGTAATCAATCACTGAGGACAACTTTATGGGATTTCATGGAAGCGGCTGGTTCGCGCTGATACGCAGCGGCGATGAAAGCGTGCGCGCCCGGCACATGACCTGGCCCCTGCTCAGACGGGTGCTAAGTTATGCCCAGCCCTACCGGCGGAAAATCGTCGTGCTGTTGATCACGATCCTGGTCACGACCGGGCTGGAACTGCTGACGCCGCTCATTTTCCGCGACCTGATCGACCGCACCCTGCCGAATCGGGACGTATCGCGGTTGAATATGCTGGCGGCGGCGTTGATTCTGATCCCGGTGCTGCGCGGGGGGATCAGTGTGTACCAGCGCATGTTAAACGCATCCATTGGCGAGGGCGTGATTTATGACCTGCGCGTCAGCCTGTACGCGCACTTGCAGCGCATGTCGATGCGCTTTTTCACCAACACCAAAACCGGCGAGTTGATCAGCCGCCTGAACAACGACGTCATCGACGCCCAGCGCGCCATCAGCAGTACGATTGTGGACATTATCACGAATGTGATCCAGGCCGTTGCCATCCTGAGCGTTATGTTCGGGCTGGAATGGCGGTTGACATTGTTGGGGGTGATTGTGCTGCCGATCTTCATCGTGGTAGCGCGCCGCCTGGGCAAAAAACTGCGTATCATCGCACGCGAAGCGATGGATTACAACGCGCAGATGAACGCCATCATGAATGAAACGCTTAACATCGGTGGCGTGCTGCTGGTCCGGCTGTTTGGGCGCAACAGGACCGAGGTCGAACGTTTCGACCAGCGCGCGGCACACGTGCGTGATATTGGCATCCAGCGCGCCGTCGTCGGCAGCCAGTTTTTTGTGATCCTCGGCCTAGTTGGTGCCATTGGCACCGCGCTGGTGTACTGGGTAGGCGGGCACTTGGTGCTCAACGGCACGTTCACCATTGGCACGATTGTCGCGTTTAGCTCGTACCTGGCGCAGCTTTACGGCGTCTTGCAGCAGCTCACCAACGCACCGGTCGCCTTTGCGACGTCGATGGTCAGTTTTGAGCGCGTCTTCGAGGTGCTTGACCTGCCGCTGGATGTTGGCGAAAAACCGGATGCCGTCGTGCTGGGAACCACGCGCGGCGAGCTGACATTCGACCATGTCACATTTGAGTACCGCGTGGATGAACACCACCTGCTGCGCGGCGTTGAGCGGCATGGCGACGAAGATTTGATCCAGACGGTGCTGTCTGGCGCGGTCAAGCCGAATGGAAAACCCGAAAGCCCGGCGGGCTACAGCCAGGCGCGCGAAAAAGCGCTCGAAGATGTCTCGTTCAGTATCGAACCGGGACAGCTCGTGGCGCTGGTCGGCCCCAGCGGCGCGGGCAAAACCACGATGACGTACCTGATCCCGCGCCTCTACGATCCCACTGAGGGACGCATTTTGTTGGACGGGCACGATCTGCGTGATGTCACGCTGAACTCGCTGGCGGCGCAGGTCGGCACGGTGACGCAAGAAACACACCTGTTTCACGACACGATCCGGACTAACCTGCTCTACGCGCGGCTGGATGCGACCCAAAACGAGCTTGAAGCTGCTTGTATGGCCGCGAACATCCACGACTTCATCGCCGGGCTGCCGGATGGTTACGATACGGTCGTAGGCGAGCGCGGCTACCGGTTGAGCGGTGGCGAAAAACAGCGTGTTGCCATTGCACGGGTGATCTTAAAGAATCCGCGCATCCTGGTGCTGGACGAAGCAACAAGCCACCTGGACGGCCAGTCCGAAGCGCTCATTCAAGACGCGTTGGGTAAAGTCATGGCTGGCCGGACCAGCATTGTGATTGCCCACCGCCTGAGCACGATCCTGGCCGCGAACCTGATCCTGGTCATGGATCGCGGGCGGATCGTCGAGCGTGGCACGCATAGCGAACTGCTCGCGCAGAACGGCGTCTACGCCCAGCTTTACGAGACGCAGTTCAGCCGGGACCAGGAAACATTATCAGCCTGATGCCCGTTGGCTCGTCAAACAGGGCAGCACTCCGATACGGCCTGCTGCCCTGTTTTGTTTTCGTGAGTGACAATTCTTGCAGGTTAGGATATGTAAATAGGATAATCGTCATTAGAAGTTGTTTCCGAAAGGAGATGTCCATTTCGATCCTTCCACAGCCCAAGTGATCCTTTTTAATATCATTAAGGAGTTTTCTTTTATGAACCTTCTCAAACACCCCCCAGTTTTTGTTCGTTTCGCCATTCCGACGGTTGCCGTCGTTGTGCTGGCCGTTGCCGGTGTGATCGCGCTGGCCCGCGCCCAGAATACGCCTCTGCCGCAGAGCGTCACCATCGCCGGGACGGTGCAAAGTGCGCTGGGATGCAGCGGCGACTGGCAGCCGGAATGCGAAAACACCTTCCTGGTCTACAGCGCTGCCAACGACCTGTGGACAGCCACGTGGGACTTGCCGGCAGGTGACTACGAATATAAGGCCGCGCTTAACGGTACGTGGGACGAAAACTACGGTCTCCACGCCGAAGCGGGCGGCGCAAACATCCCGCTCAAGCTCGCAGAAGACACCTCGGTCACGTTTTTTTATGACCACAAAACGCACTGGGTCAGTGATAACGTGAACTCGATCCTGGCAAACGTGCCTGGTAGTTACCAGGCTGCGATTGGCTGCCCCGGCGATTGGGCCCCTGACTGCCTGCGTACGCTGCTCGAAGACCCGGACGGCGACGGCACCTACACGTTTTCGACCTTCTTGATCCCGGCAGGCGATTGGGAAGCGAAAGTCGCCTATAACCAGAGCTGGGACAAAAACTATGGCCTGGACGGTGTGCCAAATGGCCCCAATATCCCCTTCAGTGTTCCGGCTATCGGGCACGACGTCACATTCAGCTACGACACCGCGACCAACGTCATGACCATCGCCGTCAGCGAAGAGCCTGTCGCCACTGCCGAAGATATCGCCGCAGCCCAGGCATCCGCCGTCGTCGGCGACCTGGGCACGGCCAAAGCGCAGTGGGTTTCCGCCAATACCATCGCCTGGAAGGTCGAGGCAGGAGTTGCCATCTACAAGCTGCACTACTCGCCCGACGCCGCATTGAAAATCGAAGACGGCAAGGTGGTCGGTGGCGAGAACATTTCGCTGCGCGTCGATAAAAACGGCCTGAGCGCTGATATCCTCGCCAGGTTCCCGCAGTTGGCCGGATACACGGCGTTTACGATCAAAGACGACGATCTGGCGAAGGTGCCAGATATTCTCAAGGGCCAGATAGCGGTATCGGTAACCGGCACCGGCGGCAAGATTTCAGACGCGACCGGGGTGCAGATTCCCGGCGTGTTGGATGACCTCTTCACCTACGACGGTGATCTCGGCGTCGTCTACGATGGCGATACGCCAACGCTCAAGGTATGGGCACCCACCGCGCAGAGCGTCAAACTGCACTTATTTGCATCGCCCAAACCAGACGCGGAAAGCACCGTCCACGATATGGATTACGACCCCACCAGCGGCGTGTGGAGCGTCACGGGCGCGCCGGACTGGACCTACCAGTATTACCTGTACGAGGTCGTCGTGTTTGCGCCTACGACCGGCAAGATCGAAACCAACCTGGTGACCGATCCCTACTCCCTCAGCCTGTCCACGAACAGCGCGCGCAGCCAGATCGTAGACCTGCTCAACGATCCGCTGCTCATGCCGCCGGACTGGACCAGCCTGGAGAAACCAGCGCTGGCCGCACCCGAAGACATCGTACTCTACGAGCTGCATGTGCGTGACTTCAGCGCCCATGACGAGAGCGTACCGGAAAGTTTCCGGGGGACGTTCATGGCGTTCACCGTGCCGGACTCAAACGGGATGCAGCACCTGAAGGACCTCGCAGCGGCTGGCCTGACACACGTGCACTTGCTGCCTGTGTTTGACATCGCCACCATCAACGAGGACAAGTCCCAGTGGCAGGATGTGAACTGGGACGAGATGGCGAGCTTCCCGCCGGATTCCGAAGAACAGCAAGCGCGTGTTGAAGCGATCAAAGACGAAGATGGCTTCAACTGGGGATACGATCCCTATCATTACACCGTGCCCGAAGGCAGTTATGCAACCAACCCGGACGGTACCACGCGCATCCTGCAATTCCGCCGCATGGTGCAGGGTCTCAACGATGCAGACCTGCGCGTCGTGATGGACGTGGTTTATAACCACACCTACGCCAGCGGTCAGAGCGAACAATCCGTGCTCGACAAAATCGTGCCCGGTTACTACCACCGCCTGGATGCCGTCGGCGCGGTCGAAACCAGCACCTGCTGCCAGAATACGGCTACCGAGCACGCCATGATGGAAAAACTGATGATCGACTCGCTGGTCATGTGGGCCAGGGCATACAAGGTCGACGGGTTCCGCTTTGACCTGATGGGGCATCACATGGTCAGTAACATGCTGCACGTGCGTGAGGCGCTGGACGCCCTGACACTTGACAAAGACGGCGTAGACGGCAGGGCCATTTACATCTACGGTGAGGGCTGGAACTTTGGCGAGGTCGCCAACAACGCACGCGGCGAAAATGCCACCCAGTTGAACCTGTCCGGCACCGGCATCGGCACCTTCAACGACCGCATCCGTGACGCGGTGCGCGGCGGCAGCCCGTTTGGCGGGCAGCAAGAGCAAGGGTTCATCAACGGCCTGTATTATGACCCGAATGGCATCACGCCCGGCAGCGCCGACGAACAAAAAGCCAGACTCCTGCACTTCGCCGATCAGATTCGTGTCGGATTGGCCGGGAACCTGGCAGCTTACACGTTCGAAGACGCCGAAGGCAACAAGGTCCCTGGGGCCGCCATCGACTACAACGGCAACCCCACCGGGTACACCAGCGATCCGCAGGAACAGATCGTGTATATCTCCGCGCATGACAACGAGACACTATTCGACAAGATTCAGTACGCAGCGCCTGAAACGGCCAGTATCGACGACCGCGTTCGTATGCAGAACATGGGTATCAGCATTGTGACGCTGAGCCAGGGCGTGCCCTTCTATCACGCCGGAATTGACATGCTGCGCTCCAAGGATATGGACCGCGACAGCTACAATTCGGGCGACTGGTTCAACCGGCTTGACTTCACGTACCAGTCAGACAACTGGGGCGTTGGCCTGCCGCCCGCCAGCAAAAACGCGGACATGTGGCCGGTCATGCAGCCGCTGCTGGCGAATCCTGACATTGGTCCCACCCGCGACGATATCGTGAAATCGGTCGTGCACGCGCAGGAGATGCTGCAAATCCGCAAAAGCTCCAAGCTGTTCCGGTTGGAGACAGCCGAAGACGTGCAAACCCGGTTGGCATTCCTCAACACCGGGCCGGATCAGATTCCTGGCCTGATCGTGATGAGCCTGTCCGATCAGGGCGATGTGGACCTCGATCCGAACTGCGCGCTGATCGTCGTGCTGTTCAACGCCACTGCGGAAGAAGTCAGTTTCCCGGTTGAGTCGCTGGCCGGGGCGGCAATGGAACTGCACCCGATCCAGGTCGTCTCCGCCGATCCTGTTGTGCAGCAGTCCAGCTTTGACGCCGGCAGCGGGACGTTTACGGTTCCGGCGCGTACGACTGCCGTCTTTGTGATGCCGCAGTAACACGCGCGTTCGGTTTCATTTGCCTGGGACAGTAAAAGTAAACGACCGGGGCCGCTCGAAAGAACGGCCCCGGTATGCTATCAGTCAACAATAACCTGTCAGCTACAGCCCCGGTCGGCCAGGCAGCTATCATATGGCCCGACCCAAAGCTGGTGCTGCGCGTCCCACAACCAGCCCGGCGCGTCGATCGTGACCGGCAAACGCCGCCAACCGGCTGCAATGCGAGTCTGTGTCTCGGCCCAGGACCGCACGCCGCTGAGCGCGTCCGCCGCTTCGACGTTGCACGCGCCGACGCCGACTGCGCTCGTCAGCACCGCTTCGACCGGCTGCCCGCGCAAAATTGCCGCCAGGAACCCGGCAATCGTCGCGTCGCCCGCCCCGGTCGTACCGGCCAGCGTATCCGGCTCAAAACACGGTGCCCATAACTCGCGGTTCTGCCAGCGTCCCCCGTTCAGATACGCCGCGCCTTCCGGCCCGATGCGCAGATACAGGCCGCGACTGCCCAGTTTGAGCACCAGAATCCCGGTGCCCATGCCCAACATCTCGGCGGCCACGTCTGAAATGATCGTGTCGGCGGGGATCGGCGGAGGCGGAATATAACGCCGGAGCATAAACAGCAGCTCGTCCAGGCTGGGCAAAAACACGTCCACATAGGGTAGTGTCCGTTCGAGCACGCGCCGCCAGTTCACCTGGCCACCTGGCCCGTTAGGGTCTGGCATCGCCATATCCAGCGACGTGATGACGCCCGCCTGTTTGGCCCGCCGGAACATGTCAACCAACTGCGCGCCATCATCCGCATACATACGCTTCATGAGCGGCGGATAACCGAAGTGAAACAGTCGCACTTCGCGCAGGCGGTCATAATCCACGTCATCCGCGCCGAAGGTGTGGTTGGCCCCAGCACAATGCAGAAACGTGCGATCAATATCTGCCGGGCTGATCACCAGCGTGTAGGAGCTGGTTTCGCCGGGCGCGATGATCATATCTTTCGCCAGCGCGGGGTCATCCTCGCGGATCAGGCGCAGCGTGATTTCGCCAAACTCGTCGTCGCCCACCTTCGCCATCAACTCGGTTGGAATCCCCAGCCGGCGCAGGCTACGTCCGGTATTCGACACAGGCCCGCCGGTGGACATGATCGCGGACCCGATCTCGACCACCGCGCCGGGTTTCAGGCTCGATTGCAGATTGATGCGCGGCATGTGCGGGATAATGTCCAGGCAGATATGACCGGCAACTACCGCCCCAACCCGTTCCATGCGTTACCCTTCCAATTCCGCCAGCGCGTCGTCAACGGCCACGACAGCCGCGCGATGGGTACCGGGGTTGAAAACACGCCCCGAATGAATCGTTTTGCCCGTGTTGGCCAATCGGTACGGTGAATACGGCATACTGGATCAACAGTCCTTCCTGACAGCTCTATAACGGCGCATGCATCACGCCATCAAGTGTACTCCGCTCGTGGAATTTTCGGAAACCCGCTGCCCGTATCGCGCCACAAATCTTGTGTGTTATACTCTGTCACAATCACCAAAGTAGTAAAATCGATCCGTTCCAACGATCAATCACTGAATCAGTAGGAACAGCCTGATGCAAGAGCCAACCGTTATTGGGGGACGCTATCGTATCCAGAAACTGATCGGCCAGGGCGGAATCGGGCAGGTATATCACGCGATTGACACTCGTACCAATGACGCCGTCGCCGTCAAGGTTTTGAAACCCAACATCGTCAGAGATGAGCCCAAACTTGTCGAACGTTTCATCCGCGAAGGCAAAGCCCTGCAAGAGCTAAATCACCCGAACATCGTCAAAATACTGGAGGCGTTTGAGGAAAACGGCGAGCATTATATCGTGATGGAGTATGTCAGCGGCGGCTCGCTTCATGACCTGCTCAAACAAGCTGGCAGGATGCCACTTGAACGCGTGTTATATATCGCGCTCGATTTGTCTGATGCCCTGACACGCGCCCATCGCCTGAAAATCATCCACCGCGACATTAAACCGGCCAACGTGCTGCTTGCCGACGATGGTACGCCGCGCCTGACCGATTTTGGCACCGTGCGCATCGAAGGGTTACACGATCTTACCCAGGAAGGCGGCATCGTCGGCACCGTTTCCTACCTCAGCCCGGAGGCCTGCCAGGGGCAGTCCGTCGATGCACGAACCGATATCTGGTCGTTTGGCATCATGCTGTTTGAGATGCTGACCGGGCAGCGTCCCTTCGACAAACCTGAAACGCTGGCAACCGTGATCGCCATCGTGAAAGACCCGCTACCCGATCTGGTCACGCTATGGCCGGACGCACCGCCCAAGCTGGTCAACCTCATTTATCGCATGTTAGAAAAAAAGCCCGAACAGCGCATTTCGAGTATGCGACTGGTCGGCGCGGAGTTGGAATCGATCATCGGACAGGCCGATACCGGCGTGCGGCAGGCGCTAGACCTGATTTACCGCATGTTGGAACGCGAAGACGGGCAGCCAACGCCCAGCATGCGGCTGGTTGGAGCCAAGTTAGGGTTCGACACCAAACGCGCTGACCCGGTGCCCGCACCACATCCCGCCCAAAAACAGTCGATCACGATCGAGCGTTTCGAGCAGAACGTTTCGAGTTCCGCCGCATCCCCGGCCCAACCGGCCAGCCACGCGGCACCACCCCGTACCCTTCGCCGCGAAACACTCATCATCGGCGGCCTGGTTGCCCTCGTAGTTCTGCTGGTGATCGTACTGCTGCTGATCGCGATGTGATTACGCGTCGGCCTCGACCGGCAGCCCCTCCATCTGCATGATTTTCAGCGCGTTGGTCGTCGG
>CAYMTN010000082.1:0-15903 GCA_964393335.1 uncultured Anaerolineaceae bacterium
TGATTGTTCTTCCGCGATTTCCGTTTTTACCACTTGACAATCTAAAGACGTTTCGTTTTCTTGCGGCTTTCCTTACATTTGTCAGACGTACTGAGCGCCGTTGCAGCACCTTTGACCGACAGCTATACTCATACAGATAGTTGAAATGACGCGCGTTCGACCATACGGCGCTCGGAACGTCGAACCGAACGCACGACCCGACCGTTTTAGGCATCTGTTGCCGCTGCACAACGTCAATGGATGACCAGGCTAACAGGCTTTGGACCATGCAGCTAACGACCACCGCAGACCTGAATAAGATTTTCCAGGCGATGCCCGGCATCTCCCGCAGCGATCACACGCTGATCGAACGGGCCTACGCGCGCGCCAGCACGGCGCACGCCGGGCAAAATCGCAAATCAGGCGCGCCGTACATCACGCACTGCCTCTCCGTTGCCTTGATTCTGGCAGAAATGGGTCTGGATGCCCAAACGGTTGCTGCCGCCCTGTTACACGACGTAGTGGAAGATACCGGCATCACGCGCGAGGACATCGAAGCCGAATTCGGGCCGAAGATCGCCGAACTGGTTGACGGCGTCACCAAGTTGAAGCAGCTCCCGACCGGCGTTGAAGGCATGCATGGCGGCAAAGCCGGCGACCGCGAGATGGAATACCTGCGCAAGATGTTCCTGGCAATGGGTTCGGATTTCCGCGTCATTCTGATCAAGCTGGCCGACCGCCTGCATAACATGCGCACGCTCGGCCACATGCCTTCCCATAAGCAGCAGCAAAAGGCGAAGGAAACGCTCGAAATCTTCGCCCCCATTGCCAGTCGGCTGGGCATCTGGCAGCTAAAATGGGAACTGGAAGACCTCGCCTTCCGCTACCTTGACCCGGAACACTACCGCGAGATCGCCGGGCAGATCGACGAGCGGCGCTCGGACCGCGAGGCCTACATGCGGCGCGTCACCGCCTACATTCACGAGCAGTTCGCACGCGAAGGACTGGAAGCGGAGATACAGGGCCGCCCCAAGCACATCTACAGCATCTATCGCAAGATGGAGCGCAAACACCTGCCCTTCAACCAGATTTACGACATCCGCGCGATCCGCATGATCGTGGATACGATCCCGCAGTGTTACCAGGCCCTCGGCATCATTCACAACATCTTTCACGCCATCCCCGGCGAATTCGACGATTACATCTCGTCGCCGAAAGAAAACGCGTACCGCAGCCTGCACACCGCCGTCCTGGACCGCGAAGGAAAAACGCTTGAGGTGCAGATTCGCACCCACGACATGCACGACGAAGCGGAATATGGCATCGCGGCGCACTGGCGCTACAAGGAAAATCGATCGTCGTCCGGAGCCGATTCCCCATTCGAGCGCCGCCTGGAACGCATCCGCCGCATGATGGAAGACGTGCAGGAAACCGGCGACCAGGACGCCGATGGGTTCGTACAGGGGATGCTCGAACAGATCAGCCCGGAGCGCATCTACGCGTTCACGCCCAAAGGCGACATCATCGACCTGCCCGAAGGCGCGACGCCGATCGATTTCGCCTACCACATTCACACCGAGGTTGGGCACCGCTGCCGGGGCGCGAAAGTCAATGGGCGTCTGGTCGGCCTGGATTACCAGCTCAAAAACGGCGACCGCGTCGAGATCACGACCGCCAACCGGGGTGGTCCCAGCCTGGACTGGCTCAACACCGACCTCGGCTACGCCACGACCACGCGCGCCCGCAACAAGATCAAGCAGTGGTTCCGCCGCCGCGAGCGCGAAAAGAGCATCGCATCCGGCAAGGAAGTGCTGGACCGCGAGCTGCGCAAAATCGGCAAAAGCGCCATGTCGCGCGAAGACATCGCCGCGCAGCTTGGTTTTGCCCGTACCGAAGACTTCATGGCGGCGATTGGATACGGCGAGATCACCGGGTCGCATATCAGCCTGCGCCTGCTCGAAGCCGAGCGCGACTCCGGCAAACAAGAAGACACGCTCGAAGCGACCGTCAAACGCCTGGATGAACCGGTCAAAGCAGAGGGTATGCGCATCGACGAAACCGGCGGGCTGCTGGTCACGCTGGCCCGCTGCTGCAACCCAACCTATGGCGACGAGATCACGGGTTTCATCACGCGCGGCAAGGGCATCACCGTGCACCGTGCCGACTGCAAGAATATCCTGAACACCAATGAGCCGGAACGTATCATCAACGTCACGTGGCCGCCGGAAAGCGACCAGAGTTTCCCCGTGCCGGTGTTGATCGTCGCCTACGACCGTGAGGGCCTGATGCGTGACATCGGCGCTGTGATCGCCGACGAAAACATCAATATGTCGAATGTCAACATCAGCACGCGGCAGAACATCGCCACCTTCGAGCTGACGATGGAGATTCACGACCTCAAGCAGCTTGCCCGCATCTTGGCGAAGATCGAGCGTCTGCCCAACGTGGTCGAAGCCTTCCGCCGCACCGCGTAACAGGACGATTTGCAGCGGCCCGTTTTGCCTCCCACTACCATTACAGTTCTTCCCTCATGTCTGCTAACAGGTTCAAAGTAGACGCGGCGTGCGATGAATAGTACTAATCGCTGGGTTGTCGCGTACCGCTTATGCGTGTATAATGCTACCAATAAAGTTGATAGGTATAACGCTATAACAAAACAACCAGTAGGCTTTGATCCAGACGTACGCGATCAGTCTTTTCAGGATGGAGTGTCGAACGATGAATATGTTAGATTCATTTACCCACGCCCGTGATCAGTTGAGAAACTTGCCGCCAGACGTGACGTTAGCGATCCTCCATCCCGACTTCCACGGCCAGCATCGCTTATTCGCAGCCGTTCTGGGCGCAAACGACCGAACCACTCTGTTCCTGTCCGTGCCCGAGTCAGGCCGGTCGTTGGCCGGGCTGCTGGCTTATCTCAGCGACGCGCTGCAACGCCAGTTGGGGCCAGACGCCCCGACGCTGACCGGCGATGCGAATACGGCTGCCGATGTCCTGGCGGGCCTGATGAACAGGGTCGGCAGCGTGACGCTGATCCTGGACGCCTTTGATCGGGTCGATCAGCAGGAAGTCGCGCCGTTCATCGCCCGGCTGGCGCTCGGTTTGTCCGGCGGCAGCCGCGTGCTGCTCAGCACGCGTGAATTACCGATCTTGCTGCTGGAACGCGACGATCTACGCGACAAAACGGTGCTGATCCCGGTCAACCCGGACAAAATGATGCTCGATTATGTGCGTGCCGCCGATAAAACGATCCTGGAGGTTCGCGCGCTGGGGCCGGGGCGCGTGTTGATCAACGGGCGTTTGATCGAGCATTGGGACGGCGTGCTGCCGCGCACCCTGTTTTTCTATTTCGTGGATCGTGGCATGACCACGCGTGACGAGATTTTCCGGACGTTCTGGCCAACCCTCACCACGCGCGAAGCGACCAACGTCTTTCACGTCACCAAACGTAAAATCAGCGAGATTCTCGGCACCGATCTGACCGTGTACTGGTCCGGTTTTTACCGCATTTCACCCGATCTCGAACTGCACTATGATGTCATCAAGTTTGCCGAAGCCGTCCAGAACGCCGCCGTCGCCAGCGATGACGAGGCGATTGTGCTGCTGCAAAACGCCATTTCGCTTTATAACGGCCCCTTCCTGAGCACGCTGAATCAAAGCTGGGTCGATCAGCGCCGGGAGGAACTGGCCTCGAACTATGCCGAGGCGCTGGCCGGACTGGCCCGCATCTACAAGAGCCGCGACAGCAAGCTCGATGCGCTCGGTTATTTCTTGCGCGCTGCCGCCACCAGCCCGCAGCGTGAAGACCTGGCCCGCGCGATCATGGAGTTGTACAGTTCGCTCGGCAAGCCGGAAGCCGCGCTGCGTACGTACGAACGCCTGGACGCCGATCTGCACCTAACACTCGGCGTAGCGCCCGGCCCCGAAACGCAAATGCTCGCCGAAAAGATTCGCGCGTCCCTGTAACAGACATGCCTGAATCCGGTTTCCACCTGCGCCTCGTGTTGGCCCGCGAGGCGCTCTTTTTTCCGTATCGAATCCTCCCCGCTATAATCCGTGCGTATCTTACGCAGGAGGAACCTTGATGCGTATCCGCGCCCATTCTCACGTAGTGCATATCCTGGTCGCCATGTTGCTGATCGGCGCTGCGCTGCCCGTACACGCCCAGGACGGACAGCCGGACGACAGCACGGCCCTGATCGACCGCGTCATCACCGCTGCCCAGGCTCTTGACGAGTACGCCGGCCTTGAGATCATGAGCCACTACACTACCGACCAACGCTGGACCGGCACGCTGTCAGGGCAGGTTGTCGCCGGGCAGGATGAGTCGTTCAACCGGACGGTCCAGTCCGCCGTCAATGCCGCTGACGGCGACCTCAACGTCCGCCAGCAGATCGGCATACATGACATCTGGTCGAGCGTCGAGTCCCCCGATCCGCGCGAAATGGCGCTGGAGGCCGAAACCCGCGTCGTGGACGGCGCGGTATACGTCACTGCCGCCTACATCGCGTCCGCCGAGAATGCGCTCGCCCTGCCCGATGACTGGATCAGGTATTCCGGCCCGGCGACCCTACAGTTGTGGCCGGGGCTGCAAGTGCTCGGTTTGAGCCAACTGGTTGATACGCTCGGGCAGCCGTTCAGTCACCAGGTATTTAACCTGGATATCGCCCAGGCGCGCCAGCTTCTCGTCGACAAGGCGATCAGCGTCACCGCCGAAGACGGCCTCGAAGGCCAGGTTATCACCATCGACCTCGCCCCGGATGCGGCCCCTGCCCTGGGTCTGATCAGCCTGGAGGACCTGGTTACCAAGCATATCTATGAAAATCGAGACGAAGGGCACCTGGCATTTTCTTTCACCCTGTCGCCCGACTCCGGCGCGTTGGTGGCCCTGCACGTGTTGTTTGCGTTCGACGCGGCCAGCGTGGACATGACCGGCATTCCGGGCGTTCCGGCGGGGCTGATGCTGGCCGTGCACAGCACAACCGATTATCTCGTGCAGCTCTCGCCGGATGTTATCCCGCTGGAACCGGTCGAAGCGCCGCTTATCACGGTGGCCGGGCTGCCTGCCTTCGAGACGCCCGTCGTCAACAGCCCGATGTTCTGGTGGAACGACCGCGTTTTTTACGAGGTGTTCGTACGCAGTTTTTATGACAGCGACGGCGACGGCATTGGCGATTTACGCGGCCTGATCGACAAACTCGACTACCTCAACGATGGCGACCCCGCGACGACTGCTGATCTCGGCGTCACCGGCCTGTGGCTGATGCCAGTAGCCGAGTCGCCCAGTTATCACGGCTACGACGTAACCGACTATTACACCATCGAGTCCGATTACGGCACCAACCAGGACTTTCTTGACCTGATGGACGCCGCCCACGCGCGCGGCATGGTCGTGATCGTGGACCTTGTCATGAACCACACCTCAAACCAGCATCCCTGGTTCGTCGCGGCCAGCGAAGGCGATCCGGCCTACGAAGACTGGTACATCTGGAGCGACAACCTGCCCCAGGACCTGTCGCCCTGGGGCAGCCAGGTCTGGCACCAGGCCGGGGACCGCTATTATTTCGGCCTGTTTTGGGAAGGTATGCCCGATCTCAACTACGAGAATCCCGCCGTCACCGCGCAGATGTACAACATCATCGACTATTGGCTGACGGACATGGGTGTGGACGGTTTCCGGCTGGACGCGATCCGGCACCTGATCGAAGATGGCCCGGTCATGGAAAACACGCCCGCGACGCTCGCTTGGCTGCACGGCTTTCACGACTACGTGCGCTCGATCAATCCGGACGCGCTGACCGTCGGCGAGGTCTGGTCCAGCAGCGACATCGTCGCCCAGTACATCGGGGACAAAGTCGATCTGGCTTTCGAGTTTGATTTCGCGCAGGCGATCCTGTTTTCGGCGCAGTACGGCGTCAATGACCTGCTGGTCAGCGGGCAGAATGACCTGCTTGAGCTGTACCCGACCGGGCAGTACGCGACCTTTTTGACCAATCACGATCAAAACCGCGTCATGAGCCAGTTGGCCAGCGACTCCGGCGCGGCGCGTGTTGCCGCGACCATCCTGCTCACCAGCCCCGGCGTGCCGTTTGTGTACTACGGCGAGGAAATCGGCATGGTGGGCGAAAAACCGGACGAGCGCATCCGCACGCCGATGCAGTGGGACTCGACGCGCATCAACGGCGGTTTCAGCAGCGTCTCGCCCTGGGAAATGCTGCCGACCGGCTACCGGACGGTCAACGTCGCCAGCCAGACGGACGACCCGGCCTCGCTGCTGAGCCATTACCGCCGCCTGATCCACCTGCGCGACGAGCACGCCGCGCTGCGTACCGGCACGATCCAGCTTGTCGCCAGTTCGGATGGCGGCGTGTACAGCTTCCTGCGGTACGGCGACGACGAAACGCTGCTGGTCGTCGTCAACCTGTCGCGCGAAACCGTCGATGGTTATACGCTCAGCGCCGATTACACGCTGCTCGGCCCGGTCACCCATGCGGACCTGCTGCTCGGTGACGGCGACGCGTCCGCGCCCAGCGTGGATGAATCAGGCGGCTTCGCGGGTTACGTCCCGCTGCCGAGCCTGCCGCCACAGAGCAGTTTCGTGATCAGCCTTCACTAGGTTGCTGAAAGAACGGCCCCACATGACCATCACGCTGTACGATGCCCAGACAACTGAAACGCTCACCGCCGCTGACCTCCCGGCGCGGCTGGCGGCCCAGACCGGCACGATCTGGGTCGATCTGACGGGTCCCACCGACGACGACGTGCAGTTGATGCAGTCGGTTTTCCACTTTCACCCGCTGGCGATAGAAGATACGCGCAACTTTCGCCAGCGACCGAAGGTCGAAGCCTATGCCAATTACCTGTTCATCATCCTGAACCCGGTCGTTCTGGCCGAACGGGTGCCCGTGTTCCGCGAGTTAGACGTGTTTGTGGGGCCGAACTACATCGTGACCGTTCATCCCGGAGATGAGCCGGTCATCGCGGAAGTGCGCAGCCGTATAACCCGCGCCATAGGCGTGCAGGCCATCACGCCCAGTTACCTGCTGTACGTGCTGCTCGACGCGGTGGTAGACGGTTATTTCCCGGTCCTGGATATGCTGGAAGAGGAAATCGAACAACTGGGCGATGATATCCTCACCGATCCGAAACGCAGCTCGCTGAACCGGCTGTTCGAGCTAAAAACGGCGCTGGTCGATATGTGGCGCGTCGTGTGGCCGCAGCGCGAAATCCTCAACCAGCTCATGGACCGCAGCTTGGGCATCATCGAGCAGGACCCGCTGCGCCATTATCTGCGCGACGTCTACGATCACCTGATGTGGATCGCGGACATGGTCAGCACGTTCCGCGATACGCTGACCAGCGTCATGGACCTGTATATGTCCGCCGTCTCAAACCGGCTGAACGTGGTCGTCAACCGGCTGACGATCATCACGGTGGTCATCGGCGTGCTGACCGTGATCAGCGGCTTTTACGGCATGAATTTCGAGCACAACTGGCCGCCTTTTGCCAGCCCTGGCGGCGTGTTATTTGCGCTGGCGCTGATGGTATCCATCCCCGCCGCGCTGCTGGCCATCTTCCGCAAGTTGGGCTGGTACTGAGCGTTACTTACCAGTCTTCTAACCGTAAAATTTCCGTGACACATAAACCCCTCTGTCCATAGTGTCCCATTTGACTCGCCTCTGATTATGTGTTTTAGTTGGGTTGTCCTACGCTTCAAAAGAGTGAGGAGAGCCAACCCCGATGAACGATCAAGAACTGGCCTATAATCACGCGCCGATCCTGCTGTTTTCGAAAGACGAGCCATTTTACCCGATGGATGCCGACGACTATATCCAGCAGTGCAGCCTGCATGTGTGCGAGAGTCCCACCGATGAGAAGATGCTGATCCCGCCTCGATATGTCTCGTTTCGCTGGGTGGACAATGACCTCTGCGACACGTCCAATCTCTTCCTGACCTTCGCGGACCGGCGCGGAACCTCTGAAGCCTTTCAGCAAGCCCTGGCCAGGCTGTGGGAATACAGGCGGCATGTTGAAGAAAGCATCCCGACAGAAATAGCCATTCCGCCAATGCTTATTCCGCAGGGGATGATGCTCTCCACTGCTTCGTTGGGTGACTTCATGGACCATGTAAAAGATGCCCTCGGAAACGTACAAAAGAGTGCGTACGCCGTCGCCGAGGATGTCAAGGACTTCGCTGTAACTACTTACGGGAAGGTTCTTGACCGGATATGCAATACTGCTATATACGAGAAAGGGCTGGACGAACTCAAAAAAAAGGGCGGCTGCCAGGTGTATCCCGACGATCTGCTGGAGCAAGTGTGCCAGTTCTCCTTTGACTATCGCAAGGCAGGCCAGCCGCCCGTGTATTACTATCGTGTCGTGCCCGGCACCCGCGGTTACAGCCGGATCGCACAGTACTGGTATTTTTACGCCTTCAATCCCCACATCAACCGCCACGAAGCCGACTGGGAACAGGTGACTGTTTTCTTCCGCGATGACCAGCCGGAGCGCGCCGTGCTTTCGGCGCACACGGGCGGCGTAGAGTACGCCTGGAACAAACTTGACCGCGTGGTGGATGGCGAAACCGGATGCGAGCGCCCGGTAGTCTATGTGGCGAAAGACTCGCACGCGAATTATGGTTTGATCGGCGATGTGAAGAAGAAAAGCGGACTCGTCAAGGGCAAAGACGGCAAGAAGGTGCCCGTTGACGAGTTCGAGCCGGGCGGCATAACGATCAGTTCGCTTAGCTCGCCCGACGACCAGGCATCCGTAGGGGACGTGACCAAACAGTCTATCCAGGCGCACTGGCAGTGGGGCGACCCCCAGGAGTTGGGCGATCAGGACTGGTTCGATTTTAGAGGCCGATGGGGCGTCAATGTGTGGCGCTGCCAGGATCAAGCAATCGCTACGGATGAGGGCTGGCCGGGCCTGCTGGACGACATAACCATCGCCCTGATAGAAAATGTTTTTGGCAAGAAGACGCTGGCAAAACTCGCGGCGAAACTGGGCGGCCCGCCCGTTGGCCCGCAGCAGCATGATACCGGCGGGTCGTGGGCCGACCCGACTGAGCTGCTTTCCAAGAAATGAAATGGAAAAGGGGGCGACAGGTCCCGCCCCCTCGACTCCGGCTGGTGCGTCAGAACACCCGCCCGGCCATCAAACCCACGAACAAAAACACCAGCCCGACCACGGTCTGCACCAACACGTTGCCGGTTGCCAGCAGCCACTGTGCCTCGCGCACGAATCCGCCGGTGTCAAAAATGAACGTCGAAAACGTGGTGAACGCGCCCATGAATCCACCCAGCACGATCACCCGGTGATCCGGGCTGATCACAAAACGCTCGTCGGCCAGCGTGATCACGATCCCGAACAGAAAACAGCCCAGCATGTTGACGAACAGCGTGCCCCATGGCAGGTTGCCACCCGCCACCCGCTCGATGAATCCCCCTAACCCATACCGTGCCAGCGTCCCTAACGCACCAGCCAACCCAATGAGCAGCATCCGCGACAGCATAGATTGGTTCTATCTCCTTGTAGCGTGCAACAAAAACCCGCTCAGGGCGGGTACACACAAAAACTCCCACCACATATCACAGAGGTATATGCAGTAGGAGTCATCAGCCTGGTCAGGCGTTTAGTGGCGAACTCCATCGCCAGCTTCACACACCGGAAACTATACTAAAGAATCGCCCCCGGCGTCAAGAGCCGGTTTCGGCCTCCTCGTCCGCTGCGCCGTTTTCCGGCGGATCGATGCGCGGCTCCAAACGCACCACACGGGCCACCGCCTCGTTGACGCGTGTCATCGAGATCACGTAATCGCCCTTGGTGTTGCGTCCCACCTGCGGCGCAAGGCTGACGCGCATGTATTTGGCCTTGCCTTTGTTCGTCACCACCACGATATTATCATCCGGACGCCCGACCGTGGCCGCCGCCAGCCCGATCGCGTCTTTCGGCAGTTTCATGGTGATCACGCCCTGCCCGCCGCGCCCTTGCGTCGGGTAATCGGTCACCGGCGTGCTTTTGGCGACGCCCGTATCGGTACACACCCACACATTCGCGCGCTCGTCCGCCAGCCCGACGCCCACGACGCGGTCGCGCTGGCCCGACAGCTTGACGGCACGCATCCCGCCCGCCCCCAGCCCGGTCGGGCGCACGTCGGACAGGCTGAACCGGATCGCCTGCCCTTGCAGCGTCGCCAGGACGATCTCACTTTCGTCGGTCACATAGCCCACCCAGATCAGGCGGTCGCCCGGTTCCACGTCCATGAACTTGAACGGTTTGGCCGACATGCCGGGCAGGTCTTCCAGCCGCAGCCGTTTTACCTCCCCCAATTCGGTGATCGACGCCAGATAATCCGTCTCAAGCCCCGGCGGCAGGCTCAAAGCAGACGTGACATGCTCTTTGGCAGTCAGCGGGCACAGCGACGGGTACGCGGTGCCCTGTTCGGGATCATCGCTCTGTTGCAGCAGTTTGACCGGCAGCGTGGCCGCCTGCCCTTCCGGCGTAAACAGGTAGAGCGTGTGGGTTGTGTTACTGCCCATCATCGCCAGCGGCGGGTCCTTGACCTCAGTCGTGATACGCACCGGGTTCGCGCCAAAGGTGCGGCTCAACACGCCGCCTTCGGTCAGCGTGACCCAGGTATCTTCGTTTGGCCCCAGGAAATCGGCGGCTTTCACGCCGCTCGCTGCGCTGTCGATGATCACCGTGCGGCGCGGATCGCTGTACTGCTCGTGGATGTCGTTCAGCTCGCGCGCCACTTCCATACGCATCATTTTCGGGCTGGCGAGCAGCGCTTCGAGCATCTTGATCAGGTTGACTTTTTCCTTGTATTCGTCTTCGAGCTTGCGCCGTTCCAGCGCCGCCAGCCGCCGGAGTTGCATCTGCAAAATGGCCGTTGCCTGCTCGTCGGAGAGCTTGAACCGTTTGCGCAGGTTCGCGTGGGCGCTATCCACCGTGCGCGAGCGGCGAATCGTGTCGATCACTTCGTCCAGGTTATCCAGCGCGATCAGCAGCCCTTCGAGGATGTGCGCCCGCTCGCGCGCCCGTGCCAGGTCATATTCGCTGCGCCGCCGGACCACCTCCAGCCGGTGTTCCAGGTAAACACGCAGCGCCTGTTTCAGGCTGAGGCGGCGCGGCTCGCCATCGACCAGCGCCAGCATGATGATGCTGAACGTGCTTTCCAGCGGCGTGTATTTGAACAGGTCGCTCAACACGTCCATCACGTCCGCCGTGCGCGAAACGTCGATCACGATCCGCAGCCCGTTGCGGTCGCTCTCGTCGCGCAGGTCCGTGATACCCTCGATCCTGCCGTCCCGCGCCAGGTCGGCAATACGTTCGATCAGGTTGGTCTTGTTGGTCTGGTACGGAATCTCGCTGACGATGATCCGGTTGCGCCCGCGCCCCAGTTCTTCGACGTGCGCCTTGGCCCGCACCCGAATCTTGCCGCGCCCGGTCGCGTATGCCGCCCGCAGTTGGTCTTCGTCCGTGCCGTTATCTTTGGTGTAAATCACGCCGCCGGTCGGAAAATCCGGCCCCTTGACGAACTGCATCAGTTCCGGCACGCCGATGTCGTCCAGCGCGTCCCAGTTTTCGAGCATATACACCAGGGCGCTGCACACTTCGCCCAGGTTGTGCGGCGGGATGCTGGTAGACATGCCGACCGCAATCCCCGACGCGCCGTTCACCAGCAGATTCGGGAAATTCGCCGGAAGAACCGACGGTTCGAGCAGCGTCCCGTCGAAGTTCTCGTCGAAGCTGACCGTGTTTCTGTCGATGTCTTCCAGCAGGTTGCCGCCAATCGCCGCCATGCGGGCCTCGGTGTACCGCATCGCCGCCGGGGCATCCCCGTCGATGCTGCCAAAGTTGCCCTGCCCATCGACCAGCATGTAACGCATCGAAAAATCCTGCGCCATGCGCACCATCGCCTCATAGACGGCCACGTCACCGTGCGGGTGATATTTCCCCAGCACTTCACCGACGATACGCGCGCTCTTTTTGTACGCGGAGTTGGGCCGAATCCCCATGTCGTACATCGCGAACAGAATCCGGCGATGCACCGGTTTTAGCCCGTCCCTGGCATCCGGCAGGGCGCGCGATACGATGACGCTCATCGCGTAATCCAGATACGACTCTTGCAGTTCCTGGTTAATGTCCCGCTGCCGGACCATACCTGCTTCCATGATCGGTACCCGCCTCTTTCGTGATGTGCTCATCCTAAGCGTGTGGACAACACACGCGCTGCAAACGCCGTGTAGTTTAGAAAATACGTCCCCATCTGTCAATCCGTCTGGTGGCAAGCCGCCACCAGACCGCGAAAAGAACAAATGTTCAACTCTCATTATACTCAGATCGCGCGATTTCCGCCATTTTCTCCCTGCATTTGGGCATATTCCAAATCTGGGGCGACTTTCTGATCTGGGGACGATTTTTCGTTTTTTGTAGGGGCGGCGCTTCGAACCGCGGGTCGCCTCAGCCCAGGTTTCTGCGGGGCGCGGCAAGCAGCGCTCCTACCACAACACATCTGGCCCCGAATCTAGAATGCGCCTCCCGCATTTTTGCGCCGGAGCTCGCCCTAATCAGGGTCTGTTTGGGCGCTTTCTCCGATATTTGCCGGTTCAAATTCATCAGAGTCTCCGAAGTAAATCTAACTGTCGTGACTAAAATATGGTATATTCCAACGCTGTTGTGCGCTGACTCCGCGAGCCTGTACCGATACCGGTTCGCCCAGGTCAGAACGGGCGTCGCTGGATGGCGGCGCTTACTGCGAATGCACCAAGGGAAAAATATATGACAACGAATACTCAAGCGTTAGCGTCAGACCCAGAGGTCACGCTGAGCCGCGATCTTGGCCTTTTTGATATAGCCATGATCGGCGTTGGCGCTATGATCGGGGCCGGGATTTTCGTTCTGACAGGGGTAGCGGCGGGCGAAGCGGGCCCGGCGCTCATTCTGGCCTTTCTGCTCAACGGCATCGTCACCAGCTTCACGGCGATGGCCTACGCTGAACTGGGGTCCGCCTTCCCGGAAGCCGGGGGCGGTTACCTGTGGGTTAAGGAAGGACTGGGGGGAGCCAACGGCTTCTTGTCGGGATGGATGAGCTGGTTTGCACACGCCGTCGCCGGCAGTCTGTACGGCCTCGGTTTTGGGCACTTCGCTTTTACGTTGTGGGAGATGGCAGGCGCACCAACCCTGGGCATCAGCTCAAGAGCGTGGGCGCTCGTGTTTACCACGATCATCATCACCCTGTTCACGTACATCAATTACCGGGGCGCATCCGAAACCGGCACGATTGGCAACGTGATCACCATCGCCAAGGTGATCATCCTCGCCATTTTTGTCGTGTTTGGCGTGGTCGCGCTGGTCGAAACCGACAACTGGACCGGGCGATTTACCGACGATTTCCTGCCGAACGGCAGCGGCGGCGTGTTGATCGCGATGGGCCTGACGTTCATCGCCTTCGAAGGGTACGAGATCATCGCCCAATCCGGTGAAGAAGTGGTCAACCCCAAGCGCAACATCCCGCGCGCGATATTTGCCGCCATTATCATCGTCGTCATCATCTACGTGGCGGTCGCGTTCGTGTCGATTGGCGCGATCGTCCCTCCAAACGGTTTGCTGCCGTACCAGTTCTTGGGCGAACAGAAAGAAACCGCCATCGTCGAAGCGGCGGGACAGTTCATGCCTGCCGGTAAGGTCCTCTTGTTGATCAGCGGTCTCGCCTCCACCATGTCCGCGCTGAACGCGACAACCTATTCGTCGTCGCGTGTATCGTTTGCGATGGGGCGCGATCACAACCTGCCGAGCCTCTTTTCCATCATCCACCCGCTGCGCCACACGCCCTATTGGGCCGTGATCTTCTCCGGCCTGTTCATGACCCTGATGGCATGGTCGCTGCCGATTGAAGATGTCGCCGCCGCCGCCGATATCATGTTCCTGTTGCTGTTCTTGCAGGTGAACCTGGCGGTGATGACGCTGCGCCAGAAAATGCCCAACCTGGATCGCGGCTTCGTGATCCCCTGGTTCCCGCTGGTGCCGATCATCGGGCTGCTGACGAATCTGGGCCTGGCTCTGTACCTGTTCACCTTCAGCCCTATCGCGTGGTACGTGACCGCCGGGTGGCTGATGATCGGTTCGCTGGCCTACTACACGTACTTCTCCCGGATCGAAGCGCTCGAAAAACCGTCCGACATCCTGCACGAGGAGGTGCTCGTATCGCGCAACTACTCGGTGCTGATCCCGGTCGCCACGCAAGAACAGGCGCAAATCCTCGGGCAGATCGGCGCGATCATCGCCGGGCAGCACCGGGGTGAAGTGATGGCGCTCTTTGTCGCGGAAGTGCCGCCGCAGCTCTCGCTGGCCGACGGGCGTTACCTGCTCAAAGACGGTCGTAAGTATCTCGAAACCGTGATCGAGGTCGCACGCACGCGCGAAGTCCCGGTGCATACCATGATCCGCCTGGGGCGCAACGTGGCCGAATCGGTGCGCAAGACCGCCGCCGAAAACGCCAGCGACCTGATTGTCCTGGGATGGCCGGGCACCACCAACACGGCGGGGCGAGTCTTCGGCAGCGTGATCGACCCGATCGTCGACAATCCACCCACCGATATCGCCGTCGTGCGCTACCGCAAGCACCGCCCGATCAACAGCATCCTGGTGCCAATTGCGGGCGGCCCGAACAGCCGCCGGTCGGCGCAGCTTGCCGTCACGATGGCTTCGCAATCGAACCATACGCAGCCCACGATTGTGCTGTTTTCCGCCATCCCGCCCCAGGCGCGTGAAAGTGCCAAAGTGCACATGATGAAAGTGCTCAGCAGCGTCGCCAACGAACTGCACTACCCGAAGGTAGAGATCAAAACGGTCGATAAAGACAACGTCGTTGACAGCATCCTGGCCGAATCCAGAGATCACGATCTGGTCGTGATGGGTGCCAGCGAAGAGCCGCTCTTTGAGAATATCCTCGTCGGCAACGTGCCGGAACAGGTCGCCCGCCGCGCCGAGGTCACCGTGATCATGGTCAAACGCCGCAGCAGCGCGGTCCACAGCTTCTTACGCCAGACGGTGCTCGAACCGACGACCGGGGCCAGCGTCAAACGCGATAACGACAAACGGAACGGCAAAAACGACCATCACAAGGGGGAAAATGGCGATCAGACAGGCCATTAGGCCCCACCCCCCCACTCCGTAAACACGACGCGTTTTCGTCATCACGGTCCCCTCTTCAGCCGTTGGAGAGGGGACTTTCGCCCTGTCTGGTGACGAGCCAGCATTCGCCTGAGTACACCGGATCGACTATACTCTGTCATACGAAAGACTAGCATGCTGCAAGCTCAGCATAAGGAAAACCATTCAGGTCACGGATTTTTATGGCCACTCAAAAACCTACCAACAAACCCGGATTCTCGCTGCCGAAACTGCTCATCGGCAGGCCGCTGGAGACTCAAGCGCTGCCGCACCAGCGCGTCTCGCGGCCCGTCGGGCTGGCAGTGTTTGCATCCGATGCGCTGTCCTCGACGGCTTACGCCACTGAGGAAATTCTCGTCATCCTGGCGCTGGCCGGAACCGGCGCGGCCACCCTCGGCTATTCGATCCCGATTGCGCTTGCCATCGCCATTCTGCTCGCCATCGTGACGATCTCGTACCGCCAGACGATCTATGCTTACCCGAACGGCGGCGGCGCGTATATCGTCGCTCGTGACAACCTGGGCGAGCTGCCCGCGCAGATCGCCGGGGCCGCCCTGCTGACCGATTACATTCTCACCGTCGCGGTCAGCATCTCGTCCGGCGTGGCGCAGATCACGTCCGGGTTTCCCGCCCTGCTGCGCTACAGGGTAGAGATCGCCATCGGCGTGATCGTGTTGATGACGGTTGTCAACCTGCGCGGCGTCAAAGAGAGCGGGCGTATCTTCGCCGTGCCCACCTACTTTT
>CAYMTN010000082.1:15913-20501 GCA_964393335.1 uncultured Anaerolineaceae bacterium
ACCGATCGCCTTCCACGGTGAGCAGCTTCTTGGTCAAGCCGCCCAGCACGATGGTCTTCTTGTCCGGCACCGTCACCAACGTCGAGGTCATGCACGAAACGACGCAGTCGCTCACGCTGTTTCTGATCCTGCGCGCGTTTTCGAGCGGCTGTACGGCGCTGACCGGCATCGAAGCAATCTCGAACGGCGTGACGGCCTTCAGGGAGCCGCGCAGCCATAATGCGGCCACCACCCTGGTCGCCATGAGCACGATGCTGATCGCCCTGTTTTTGGGCATCACGTTCGTCGCGCACCAGATCGCCGCAGTGCCCAGCGACACCGAAACCGTGATCTCGCAGTTAGGCCGCACCGTTTACGGCAAAGACAGCATTCTTTACGTGATGGTGCTGGCCGGTACAGCCCTGATCCTGCTGATGGCGGCCAACACCAGTTACGCCGACTTCCCGCGCCTGGCCGCACTGGCCGCCGGGGATGGCTTCCTGCCGCGCCAACTGACCTTTCGCGGCAGCCGCCTGGTATTTTCGTGGGGCATCATGGGCTTGTCGGGGCTGGCGTCCGTGCTCGTCGTCGCGGGCAACGCCAACACCAACTTCCTGATCCCGCTGTACGCGATCGGCGTCTTCTTGAGCTTCACGATCTCGCAGGTGGGCATGGTCCGCCACCAGCGCAAAATCGGCAGGCTGAAGCCCGGCCAAGTCGTGCAGGGCCGCGAAGCTCCGATGGAGTATGATGCGAACTGGCGCATGAAAATGGCGATCAGCGCGTTCGGTGCCGTCTGTACCGGCATCGTCATGGTGATCTTTGCCGTGACCAAGTTCACCAGCGGCGCGTGGTTCGTCGTGTTGTTGATCCCGACCCTGGTGTTGATCTTCTTCCGCATCCACAAACACTACGAAGACGTCGCCCACGCGCTCAGCCTGGAAGGCGTGCCGGTTGATGTCAGCCCGCGCCTAATCCAGACCGTGATCCTGGTCGATGACGTGCACGCTGAAACGGTGCGCATGGTGAACTTTGCCAAGTCGCTCGGCCATCCCTGGCACGCGATCCACGTCGCCACGAACCCGGACAAGATCGAAGCCGTGAAGGCGAAATGGCAGCAGCGCATCGGCGAGGGCGAACTGGTGATCGTGCCGTCGCCGTACCGGCTGCTGGCTGACCCCGTGCGCCAGTACGTGTTGCAGCTTCAAGACGCCTCGCCGGGCAGTTTCGTGCACATCATCATGGGCCATTTGGCGATGGACTCCTTCTGGGAACAGGCGCTCCACCAGAACACCGCCGTCGTCTTTAACCTGGCGCTCAGTCACCTGGAAAACGTCGTCATGACCAGCGTCCCGTACCAGATTCGCCGCGAACCGGTGGAATCCGCAGAGGTTACCGATTGACGGGCAGGGGGAATCTCATCAAATGCTCATCGTGACCCGCCTGGGTTCATGCTAGACTGTGACCATGACTACAGACCGCTTACGACTCGCGCTGTTGATCCTGGTAATCGTGCTGCTGGCTGCCTGCAACCCGACGCAAGAGCCGGTGCCGGTCTACGTCACGCCGACGCCGCAAACCGCCCTGACCGGCGGCGCGATCGAGCCACTGGCGGACACCGCCGCGCCTTCGCCGCTGCCCAGCGCGCTGCCCCCGACTGATCAGCCGCCCACCGGGACTCCGCCCGGTGCGCAATCGGCGGCAGTGAGCAGCGCACCTGAATCCGTCGTGGCTGCCGCGCCGTCGGCCACCTTGCCGCCGGGCGTCACATTTGGCCCGGTAGTCGGCCCCAATTCGACGCCTGTCCCTGCCGACACGCAGGCCCGGCCCACGCCGGCCCCAGGCGTCACGTATGGCCCGATAGTCGGCCCCAACCATACGCTCATCCCGACCGAAGTACGCCTGCCGCCAACCGCGCTGCCGACGGCTGTCCCGACCGCCGGGCCGAGTCCCACGCCCGGCCCCGGCCTGCAAACCCGCCTGATGGGCATCCAGATTCACCCGCACGTGGACAATCGTGAATTTGGCACCATGCTCTACTACGCCAAAGACCTGGGCATGTCGTGGGTGAAATTCCAGTTCAACTGGTCGCTGCTGGAAAGCGCGCCCGGCCAATATACGGAGTTGTTCTACATGCTGCGACTGTATGTCCAGCAGGCGCACTCGCAAGGCTTCCAGGTGATGGTCAGTGTCGCCAAAGCGCCGGGCTGGGCGCGCACGCCGGACGCCGACGGCACCATGCGCGAAGACGGCCCGCCGGACGATCCGCAGGTCCTCGCCCGCTTCTTGAATGGGATGTTAAACACAATCGGCACGGATGCAACGGGCGCGCCATATATCAGCGCCGTCGAAGTCTGGAACGAGCCGAATTTGCAGCGGGAATGGCACGGGCACCCGATCACGGGCGCGGAATACATGCGTTATTTCCGCCCGGCCTACGACGCCGTCCGCGCTTATTCGCCGAAGATCACGATCATCACGGCGGGTCCCGCGCCAACCGGCGATTCGGCTGGCTCCACCAACGATCGCAACTGGCTGCAGCAGGTGTACGACGCCGGTCTGGCGGCGTATGGCGCGGATATCGCCGTCGGCACTCACCCGTACGGCTGGGCGAACCCGCCGGATGCGCGCTGCTGCGCCAATCCGTCGCGCGGCTGGGATGACCAACCACAGTTCTTTTTCCTCGACACCATCGAAGACTACCGGCGTATCATGGTCGCCAACGGGCACGGCGGCGCGCAGTTGTGGGCCACCGAGTTTGGCTGGGCCACGTTCGACGGGCTGCGCGCGAACAAGGGCCAGGGTTCCCAACCCCCTAACCCGCCCGACGCGCCCTATTTCGGCTACATCAACCAGTGGCAGCAAGCCGACTACACGCTGCGCGCGTTCCAGCTTGGGCAGGAACGCCCGTACATGGGACCGATGGTCCTGTGGAATCTGAACTTCGCCACGATTCCCGGCGCGGTGGACCAATCCAACCCGCAGACCGGGTACGGCCTGCTCGACAGCGCCGAACAACCGCGCCCCGTTTACCAGATGCTCAAGCAAGCACCCAGGAACTGACGCGGAATCAAAAACGGGCGAACGCCATTCAACATCCGCCCGTTTCGTATCCGGCTAGCGAGAGTTAGTGGACGAAATCCTCATCGTCGTCGTCTTCGTCTTCGGCCACCAGTTCGAGCGACACGTCCTCGTCGTCATCTTCTTCCAGCAGCTCCTCCTCGTCGTCGAGTTCGTCGTCGAGATCGACCTCTAGCTCGTCCTCGATTTCGTCGTCAATGTCAGCGTCGATGTCTTCCTCGATGTCGTCGCCGAGCAGGTCCGCCGCGTCTTCGTCCTCGTCGATATCTTCTTCGTCTTCGTCGACATCCAGCGCGGCTTCAGGTTTGCCCAACTCGGTCACGACTTCGTCGTCGTCGTAATCCAGTTCATCCTCGTCGTCTTCGTCGTCTTCATCGACATCTTCGTCGTCCGCACGCAGCACCTGGGCGGCCAACTCGTCGTTGTTGACGGCGATCTCCCGATCCTGGTACGTGTGGAAACCCGTACCCGCCGGGATCAGTTTGCCGATGATCACGTTTTCCTTCAGGCCGAACAGGCGATCCACTTTGCCTTCAATCGCCGCCCCGGCCAGCACTTTGATCGTGTGCTGGAAGCTCGACGCCGACAGGAAACTGTCCGTCGTCAGCGCGGCTTTGGTGACGCCCAACAGCACCGGGATCGCGGCAGTCGGTTCTTTGCCCTGGGCGATCAGGCGTTCGTTCATCTCCAACAGCACCAGCTTGTCGATCAGCTCACCGGGCAGCAGATCGCTGTCCCCGCTGCGCGTGATTTGAACCTTGCTCATCATCTTGCGGATCACGACTTCAAAGTGTTTGTCCGCGATGTTCACGCCCTGGTTGCGGTATACCTTCTGCACTTCCGTCAGCAGGTAGTGTTGGGCCGCGTCCTGCCCCAAAATGCGCAAGATGCGGTGCGGATTCTTGGAGCCTTCGGTCAACTGCTGGCCCGCCGTGACCTCCATCCCATCGAATACGTCTTCGAACAGGCGCGCATTCTGCGGGATGTCGTAGTCGCGCACGTCTTCGATCTCGGCCCGGATGTGAACCTGGTGGCCTTCGACGAACACATCCCCGGTCACCCCGGCGACCAGTTCGCCGTCGCCATCGACCTCGACGGCAATCACGTGACCTTCTTTGACCGTGTCGCCGTCTTCGACCAGCAGGTCCCATCCGAAGGGGATTTCGTGGTGTTCGGCGCGGACTTCGCTGTTGATCACGCGCGCGATACGCACGCCCTCTTTACGCAGCAGGCGCAGCGTGCCGCCGATGTCCACGACGACCGCTTCACCTTTCGGCTTCTTACGCGCCTCGAACAACTCCTCGACGCGCGGCAGACCGCTGGTGATGTCACCGCCACCGCCGGCCACACCGCCGGTATGGAAGGTGCGCAGCGTCAACTGGGTACCCGGCTCGCCAATCGACTGCGCCGCAACGATGCCGACCGCCGAACCGATCTCGACCAGCTCGCCGCGCCCCAGGTCACGCCCGTAACACAGCGCGCATACGCCGTGTACCAGCGAGCACGTCATCGGGCTGCGCACGTACAC
>CAYMTN010000083.1:0-20303 GCA_964393335.1 uncultured Anaerolineaceae bacterium
TGCTCAACGTGTGGGTCGAGGAATCCGACCAGGTGATCAACCGCATCTACCAGATTTCCGCCGGCCACCCCAACATCGTGCAGATGATCTGCCAGGCGATGGTCGAGGAGCTGGATCACGAGACGCAAAACGCGAGCCTGCTCAACGTCGAGCACCTGGACCGTGCGACCGCGCGCCGCACGCTGCAAGAGGAGATCGTCCAGACGATCTGGGGGCAGATGAACCCGCTCTCCCGCCTGGTGACGCTCGTCTGGCCGGAAGGAACGCGCTACCTGACGCTGGCCGAAGTCGAAGGGCTGCTGGCCCAGATCGGCATCCGGCAGGTGCCGCCCGAACGCCTGGAACGCACCGCCAAAGACCTGGAACTCTACTGTTTTGTACGCCCGCGCGATAACGACCGCCTGGAACTGATCCCGATGGCGTTTCCGGCCATCCTCGATTTTATGACCGACAAGCGGCGGCAGATCGAGATCGTGCGGAAACATTACCAATCCGACCCGCAGGCATCCGCATAGGGGTGTATACTGGGGGCAAGGTGACATGTGCGCCCGGACCGTGAGCGGGCCTGAACGACTGGTTTGGGCCGGGCACATGCCCGCCAATTATGTACCGGAAGATGGATGATGCTTGTCGAAGACCTGCCAGAATCTGAGCAAATATCGTTTCACACCCAGGGGCCGATCCCGCCGGATGCGCCGCAGTTGTACATCCCGCGCTTTTCGGATGACTCGCTGGAACGGCTGATCAACAAGCGGGACTATGCCGCTTTGATCGGCCCGCGCCTGAGCGGAAAATCCAGCATGCTGCTGCGCCAGTGGGCGCGGCTGCGCAGTTCGGCGCTGTTCGTCCCGGTGTATATGTCGCTCGGCCAGCTCAAGAGCCTGCCGGAAGTCGAATGGTTCGGGCAGCTTCACACGCACCTGGCACGCCAGACCAACGGCCTGTGGCCAGTCCCCGCCGATCCGGCCCCGCACGCGCTGGCGCTGCAAGAGGAAATCATCACCGCGCTGGAAACGCACCTCAAGGGCAAAGTGCTGGTCGTGATGCTCGACCAGATCGAAGCCACACCGGCGGCGCTGGGCACCGCGTTTTTTGCGACCTTACGCGAGATGTTCGTGAATCGGTGGATGCGCCCGGCGCTGCACAACGCCGTATTCGTGCTGGCGGGGCGTTTTGTGCCGGACGAGCTGATCACCGACCCGGCCATCTCGCCGTTTCGCGTGACGGAGATCGTCTACATCGACGACGCGGAGCTGGAAAATATGACGCGGCTGGTGGCGTGGTTGGGCAACGACCGCCGCCAGGTGTCGTCGGACGTGCCGTCGCGCATTTTCGAATGGACCGAGGGTGACGTCTACCTGACGCACAAACTGTGCGCCGGACTGGCGCGGGATATCCCCGACGGCGCGGTCTTGCTGGCGGACGTGGATCGCGCCGCGCGCCGCCACCTGTATGAAGACGACGTCTTTCGCAAAATGTGGCACCAGATTCAGACCGATCCGGAGATCGCCGCGCTGATCGATACGCTGCTCGAACACCGCGAGCCGGTTCGTTTTACTCTGTTGCAGCGGCACATCATGGTCGCGTGGCTGGAAGGCGCGATCAAGTCGGATGCCAACGGCTACTGCGCGCTGCACAGCCTGGTCCACGAAAGCGTATTTTACCAGCTTCAACGCACGCAGCCGGGCAACCATCACCGCCGCCGCGCGCACGCCATGAACCTGCACAGCGACGAAACCGTGCTGCGCAGCCGTTTCCGGCTGGACCACGTGCTGCACCCCGGCCTGACGAGTTACGTCTACCGCGCGACCGACCTGCAAAACGGCGAGCACGTCGCCGTCAAACAGTTGATGGTGTCACGCGAGTTGAACGAGATGGCGTGGCATCGCTTCCAGCGCGAAAGTGACGCGCTGCGCCACCTGGATCACCCCAACATCGTCAAGCTGATCGACGCCTTCCGCGACGACGATTTTGAATATATCGTGATGGAATACGTTTACGGCGGATCGCTGTTTGAACGTCTGAACCGCGAGGGGCGGCTGCCGCTGCGGCAGGCGTTGGAGATCGCCGCGCAGCTTGCCGACGCGCTCGATCACGCGCACAGCCGGAACGTGATCCACCGCGACGTGAAGCCGTCCAACACCATGCTCACGCACGACTATTCGCCCCGGCTGGCGGATTTTGGCGTGGCGCGGTTGAACTACCACCAGCGCGTGACGCTGCCGCATACCGTGATCGGCACGACGCCGTACCTCAGCCCGGAGGGCGTGTTAGGCGAAACGATTGACGCGCGCGGGGACGTGTGGTCATTGGGCGTGATGGTGTTCGAGATGCTGGCCGGGACGCTGCCATTTGTAGGCCGCACCGACGACCTGATCGCACGCGCCATCCTCGACAACGAGCCGCCCGACATCCGGCAGATTCGGCCTGAGGTGCCGGCTGTGGTGGTGGACCTGATCGGGCAGATGCTGTCCAAGTCGCTGAGTCACCGCCTATCGACGGCGGCGGCGGCCCGTGACGCGCTGCGTCAGGTGCTGCGTGAGGCGACGGAGACGCAGGAATCAGAGCCGAAAACGGAAAAATCGTAAGCCCTCGGATTCAGTTCCCTCCAAGCACACCAGGTGGATAAATCTCAGGCGGAGGAAGAAGATCGCTAGTCGATGACAACTCATTCCCACACTTCCGACAGAATCTATCGTCGTTTTCTATGGGATTTCCACATTTGGGGCATACAGTTTGTGACGGTTTAATCGCAAAAACTGGCTGAATGTCGCGCTTTGCTTCTTCGAGATATGTACTTAACTGCATTTTCATTTGATCGAAGTCTATGATAGCCTTGTCAATCGCAAGTTTCAGGCTTTCATATGGGGCCAACATCTGATCGCGCTCCTTGTTCAGTTGCCGCTTGGCTCCAGCACGATACGAACCGGCCAGTTTCCGTTTTCCAAAAACTGCCAGAACGGCAGAACCACCACTTCCGGCGGTAGATTTCTTTTCCGCAAACGCCACTCGAATGGCTTTCATATCAACGTTTATCTCACGTTTGATCTGTCGTAATTGTTTTTGAATATCGCGTATTTTTGCGAGAGCTTGCTTTGCTTCGCTGATACTTGAGACAGAAAAACTTTCGAACTGCGCAAGCCTCAAATCGTCTATTTTTCGTACATGGGATTCAATACTCATTCTTCCCACTCCCGGCTAAAACTGTTTACTGATCGTATAATAGTATTTTACTGTCGTTTTATATGGGTGAGCAAGGCCAACCAGATAGTACTATGACCGTCTACGGAGCATTTCGAACCCGCAAGCAGATTTTGCAGCGAGAGGAACAGCGGCTCCGGCAGGTGGTCCCGCGCGTACCAGCCGACCGCGTCCAGCTCATCCAACGGGCGTGTTAGGGAGTCGGACCCGCATCCGGCAGGGTGAACGTGATGACGGTGCCTTGGTCGATCTGGCTGTTGATCCAGATGCGCCCGCCCTGCGCTTCGACGGCCAACCGGCAGAAGTGCAGGCCCAAACCGCTGCCGTACTTTTTGCCACTGCCACCGCCGTTGCCGGTCTGCGCGAATTTCTCAAACACCTTGTCGGCCCATTCTACGGGGATGCCCGGCCCCTGATCGCGAACGCTGAACGCGATCACACCCGGCTCAGATACACCGGCATGCACCGTCACTTCCGAATTCTCCCGCGTGAATTTGATGGCGTTGCCCAGCAGATTGACCAGAATCCGTTCCAGCAGCACCGGGTCGGCATACACAGCCGTGACACCCGCGTCGATGTGCGTCGAAAGGGCGATCTTGCGCTGCTGCCCCCACAGTTGGAGCGGCGCGACGGCTGCCTGAGTCACGTCTTCGACGTTGACGCTGGTTTGTTGCAGCGGCATCTGGCCGCTTTCCAGCCGGGCCAGGTCGAGGATGGAGTTGATCAGGATCAACTGCCGGTCACACGACGACAGGCACAACGTGATCACGCGCTGTTGGTCCGGCGTCAGGTTTTCGTTGTCGAATTCTTGCAGGGTGCGCAGGCCCATCATGATCACGCCCAGCGGGGAGCGCAGATCGTGCACGATAAAATGACTGAGTTCCTCTTGCCGCGTTTGGGCGGCGTGCAGCCCGGCCAGCGCGAAGGTGACGACCACGAAAAAACTCAGCCTGACGCCTGCGTTCCAATAGGGGATGATCGCGTACGAATAGTGCGGGTTGGCCAGCAGGTCAGCGCCCAACCACATTCCGGCGGCGGCAACCGCGATCACCAGCCCCAGGCGTTTGCCTACCGTCCAGGCTGCCATCGAAACCGGGATCAGGTAAAAAATGGAGAATGAGAGTTCGTGGCCGGTGATGATGTCGATCCCGCCCAACACCACGATCAGGGCCAGGGCGAGGATCGTCAGCGTGCGGGTGGATCGTGCGGCGAGATACCCGGCATACCGTTGCATAGATGGACACTCCACACCGTCAGAGGCTCATACAATCGACAGTATCACATCCTGACGGGTATTTGCAATAGCGGGGATGTCATGCGGATTGATGACCGGCGGCAGCGCCATAGCCCCGGCCCGCCAGCAAATTTTGCAGCGAGAGGAAGAGCGGCCCCGGCAGGTCGTCCCACGCGAACCAGCCGACCGCGTCCAGCTCGTCCGGCGCGTTGATGATCGCGTCGCCGGAGTCGGCGGCGATCTCACCCCGCATCCAGATCGTGATGTAGTGCGCGCCGCTTTCGGGGAAAATATCGTTGGTCAGGCCGTAAAAGGTGGCGCTCGCCAGCCGGACGCCGGTTTCTTCCGCCGTTTCGCGGATCGCGCACTGATCCGGCGTTTCGCCGGTGTCCAGGTGGCCGCCGGGCGTGGACCACGTCCCGCCGCCGTGCGGGCCGCTGCGCCGCACGAGCAGCACCCGGTCCCCGCGCTGGATCAAGACTCCGACTCCCACGCGCGGCACGCCGAATGGCGGCGCGCCAGCATGTGGCGCATTCATACGTCTTCCAGCCAGAACGGCCCCTCGAAAAAGCGCGTGAACAGCACACGATCAAAGGCCTCGGATGGGGTGGGCTGCTCCGGGTGCCACTGCACGCCCAGGACCGGCAAGGAGCGGTGCAGCACGCCTTCGATCACGCCGTCCGGCTCGGAGAGCGCGAACACGTTGAGCACCGGCGCGAGCGTGTGCGCGGTGACGCCCTGGTGATGGTGCGAGTTGACGGCGAGTCGTTCGACGCCGGTCAGGCGCTGCACGCGCGCATCGACGATGCGTACCGGGTGGGCGAGCGAGCCGTCATGCTGGACGCTCGCGCCGATCTGCGCCGGGATATCCTGCACCAGCGTGCCGCCGAAAAACGCGTTGAGGACCTGCAAGCCCCGGCAGATGCCCAATACGGGCAGGCGGCGCTCGGCGGCCATCGCCAGCAGGCAGAATTCGGTGCGGTCGCGTGCAGGCGCGATCTCAATCGAATGGGTATTCGGCTGCGCGTACCGCTCCGGGTCGAGATCACCGCCCCCCGTCAGGATCAACCCCTCCACGCCCAGCGCGGCGACATACGCGCACGGATCGCTGGTATTGTTGGGGACCAGCACGGGCAGTAGACCAAGCCCTTCCAAAAAGGGTACGTAGCGCGGGCCGATACAGCCGTAGTCACGGTCCGAGTTTGTGGTGCGGGCGCTGATGCTGACGGCGTATTTTTTCACGATGAATCCCGGCTTTCGGCCTCAAACCGTTTGAGCTGTTCGATCTGCGGCGGCATGATACGGATAAACGGGCGGCGCTGCCGGATCAGGGCGGTTGCGTCGTCCAGCGACATGCCCTGCGCGATCAGGTAGGCGGCGGCCATCGTCGGCGCGCGGCCAACGCCGCCCGCGCAGTGAACGTATACCTTGCCGCCGGCTTCAATCGTGCGCCGGATGAAGTCGGTTCCTTTGCGCAGGTGTTCGAGCGTGGGGGCTGCGTCGTCTACGGTCGGCAGGTGACAGTACGCGACCAGCGCCAGGCCGCGCGCCGCGTCGTCAAACTCGACGCGCATGTTCACGCCGCCGGTCACGCCCAACTGCTCCAATTTACGTTTGCCGCGCGTCCCGTACTGCCCGCCCACGTACAGGTCGGGCGTGATCTGGCTGTAACGCACCAGCGGAATCCCGGTCAGCTTGGGCCAGCCGCGCCCCCACACCCAGACCAGCGTGGTACGCAGGCCCTGTGTGCGCAGCCGGTACAGCACAATGCGGGCCGCTTTGGCAGCCGACTTGAGCAGTTTTCGCATACCGATCTATCCTGGCGGGGCCTGTATGACGTCCTGGGCGATGGACGACTCCGGCGCGGTTGCTATCTCCGGCGCTGCCATCCCTGCCAGCGCGTTTTCAGCCCCGGCGACGCGGGCGCGGCCATCGCGGTGCGCCGCGCTGACCGGCCTGGCCGTCGCGGCGGCGGACCGGGCGCGCAGCGTGCGCTGGAAGAAGACCAGCCCGCCGAGCATGGCCTGCGCCCAGACCAGCACGCGCATGATGATCGCGATCACGCCTGCTTCTGCCCGCCCGACGCTGACCAGCCCCAGGAAAAAGATGTAGGCTGATTCTTTGACGCCCAGCGCCGCTATCGAGATCGGGATCAGCTCGGCGGCGGTCGAGAGCGCGATCATCGGCACGAACGCGGCGACCGCGATCGGGTCCGTGACGGCAACCAGCACGATGTAGGTCGCGCTCATCGTCAGCGTGTTGGCGACAATCGACAGCAGCAGCATCGCCAGCAGCACGTCGGCGCGCCCCAGGTGGCCGGACAGGGCTTCTTGCAGGCGGCGCACCTTGTCGACCAGTTTGCCCATGTTCAGCCGCGTCATGATCACGGCAATCGGCTCGATGAACCAGCCCTGGCGCAGCATCACCAGCCCGACGATACCTGCCACAAACAGGCCGTGAATCGTGAGCAGGAAAATGGTCGGCACCGTGCCCGGCTCCAAAAACAGCGCGCACACGCTGCCGCCGCCGATCACAGCCAGCAGGCCGATGCCGCGCTCGATCAACACGGACGACGTCGAGTCGGCGACGCGCCCGGTCGTCGCGGCCATGTCCACCGCGCGCACCGCGTCTCCGCCGACCGAGGTCGGCAGCACCGTGCTGAAAAATCCCCCGACGAGGTACGTCCCCACCAGGCGGCGGAGCGAAACATCCATGTGACTCTGGCGGACCAGCAGGCTCCAGCGATAGGCTTTGACGACCGTGCTGACCAGCATCAGCGCCCAGGCGAGCGGCACCAGCGACCAATCGACGTTGGTGAGTTTGTCGCGGTCCCCGGCCACGAGTGAGATCACGACGGCCATCAAGCCGACCGCGATGATCAGACGCAGCCACAGCAAGAGCCGCGAGCGGTGGCGCGCGAACCACGAGGCGTCATCCGGGCGCGGCGGTGTGTCGATCATAGGTTGTTCAGTCATAAGGGCGCATGACTTTCTTTTGCGGCGTTTTAGGCTTCTGGTTGACGCCGGATTACAGCGCGCGAATTATAGCAGACTGCCCCCGCCGCGCCAATCTGCAAGTTGATCGTGCGCGCACCGGCGCGGCGGCGCACCCGCTCCTACTAACCAATACGCGGGAGGGCGGCAAACGGTGCGCGGGAGCGAGTCGCGCCTGACATGCCTCTATGTGCCGGTCGTACTGGACGGTGTGCGCTCCGTCTACTGAACGCCGGTCAGCCGCCCGGCTTTGCCTCTTGACAGATACCCCGAATGGGATGATCATGTGAGCAAGACGACAGACATTTTCTCCCTTGCACGGAGCCAAACCCCCGGTGGAGGTTTTTTATTTTATGCCGACCTCCACGTGTGTCTGTCCAGGGTACGGTGCCCGCTATGGAACTATCCGACGATTCCGCTTCGAGCCTCTCCACCGCGCAGCTGGCGCAGGTGAATTTTCGCCTGCTGGTCCTTGACATCGCCTGGTTTGGGCTGGCCCTGCCATCCACCGCCCGGTTTTTGTCCGTCTACGCCATCCGGCTGGATGGCTCGCCGATGCTGCTGGGCTGGCTGGCGTCGCTGCCTGCGCTGGTGGCGCTGGTCACGTCGTCGCTGGCGGGGTGGTGGCGCAGCCGCTACCGTGAATTGATTCCCGCTATGTTCTGGCCGGGCTTTGGGTTCCGGCTGGTGTTTTTGCTGCCTGCGCTGACGCCGTTTTTCCCGGCGCAGGTGCAGCCTGCGTGGCTGGTGATGGCCGTCGCGCTGCCCGCCATCCCGCAGGGCGTCTCGTCGGTGTTGTTTCTGGTGCTGCTGCGCCGGGGAGTCGAAAACCACCAGATCACCGCGTTGATGAGCCGCCGCTCGCTGGTTTTTAACATCATGGTCGGGTTGTCGACCCTGACCTGGGGCGTGTGGTTGGAACGCGTCACCTTTCCGCTGAACTACCAGTTGATGTTTGTGGGCGCATTCGCGCTGTCGCTGGTCAGCCTGTTAAACGTGCAGCGCGTGCAGGTCCTCAGGCCGGACCCCGCGCCGCCGGTCGATCACGCGCCGATCACGCCTTTTCGCTCGCCCGCGTTCCGGCGGGTGGTCTTCATCACCGTGATCACGCACGTCGCGTTTTTTTCGATCACGGCCATCATCCCGCTGCGGCTGGTCGGTGAACTGGGTGCGGACGAGGCGTTTATGTCGATCTTTGCGGTGGCGGAGCTGGCGGCGGCGGCCCTGGCGGCCTGGCTGACCAATCGCACCGTGCGGCGTTTCGGCAGCCGTCCCGCGATTGCGGCGGGCCTGGTGGGGACCGGCCTGGCCGGGATCATCCTGGCGCTGACCTCCAGCCTGGCGGTGACGCTGGTCGCATCGGCGCTGTCGGGCGCGTCCTGGACGCTGGCGGCGATCAGCCTGTTCGGGTATTTCAGCGAAAACACCCCGGCGGAAAGCCTGACGCGTTTCTCGACGGTCTACAGCCAGGTCGTGCTGCTCTCCATTTTCATCGGGCCGATGTTCGGCAGCCAGCTTGCCAGCACGGCGCTGGGCCTGACTACCGTCCTGATGATCGGGGCCGTGCTGCGCCTGCTGGCGGGCGGCCTGGTCAGCCTTGAGGGTGTGGACCGGATTGGGCGCGTGCGGCGGCAGGTGCCCGCCGTGAAGTAGGGCCGGACCGGGGCATGACACGTTTTCTTGCACGACTTTTACGCGGCGCTGAGGGGCTTCTTACGCAGCGCCGAGATTGTTCTTATGCAGGTGTGGCATGATAGGGTTGTCGTTGACTTATACCTATCGTGGACCCGACACCCGAAGGAGCAATCACCATGATGAAGTTGACCCGTATACCCGCCGCCCGCACCGCCGGTGACCTGTGGCGTTATGCCGGGAATGACGCGGCCCGCTACGACAGCGACACCGCGCGCCCTGTGCTGCGTCCCGCGATGGACGTCATCGAACGCGAAGACGGCATCGTGATCCGCATGAACCTGCCCGGCCTGTCGCCCGACAATGTCACCGTCGAGGTCGAAGGCGATCTGCTGACGATCAGCGGCGAACTGGGCGAGTCCGCCGAGACTGAAGGCGAGCGGTACCATTTCCGCGAGCGTTACACGGGCGCGTTCAAGCGCACGCTGCGCCTGGCCGACACGCTGGATACCGGCAGCATCACCGCGACATTTGAAAACGGCGTGCTGAGTCTGTCGCTGCCCAAGCGGCCCGAAACACAGCCGAAGCGCATCCCCGTGCAGATGGCGAGCTAAGAATCGATCCGTAAATGGCTCTCGTAGGGGCGCTGCTTGCCGCGCCCGGCACACTTTACGGACTCTAACCCGTTCACGCCTGAAACCAGGGGCGCTGTACCACCGTACAGCGCCCCTGTTGCGTGTTCGAGAAATGTGTCTGCGCGGCCACTCAGCGCCGCTTCAGGGGCCGGATGACACGCGCCCGGGCAGGCGGCGGATCAATCGGGCGAATCACGGACGAATGGCGGCGGGATGGCGACGGCGGCATGTCTTCGACACCCGCGCGCCGGGGGTTGAGGATCGTATCCGGCGTTTCAAAGCTGCTCGACAGGATCGCTTCGCCCGTCTGGCCGTTGACGACGGCGGGGCGGTGCATCCCGCTGCGCAGGATCAGCGAAATCATCCACACCGGCAGCAGGATCAGCCGGTAATGCAGCGTCTCGATTGTGACCTGGACCGCGCGCCACAGTGGGGAATCGGGCGGGTTGTAGGCGCGTGAATCGGTGCGTGCCAGGTCCATCGCGGGCGCGGGGTAGCCGGTCGCCAGCCGCCGCGCGACGTATTTGGCGTAGGCCCGCGCCGTGATCGACGCCTGGATCACGTCGACGCTGTAAATTTGCGCGGAGCGCTGCGCCAGATAGCGCGGATCGTAGGCCACCAATCCGCCGAGATCGTACGGCATCAGCTCGTACAGCACCGCCTGGCGCGGCTCGGTCCCGCCGCCGACCAGCGCGTCGTCGACGCCGTACACGCCGGAGCGGAAGGGTTCGCCGGTGGCGCGGCTGGCGTTCGCCGGTCGCTCGTCGCCCAGCGTCACGCTGAACAGCGGGATGCTGAAGGTCATGGCGGTTGGCCCCTGGTAGCGGCCCTGTGAGGGCGCGTCCGGCATCAAACCGAGCGTGCTGCGGATCGACACCAACGCCTTGAACGCCCAAAACGGCAGGTAAACGGCCTGCATCTCGCCGCGCTCGATCTGCGGGCGGATAGCCGCTTCAAGCTGGCGGTGGACGGCCTGGGCAGCGGCGGCGCGGTCGATCTTGAAGGGCAGCAGGGCGTCCGGTTCTTCGAACGAACCGACCGCGTCCTGGACCAGTACATGCGCGCTGTCGCAAAACGGGCACTGCGTCGAGAGGGTCGTGCTGCTCAGCGTAAGCTGCGCGTGGCAGTTCTGGCAGACCAGCACCCGCGCGCCGATGTGCCATTCGCGCGTGAAGCCAAAGCGCCGCTGGAGCAGGGCGTCATCCAGTTTTTGATAACCGCGCGGGGCGGCGGCGGGATGCGCGGCGGGGGCTGCGCCCGCGCGATAGCCGCAGTGCCGGCAGACCAGGACACCCAACGCCACATCATACGCGACCATGCCGCCGCACAGCGGGCACGCCTGCGTTTCGGATTCGGCCTCGACCGTGTCCGGCTGTGGCTCGGATGCCGGGTCGGGCGTGGTGGCAGTCGCGGGCTGGTCCGGGATCACGCCTTCCAGCACGCCTTTGTCGCGCCACGCGTATTCGTGATAGGGCTGGATTTCGAGCGCGCGGTCGAGATAGATCGTTTTTTCGCCAGGATCGTCGGTGGTCAGCGACAGCAGGTACCACGCGTCAGCCAGGTCGGCGTCGCGACTCACGCCTTCGCGCAGCAGGTAAGCCGCCGAGACGGTGTCGCCCTGCTGGATGCTGCGCCATGCCGAGTCGAGCAGGCGGCGGTCTTCGAGCGGCATATCCCAGTCACGGCTGGGCGGATCGTACCCGTCCTGGGTGGCGCGTTGGGCCTGGGCCTGTTCGGCAGTTTTACGCGCGTCCGGATCGTCGAGGACCACGCCGCAAAACTGGCACCACAGGCCCGTACCGTGTTCGGCGGGCAACATGCGTGCGTTGCACTGCGGGCAGCGCGGCAGCAGCGATTCTGGCATCTGGTTACGGGTCCGGGGGCATGTCGTCGGGCACCTGATCCGGGTTCTGCTCTGCTTCACGGATCAAACGCCGCACCGACGGATCGACGATTTCTTCGACGGCGCGTGTCATGATCGACTTGATAAACGCGGTTTTGCCTTTGGTATAGGCGGGGCGGTTGTGCTTGAACGCGATGGACAGCTCTTGTTTGATCTGCTCGTACCACTGCGCGATATCCGGATGAGCGCGCAGGTAATCGCGGAAAATGATGTGGCGCTGGTGCTCCCACGTCGCATATTCGACCACGTGCAAATGGTGGGTGCGCGGCACGCCCTTCCAGAAAAACAGGCGTTCGTCGTCGTCGTCGTGCGAATGGTGGTGGTAACCGAGCGGCGCTAATTTCCGGATGTACTCTTCGACCGGGTCGAACGATTCCACCGCGACCAGGATATCGATGATCGGCTTGGCACGCAGGCCGGGCACCGACGTGCTGCCGACGTGTTTGATATCGACCACGCACTCGCCCAGCGCCTCCGCGAGCAGATCGCTTTCCTGCCGGAACATCACCGGCCAGTTCGGGTCGTAATCTGCCAGGTCAAATGACTCGTTGGCGTTGAACTCGTTCATCAACGACCGCCTCCACAAGACTCACCCACACCCGACAATGGCGCATAATTGTTCACAATGATAAACCCATTCCGCATCTCAAGGCCAGTTCGTTATAATCTGAGTCTAGCGATAAGTTGCCAACTGCGCACCTCCCAACGGCCCGCGCGGCGCGTGGACCAGGGGAAACGACGGCGCAGAGACACACCAACCGGGGAGTTTCTGATTGCCAATCCACGCGACGCATCCTGGCACCGCTGACACGATCACTGCCAACCTGGCAGGAGCCGCGCTCGTGATTTCACCGTGTTATGGTGAAAGTTACAGCTTCGACCGGTCGGGCCGCCTGCTGGCGCTGTTTACGAATGGGAGCAGCTACCAGCGCACGCTCGATCACCGCCTGTTGGAACGACTCAAGGATAAACACGGGCCGCGCCGCCGCGAGCTGATGCCTGACGAACGTGACGCGCTGCTGGCGCATACCGTTGCTGAGCTGCGCGCGCTGCAAGGGCTTGTGCCGCGCCTGGACCTGACGCCGGGTGATCGCGCGGCGCTGGCGGCGGCGTTGGACAAAATCCTGGCATTTGGTCCCCGCGAGTTAGCCGCCGATGGCGAGCTGTTCAATTCCATCTACCAGCCGGTGAACATTCTGCCGCCCGATCAATACCTGGCGCTGGTGCTCCAGGCGACGGAAGGCTGTTCGTGGAACCGCTGCACGTTCTGCGGCCTGTACCGCGACCGTAAGTTTCGCATGCAGAGTCCGCAAACGTTCCGCGAGCACTGCGAGCGCGTGCGCGATTTTTTCGGCGAGGGGTTGAGCTTGCGGCGCGGCGTGTTTCTGGCGGACGCCAACGCGCTGATCATTCCGCAGGCGCGGCTGATCGCCCTGTTTGAGATCGCTCAGGAGATGTTCGGCCTGCCGGATCGCCCGCGCCCGGTGTTTTCGTTTGTCAGCGCGTTTGACGTGGAGCGTAAGTCGGCGGAGGAATGGCGCGATCTGCACGCCCTGGGTTTGGAACGCGCGTACATCGGGCTGGAAACCGGCGACGATACGCTGCTGCGTTTTTTGAACAAACCCGGCTCCGTCCAGGACGCGATCAATGCGGTGGCGGCGCTGCGCGAGGGAGGCGTATCGGTCGGTGTGATCCTGATGGCGGGTATCGGCGGGCATCGTTTTGCGCCGCACCACATCGAGCGCTCGGTGGAGGCGGTCGAGGCGATGCGGCTGGGTCCGGCGGACCAGGTCTACCTGTCGAATTACGTCCCCGCACCGGGCACGGAGTACGAGGAACGGGCCGCCGTAGGCGGAATCCGTGCGCTGTCCGACGACGAGATCGACACGCAGATCAGAACGCTGCAAATGCGGGTGCGTGCGGTCGCGCCGCACACGCCCGTCGCGCCGTATCACGTCGATGGGTTCGCGCTGTGAGACAGGTGAGGCGGACCACTACCCCGCAGTGGCCGGTCCTATACGGCGGCCAGGATGATCGAAGCCACGATCGCACTCACGACCCCGACGAACCCGTACACCAGCGGATTCGACCAGTCCAGGCAGAGGTTGAGACTGATAATCGGTAACTTGTGCCGGCAGTCCATCGCGTTTCCCTTTCAACTACCTCGAACATCACCCGATAATGCCGGTTCCGGGCACGCGTAACAGACTGCATGATTATGACTTGTGTTTGTTTCCTATTTATATTTTACGCCAGCGATCAGACGGTAGTCAAGCCGTTAAGCGCTGAATCAAGAACCGCCGCGATACTTGGCGGTTTTTTCGTCGATGGTATGCGCGCCCGCGCGGCCATCCGCAATTTTGATGATCGTCACGACATGGGTAGCGCCCGCTTCCAGGCAGGCCAGATGGGCCGCCCTGGCCGCGTTCAATGCCGCGTCGAACGGCCCTTCGATGGTCGTTTCCAGCGGGCCGACCTCGTAGCGCAGGCCGCTGGCGGCGATGGCAGTAATCGCCTGATCGACGATGGGCAGCGCGTCCTCGGTCAGCGGCAGCACCTGCACGCCGACATTCACGATTCGATCCGGGTCCACACTCACACTCCTTGAGAGATAGCTTTCAGCGATCAGCTTTCAGCGGTCAGCCCCAAAACGCATGTCACATCGGGGCGCTGCGCGGATCGCCGAGCAGCCGCACGATGCCGGTTTCGGTCAGAATCCATAACGCGCCGTCCGACGTGACGTGCAGCCCGGCGATATACCCGGCGTTTTCGGCCACCGCTTCGACCGGGAACCAGCCGCGCCGGTCAAACCCGTACAGGCCGTAGTAGGGCGTGGCAAACCAGGTGATGCCGCCCGTGATGGCGATGCCGGGAAACGCGACTTCTTCCGGGGCGCCGTCCTGCCCGGTGTACCGCCGCCAGCGGCCATTTTCCTGGTGGTAGGCGAATTCATCCGTGCCGATCCACAGCGCGCCCTGGTCATCCTGCGTGATGGTTTCCACGCCCCAATCGCCGTCAAATGGGTCGTCCTGGGACGCGGCCACTTCCCACTGCAAATTCGCCAGATCGCCCCGGTCGGGGAGACGCAGCAGAACCGCTTCGCCAGGACCGATCCAGTCGTCGTCAAACGCGGTGCCAACCCACAGCGTGCCCTGGTCGTCGAAGTACAGCGACTTGATGCCGGGGCCGGGCAGGTCGTTGGCGGCGCGCGTCCAGGCGGTGACGGAATCGTCGGCGGTGTTGAGGACGTGCAGCCCGTCCAGCGTGCCGAACCACAGCAGGTCCGGGTAGGTGGGATCAAACGCCAGCGAGAGCACGGTTTCGTTGTTCAGCCCGTCTGGGATCGCATAACGCCGCCGGGCGTTGTGCTCCCAGCGGACCAGGCCGGACCCGGTGGCCAGCCAGAGCGCGTCACCCTGGCGGGTCATGGCGTAGGTGTCCGTATCCAGCGAGTCGGGCGATGACCACACGCCATCCTGGTAGGTGAGCAGCCGCCCATAACCGGTGACGAACCACAGGGCACCATCCGGCGCTTCGAGCATGTCGACTGCGTCGTGGGCGGCGGGTTCGTTGTCCACTGAATACGCCTGCCAGCGCCGCCCAACGCGGTGCACGAGCGCGGAATCGGTCGTCAGCCAGATCGATCCGTCGGGGTCTTCCGCGATGTCCAGGAAATACTCGCTGGGGATGACCTGTGTCTGGGTGATGGTTTCCGACGTGCCATCCGGGCTGGTGTGGGTGATGGCGTCGTAGGTCACGATCCACAGGCTGCCATCCGACGCCCGCAGGAAACTGGACGGCGCTTCGGGCAGGTTGGTGGTTTCCCAGGTCCACGCGCCGGACTGGGGCACCAGCCGCCAGATGTGGTCCTCGTAGTCGGGTTCGGTGAGGATGTCCGTCCAGATCGATCCGTCGCCCGTATCGTAGAAGAGGTACGCGACGTTATAGGCGCTGTAGTCGCCACCGGCCAGATCGCCGGGCAGGGGCACGCTTTCCCACGCGCCGCCGGTTGTGCGGGCCAGGCCCTGGGGACCCCCGGCCCACCACGTCCCATCCGGCGTGCGGAGCAGCGCCCAGGCACGATCCCCGATGCCGCGCAGCGCGGGATCGGCAGTCGGGATGGGCGGGTCCGTCCAGCGGGTGCCGTCCCACCATTCGAGATAGGTGTCATACGTCCCGGCGAGCAGCGCGCCGCCCGGTTGGGGCAGCAGGGTCCAGACGTCATTCGAGCGCAGGCCGCCGGTCCCGGCGTGGAAATAGTCCACTGACGCGAGGCTGCCATCCGGCGCGAGGGTCAGCCGCATCACGCCGGGATGGTCGCTGCCACCGGCCAGCCAGAGATTACCCGCCGAATCCTGGGTCATGGCCTGGATGTCGTGAAAGGCGAGGCCATCGGCGGTGGTGTACTTGGTGATCCTACCGTCGGGCGTCCAACGCAGCAGGCCGCCGCCGCTGGCAACCCATACGCCGCTGTCGGTGGCGATGACGTGCCGGTCACCGGGGGACTCGCCGCGCGTGCTGGTAAACACGGTCCAACCGGGCGCGGCGACCTCGCCCACGACGTCGCCGCCAGGTGTGCCACCTGCCGGCTCGCCCGTGACCTCGCCCGCCGCTGGTCGCGTGGAATCCGTCCCGCCGGACTCCTCGCCGCCGCCATGGAGCGCGATCATCGACACGATGGCGACGATCACGGCGAGGACTGCCAGCACCGCGAGCGCTCGCCAGTTCTGCGGGGGACGCGTCACTTCCAGCGGGGTCGTGGCGGCGTGCGGCGCAGTGGGCGCGGCGGGCGGTGGGGCCGGGGAGACGGGGCCAGCCGCCATCGGGACCGGCAGCGCGGCGGTCGGCTGTTCGCTGGCCGTTTCCAGCGCCGTATTCAGCGCCTCCGCGAAATCCTGGGCGGACTGGAACCGGTCGTCCGGGTCTTTCGCCAGCGCGCGAAACAGCACCTTTTCGACGGATTCAGGGATGGCCGGATTCGCGCTGCGTGGTGACGGCAGCGGGTCTTTGACGTGCATCAGCACGACGGCGACCGGCGTTTCGGCCTCAAACGGCACCGCCCCGGTCAGCATTTCGTAGAGCACGATGCCCAGCGAGTAGATGTCGCTGCGCGTGTCGGCGGGCAGGCCGGAGCACTGTTCGGGCGACATGTACGCCGGGGTGCCGATGATCGAGCCGGTGCTGGTGAAATGCGACGAGCTTTGCGCCAGCTTGGCGATGCCGAAATCGGTCAGGTAACACTGCTGGCCCTCACCGATCAACACGTTGGAGGTTTTGATGTCGCGGTGGACCACGCCGTGATCGTGCGCGTAGTGCAGCGCGTCCGCGATCTGGCTGAAATACGCAGCGGCGGCGGGCAGGGGCAGCGCTCCCCGGTCGGTCAGGTCCTTGAGCGTGCCGCTGCCGACATAACGCATGACCAGATAGGTATAACCTTCCTGCTCTCCGTAGTCGTATACCGGCAGGATGTGTTTGTTTTCCAGGTTGGCGATGGTGCGGGCTTCCTGTTCGAACCGCCCGTAAAACGCGGGGTCCTCGGCAAGCTGCCGGGGCAGCACCTTGATCGCGACGTAGCGGTCCATGTTGGCCTGGTACGCTTTGTAGACGGTTGCCATGCCGCCCATGCCGATCTGTTCGATGATGTGATAGTGGCCGAGCGTCTGGCCTATCAGGTCTGCCATGTTGATCCTCCGAATAGTTGCCGGCTTACCTGCCATTATATGCCGAATCAGAGGCGGACGGGAACCAGCGAGCTGTAAAAAGTGCGTAAACGCCGGCGATTTGGGCCGCAACCGCGCAACTCGTGGCGCACATCGTCCGTAATATGTAGTGAACGAACCAAACAACCAGCGAGACCGACTCTCGTTCTATGATAGGAGACAAAACAATGAACGACATGATGGAAAGCCTGCCTTCGTTTCGCCAGATGTTCCGCCTCATCCTGTTCCTGATCCTGGCGCTGATCGTGCTGGGACTGGTCGTCGCCATCGTCAAAGCGTTGATGCCGCTGTTGATCCTGGCTGCCATCGTCGTCGGTGGTGTGTACCTGTACAACCGGCTGCAAACCAACGGTGCCCACTGATCGCGCTCCATTCTCAGGTTGCACATGGGGCAGTTACCGTACTGCCTCATGTGCATTTGTAGGTAAGGTGCGGGCAAAGGCCATTAATCAACGCCTGGCAATTGGTTCATAGTTGAAGGGCACATATGCCTCGATTTTCCCTCGCCATTCAAAGTAATATCTGGTAGAGGGAGGTGAAAAATGACAGTCGCTATCCGTATGTTGGCTATGGCAGTGGCATTTGGTGCTGTAGTGGTGCAGGGGCTGGAAAACCCAGGCAGTCGAGATGTTCGATTTGAGGGTACATCAACACCTTCTGGGCTGGACGGGACCTCGATTTGTGAGTCGATGATCGCATATGTATCCGGTGACCAATGGTGGTTCGATATCTACCTGATGACGGTTGAACCCCCCCGGCCTATTAGCTGGTCAGATGGCATCAACGAGGAGAATCACGCGCCAGATTTTTCTCCTGATGGTCAACAAATCGTGTTCGAATCATCATCTACGGAATCTGGCACCCAAATTTTCGTTATGGATATCGACAGATCGAATCTGATGGCTCTTACGTCGAGCGGAGATTCCACTTGGAATTATGATCCAGCCTGGTCACCTGATGGAAAAACGATTGCTTTTGTTTCAGACAGAAACGGTAATCCCGATATCTATGTGATGAATGCTGATGGCTCTAACGTGGTGCAATTGACAGACAGGCCGACATTCGAAGGAAATCCGGCGTGGTCTCCAGACGGTGAGCAGATCGCTTTCGACTCAGGTCGTAGTGGTCACTCCGAGATTTACGTCATGAATGCTGACGGATCTGACGTGGTACGACTGACTACCACTCGTTATCCGACCTTGAACCTATATCCTGTCTGGTCACCCGATGGAGAAACGATTGTTTATTTCTCCGACGAGGGGACTGATGGCCGGAAATACAACATCTTCGCAATGAATCCAAGCGGGGGAGACATTCGCAAGCTCACCGATGATGACTTTCGGAACTTCCAGCCCGCATGGTCACCCGATGGACAGCGGATCGCTTTTTCTTCGGATCGGGATGGAGATTTCGAGATATATGTGATGAATGCTGATGGCTCCAACGTAGTGCAGTTGACGCACAATACCAAAGTGTCTGATCAACAGCCAGCTTGGAGACCAACCACCTGTGACGGAGTAAGGTAAACTCCTCCGTCACCCTATGAGGAATCGGATTGTCGGGCGCGGCGGTCCGTGATACAGTGATCGATAGTCATGCAGGTTGCATAGTATGCAGTTAGCTGAAATTCTGGGAGAGAAGGGGATGTACGAGCGGTTTCGCGCTTTGCCGGTGCTGACGCAGGTCATCGTGATGATGGTGCTGTTGATCGCGGCGTGGGTGGCGGTGCAAATTGTGCTGGGAATCGTGCGTGCGCTGATCCCGGTGGCGATCCTGGCAGTGATGATCGTCGGGCTGATGTGGCTGTTCGACAAAGTGCGCAGTTGACGCCCGGTTACGCTACGTGATTCTCATCCGGCGCGGCGCGATCCGCGCCGTTGTGTTTGTGGCCGTTGCGGCCCACAGAACCGTCGGGGCGCACGGATTGCAGCGGCGTGAAAATGGGCGTGTCGGTGTGCGGATCGTGGCCGATCACGCCCTCCACCTGGAATACGTCGCGCAGCATGGGTTCGGTGAACACCTCCGCCGGTGACCCGGTGGCGTAAATTTCCCCTTCACGCAGCGCCACCAGCCGGTGGCTGAAGCGCGCCGCCTGGTTGAGATCGTGCAGCACCATGACGATGCTCAGTCCCGTGTGGGCGTTGAGTTCTTGAAGCAGAACCATCACGTCAAGCTGGTGGCTGATGTCGAGGAAGGTCGTCGGCTCGTCCAGCAGCAGGATACGCGGTTCCTGGGCCAGCGCGAGCGCGATCCAGGCGCGCTGGCGTTCACCCCCGCTGAGCGTGGTCAGGCGGCGCTCGGCCAGCGGTTGCAGCTCGGTTGATTCGAGCGCCCATGCCACTGCTTCCCGGTCGCGCAGGTTGGATGCGCGCCACCATGCCTGCCGCGCAAAACGCCCGCGTGATACCAGATCGTGGACGGTCAGGTCTTCCGGCGCGGTCGGGTCCTGGGGCAGGATGGCGAGCGTCTGCGCGACCCTGCGCGTGGACATGCGGTGAATCTCGCGCCCGTCCAGGTAGACAGCGCCGTCTTGCGGCTGCATCAGGCGGGCCAGCGTGCGCAGGATCGTGCTTTTGCCGGAGCCGTTCGGCCCGACCAGCGTCACGATCTCACCTTGCGCGACGGTCAGCACCAGATCGCGCACGACGGCGGCTCCGCGCCGGTAGCCCAGCGTCAAATGATCGGCGGTCAGCGTTGGCATGGTTTAGTTGTGGACCTCTCGTTAGTTGTTTAGCGTGAACCGTTTACCGAAAACCTCCCGGCCCTCACCCCTAAATCCCGCGTATGCGGCGCATACGACCTCCCACAGAGTAGGCGAGGGGACTTCATCCGCCGGGCGTGTCTGCTCCCCTCTCCTGCCTGGCGGGAGAGGGGCCGGGGGTGAGGGTGTTCAGCCGGTTACCCATCATCGTTCCCTGATGTCCGACAGTTTACTCGTCTTTTTAAAGCCACTACCTCTGGTAGTGGTACAGTTAATCGGTTCTA
>CAYMTN010000084.1:0-11771 GCA_964393335.1 uncultured Anaerolineaceae bacterium
CATTCGAGTCGCCCGCCGGTCTACCGTGCGAGTATTGAGTTGGCCCGGCAGTTCCGTGAGCGGTGTTTGCAGGACAATTTGCTTGATTTTTCGCTGCAAATCGAGTTGTTCATGAATTACCTGCTCGACGAGGATCTGTACGCCGGATACTTTCATGAGCGCTGCCGCCATCTGGTCGCGGACAACCTGGAGGAGAATTTCCCGGTCGTGTCGGATTTTATTCGCTGGATGTGGGACGATCTCGACTCGGCGTTGCTGCTGTACGACCTGGACGCGGGTTATCGAATTTTCCTGGGAGCGGACCTGGTAGGTATGGCGGCGCTAGCCGATCTCTGCGACGAAGTGGAGCACCGGGCCGATCCGGTCGGTTCCGCGCCGGTTATGGCGGCGTTGGCCGGTGAATTCGCCGCGATATTCGACGCGGAAACCCTGGAAGCTGAGGCGGAACAGAATGTGAATCCGCGCGGCGGTTTTACGCCCGCGAACTACAGGTTTTTCCCCCAGATGATCGACTGGGTGGTAGACGCCATCAGCGATTTGATCGACAGCGGCGTGTCACCGCGCGAGATCGTCGTCCTGGCCCCCTTCCTGGGCGATTCCCTGCGCTTTGCGCTGGCAACGCGCCTGGCCGAACGCGGCATCGAGACGGTATCCCACCGGCCCTCTCGCGCCGTGCGTGATGAACCTGCGTCCCGCGCCCTGATGACGCTGACTGCCCTGGCGCACCCCCATTGGCCCTACCGCCCGCCGGTGATCGACGTTGCCGACGCGCTCCACCAGGTGATCGAGAGTCTCGACCCGGTGCGCGCCTGGCTGTTGGCACAGATCGTGTACAGGCCGGGCCGTCCCGAACTCGGATCGTTTGACGCCATTCGCCCGGAAATGCAGCAGCGCATCACGTACCGCGCGGGCGAGTTTTATGAACGGCTGCGCGCCTGGCTGGAAACCTATCAGGTCCAGGAATCGGGCACCATTCCGCCCGATCACTTCTTGAGCCGGTTGTTTGGCGAGGTCCTATCACAGCCGGGATTCGGATTTCACGCCGATATGGACGCCGGGCGCGTGATCGCAGAACTGGCCGAATCGGCCCGCAAGTTCCGTCAGGTCTTGTATCCGCGCGGCGTCGATGAGTGGAGCAGCGTGCTCGAAGAGTATTTTGATCTGGTGCGCGAGGGGTTATTAGCCGCCCTGTACGTTGCCAGTTGGCGTGACGAGGAGCGCGACGCGGTGTTTTTAGCCCCTGCTCACACGTTTTTGATGCGCAACCGCTGGGTGGATTACCAGTTTTGGCTGGATGCAGGTAGCAGCCAATGGGGCGAGCGCCTGGAACAGCCGCTCACGCATCCCTATGTGCTGTCGCGCAGTTACCCGCCTGCTCAGGTGTGGACCGATGACCTGGAAAATGAAGCCCGCCGCGCGGCGCTGCGCCACTTGTTGTTGGGGCTGGTGCGCCGCTGCCGCCAGCACGTTTTTGTGGCGATTGCCGATCTCGGTGAGCAGGGTTACGAACAGCGCGGCCCGCTGCTGCGTTTCGTCCAGCAGATCATGCAGCGCCACGCCGCCCCCGAAGGAACTGAAACATGACACCTGCCATATTACGCCCGGAGCAAGAAACGATTGTACGCGGTTATACCGGCGGCAAAGTGGGCATCGCGGCGGTGCCGGGCAGCGGCAAGACGTTTACCCTCGCGCACCTCGCCGCCCGCCTGATCCATGACCGGCGCATCGGCCTCGACCAGGAAGTGCTGGTCGTGACGTTCACCAACTCGGCGGTCAACGGGTTCCAGGCGCGTATCGCCCGGTTGCTGCGCGACGAATACGGGCTGCTGCCTTCGGTCGGGTACCGGGTGCGTACCCTGCATGGCCTGGCGCACGACATCGTGCGGGAGCGTCCGGCGCTGGTTGGCCTGGCCGACGATTTTGTCATTCTGGATGAGAAAATATCGCTGGATATTCAGCGCGATATCGTCGCACAGCGTGTGTCGGAATGGTGGGATCGGCTGGCCGCGTATCTTGATCCGGAGCTTGATTCGCACAGCGCGCGCCGCTTTGAGGATGATTTACCGGGACTGGTGACCGGTTTCATCAGGCGGGCTAAGGACCTGCGCCGCGATCCTGACGAACTGCTGCTTGCGCTCGACGGGACGGATGCGCGGTTTGACCTGGCGCGGTTTGCCGCGCACGTCTACGACGATTACCAGCGCAGCCTCGCGTATCGCGGAGCGGTCGATTTTGACGATCTCGTGCGGCTGGCGCTCGAAGCGTTGAACCTCGACGATCGTTACCTGCAACGCTTGCGCGAAGGCTGGCCGTACATCCTCGAAGACGAAGCGCAAGACAGCAGCCGCCTGCAAGAAGCCATGCTCGCCCTGCTCAGCGCGGACCGTAATTGGGTGCGTGTCGGCGATCCGAATCAGGCCATCAACACGACGTTCACCACCGCCGACCCGGTTTTTTTGCGGGAATTTCTCGAAGACCCGGCAGTGGTCGAGCGTCCGCTGTCAGTTTCCGGACGGTCGGCTCCTACGATCATCATGCTGGCAAATGAACTCGCGCGTTGGACCTATGACGAACACCCGACTCCTGAACTGCGAGATGCGTTCGATTACCGGCTGGATACGCGTTGGCACCGGCATCGCGGTTTCATCCAGCCTACCGGACCCGGCGATCCGCAGCCGAATCCGCCCGACGATGAAAGCTGGCTGCACATCCGGTACCGTTTTGACCAGCGCATCAAACCGGAGGACGAGATCGAGATCGTCGTCTCTGCTGAGGAATACTCGCTCATGGAATGGCTAAAAACGTTTGACGATCTTCCTGATGGTGTCGTGCCGCCAACGGTGGCCGTTCTGGTACCGGAAAACAGCCGGGGCTTCAAAGTGGTCGAAGCGCTGCGCCGCCAGGGTGTCAGGTGCGAAGAACTGCTGCGCAGCACGACCGCCACGCGTGAAGCGGTCGATTTGTTGTATAAACTGCTCGACTACCTGGGCGAGCCGACCGATCTCACGCGGCTGAAACGCCTGTACTGGTCGCTGATGCCGGAGCCGCAGCGCGAACTGGTCCAGGAGGATGTTGAGCTTCGGCAGACGATCACGGCTGTGTTTGCACGCTGGCGTAATATCGAGGATTTTTTGTGGCCCGGCGTGCCCGCTGGTGACGTTGACGCCGGTGATCTGTCGGAAGAATACGCATGGCTGCGTGTTGATCTGGCTGAATTTCGCCGCCGGGTGCGCCGCTGGTTGCAGGCGCTTACCCTGCCTGTCGATCAACTGATCTTGACCGTTGCGCAGGACGTTTTCTCCGAGCCGGTAGACGTGGCGCTGGCGCATAAGGTCGCTGTGCTGCTGCACAGCGTGGCCGAGAGTCATCCCGATTGGCGTCTGCCGGAGTTTATCGCCGAACTGCGTGCGATTAGCAGCAACGAGCGCCGCTTCATCGGGTTTGACGATGCTGAGGAGGGGTATGAGCCAAAACCCGGCGTGGTGACGGTTGCCACCATGCATGCGGCAAAAGGGCTAGAATGGGATCGGGTATATGTGATGGCGGTCAGCAACTACGGGTTTCCGTCTGCGATGCCGTATGACTCGTACATCGGCGAAAAATGGTACGCGCGCGGTAGTTATGACGGTGAAGTCCGCCGGCTGAATCTGGAGGCGGAAGCGCTGGCGCAGCTTGAGGCGCTGAATGGTGGTGATCCCGGCACCTATGAGGAAGGCGAGCCGACACGTGAAGCGCGTCTGGAATACGCCAAAGAACGGTTGCGGCTGCTGTACGTTGGCATCAGCCGTGCCAGGCGCGAATTGATCATCACCTGGAATATGGGGCGATTCTGGCATAAGGGCGAGGCGTTCGTGAACCAACCTGCCCTACCGCTGGTAGCACTGGGTGAGTACGCGCAGCGCGAATACCTGTTGGGTGAGTAACGAGAGGTTTGTTACATAAGAATGCTGCCAAAAACATTCCGTTTCAGCCAGAGTAGCTTGCAGGATTACGCCGACTGCCCGCGCCGCTTCCAACTACGTTATGTCGAGGGGCAGCCCTGGCCGGGTGTGCAGGTTGAGCCGCTGCTTGCCCACGAAGACCACATGGAGCACGGCCAGCAGTTTCACCGCCTGGTGCAACGTCACCAGTTGGGAATGCAGGCAGCAGTGCTCGCGGCCATGATCGATGGTGATGCGCTGCGGGCCTGGTGGCAGGCCTATCTGGGCTTTGATTTCCTGCACAGCCTGGAAGGTCGGCGTTATCCGGAGTTCACGCTGTCTGCCGATCTGCCGGGGTCGCGTGTGGGCGCGACGTTTGATCTGCTGGTGGTTGTGCCCGGCGAGCGTCTGGTGATCTTCGATTGGAAAACCTACCGGCGCAGCCCGTCGCGCCAGTGGTTTGAGTCGCGGCTTCAAACGCACGTGTACCCGTATGTCGCGGTGCGGTCGGGTGAGCGGTTGTTAGGTGTGGACGTGCAGCCTGAGCAGGTCACAATGGTTTATTGGGTTGTGAGTGCGCCTGCTGATCCGGTGATTTTTGAGTACAGCGCCGTGCAGTTTGAGCGGGATCGGGCGTATTTGTCGGACATGGTGGATGAAATCGGGTCGCGCCCGTTGGCTGGCGTCTGGTCGCTGACGTCTGATGTTGATCGCTGTCGCTACTGCGAATACCGGTCGTTGTGTGATCGTGGTGAGCGCGCTGGTTCGTTGAAAGAGGGCGTTAATATTGGCGATAATATCGCGAGTGGGGAGGAGTTGTTTGGTTTGGGTGATGTGGAGGAGGCTGGTTTTTAGCATTTATGACTACGCGAAATGCACGTATCTGGTTTGGTCCGCCGCCCGTTTCCCCTTCTGAGACGTTGATCCAGGTCGTAGGCGGCCACCCACTCGTCGCCCGGATTCTCGCGCAGCGCGGTATCACTACACCGGATGCGGCCCGCGCGTTTTTGTCCCCTGATGCCTACGCTCCTGCCCCGCCCTCTGATCTGCCCGATCTGGTGCTCGCGGCGGAACACCTGGATCACGCCATCCAGCGCGGGCAGACGATCCTGGTTTGGGGCGATTTTGACGTCGATGGGCAAACTGCTACCGGGCTGCTGGTCGATGCTCTGCGCGGGTTGGGCGCGGACGTGCCGTTCTATATCCCGCACCGCCTGCGCGAGTCACATGGTATTCAGGTCGCGAGTCTGCAAGCCCGGATCGATGACTTGCATCCGGCGATTTTGTTGACGTGTGACACGGGAGTCTCTGCCGATCCGGCTATTGACTACGCGAAGTCGCGTGGCCTGGTGACGCTCATCACCGACCATCACGATCTGCCGCCCGCGCTGCCGGATGCCAACGCAATTGTGAATCCTAAGCGCCTGCCGGGCGATCATCCACTGGCGGCGCTGCCCGGCGTCGGCGTCGCATACAAACTGGTCGAATACCTCTATGCCCAAGCTGGGCGCGCCGGTGAGTTACCGCGCTTCCTCGACCTTGTCGCGCTCGGCGTTGTGGCGGACGTAGCACAGCAGACGCACGATACGCGCTACCTGTTGCAGCTTGGACTCGACCAGTTGCGTGCCACGCAGCGCACCGGCCTGCAAATGCTGGTGGAGGTTGCCGGATTGGCCCCCGAACGGCTGACCGCCGCCGATATCGCCTTCCAGTTAGGCCCGCGTTTGAACGCTGCCGGGCGGCTGGACGACGCGCGCCCGGTCGTTGAACTGCTCACCACGTCGGACCGGTCCCGCGCGCACGTGCTGGCGCTGCAGCTCGAAGGGTTGAACAACCAGCGCCGCCTCCAGAACAGCCAGATTTACGCCGCTGCGTTAGAGGAGATCGCGCGTGATCCGTCCCTGTTGGATTGGGAAGCGCTGGTACTGGCGCGGCCCGGCTGGCACGCAGGCATTATCGGCATCGTCGCCAGTCACCTGGCAGAGCGCTACCAGCGCCCGGTCGTGCTGCTCAGCATCGCTGAGGATGGCACGGCGCGCGGTTCGGCCCGGTCCGCCCCTGGTTACGACATCGGTGCCGCAATCACCGCTCAGGCTGATCTGCTGATCACGTTTGGCGGGCATCCCGGCGCGGCGGGCCTTTCGCTCCCGGCGGACCATATCCCCGCCTTTCGCCGCCGCCTGTCGGACACGCTGCACGAAACGCGCGATCCGACCGTGCGCGCCGGCCTGAGTCTCGACGCCACCTTGCCCCTGAGTGACGTCACGCTCGATCTGGCTGCCGATCTCAACCGGCTGGCACCCTTTGGCGAAGGCAACCCGCGCATCACGCTTGCCAGCCGCGATCTGACGCTCAGGAGCGCTGCCCTGCTGGGCCGTACCCGTGCCCACCGGCGGCTGACCGTCGAAGATGCGAGTGGCACCCGTCAAACCGTGCTCTGGTGGCAAAGCGCTGACCAGCCCCTCCCCGATGATCTGTTCGATCTTGCCTACCAGTTGGAGATCAGCACGTATCAGGGCGAAACTGAATTGCAGCTCCTGCTGGTGGACCACCGGCGCTCGGAAAACGCCCCAGTTGAACTGGAGCGCCCGCCGCGCCAGGTGATCGATCATCGCGCCGACCCCCACCCTGACCGCGTGCTGCGCAGTGTGTTGGAGCAGCACCCCGACGCCGCCGTATGGGCCGAAGGCTATCGCCGCACCGAATCGCCCGGGGTCCCGCTCGACGAACTGCGCGAATCAGATACCCTGGTTGTCTACACCGCGCCGTTTGGCCCCCAGGCGCTCCAGGAAGCCCTGGAAAACGTGCAACCGGCCAGTGTGGTCTTACTGGGCGTGAATCCGCCTAACCAGGCGTTTGCGGACGTTCAGCGCCGTCTGCTGGAACTGGTGAAATACGTGCTCAATCACCAGGACGGGGAAACGTCGCTAGGTGCGCTGGCGGTAGCTGTCGGCCAGTCTCCGCAGACGGTCCACCTCGCATTGGAATACGTCGCCGCACGCGGCGAGATCGCGGTTGATTACCAGGATGGCGACGCGCTGACGATCACGCGTTTACACGAAACCCCCTCGGCAACCGCTGAGGCAGAACTCGCCGCGTTTAAAACCGCCGTCGCCGAGACTGCCGCTTATCGCGCCTTCTTCCGCCGCGCCGCGCCCTCGCACATTCTCGGAGAGGATACCCACCCGTGACTCATTACCCGGTCCCTGCCCGGACCACGCGCATCGAAAACGTGGTCGTCAACTCGCGTTTTGTCGCCAGCATTAGCCGGGCGGATACCGTTGCGGAAGCCAGAGCGTTCATCCAGGCCGTTCGAGACGAAATGCCCGACGCCTCCCACCACGTTTACGCCTTCAAGGTCGGTTATGGCGGCAGCGTCGTCGAAGGGATGAGCGACGACGGCGAACCGTCCGGCACGTCCGGCCCGCCCGCGCTGGCCGTGCTGCGCGGCGCGGACCTGGGTGACGTGGTGCTGGTTATAACCCGCTACTTCGGCGGGACGAAGCTCGGCACTGGCGGGCTGGTGCGGGCCTACGGGGGCGCGGCCAAAGATGCGATCGCGGCGCTGCCGGTCGAGTTGAAGATCGAAAAACGGTACGTCGGGATTTCGGTCGCCTATACGTTCTACGAACGGCTCAAGCTGCTGCTGGACGAGCACCACGCCGAGATCGATGCCGAGGAATTCGCCGCAGACGTGACGGTCTACGCCTATCTGCCCGTCGATCAGTTGGACGCTCTCACCGCTGCCCTGCAAAACCTGACCGCCGGACAGGCCGCTCCCGTCCTGCTCGACAATCCGGCGGATTGACAGCCCTCAGCCGTTCGCATACACTCACCCTGCACGGTCCGATTTTGTAAGGGATTCCGCTTATGTCCAGCGATTTTCTCGGTCAAACACTCGGAGGCCGCTACCACTTCGCGGAACTGCTAGGCGAGGGCACGTTCGCACGCGTTTACCGCATCACCGATCTGCACCGCCGGGCGACGTTGGCCGCTAAGGTGCTGCGCCGTGACATCGCGCACAACCCGTCGTTTGTCGAACGGTTCCGCCGCGAAGCCGATGTACTCGCCCGCCTCCAACATCCGAACATTGTCCGTTACTACGACATCGTAGAAATCGACAACGCGCTGTTCATCCTGATGGATTACATCCCTGGCAGCACGCTCGAAGCCGTGCTTGTCGAGCAGGCTGGGCCGCTCAAACCCCACGCCTCGCTCGAATACCTGACTCCGCTGGCCTCGGCGCTGCATTTCGCGCACAGCGAAGGCATCATCCACCGCGATCTCAAACCGGCCAATATTCTGCTGCACACAAATGGGACGTTATTCGTCACGGATTTCGGGATTGCCCGCCTGCTGAATGTCGCCAGCGAGTTGACAATCGGCATGACGGTTGGCACGCCGACCTACATGTCACCCGAACAAATCACCGGCGAACCGGTAACTGCCGCCACCGACGTCTACGCGCTGGGCGTCATCCTCTACCGGCTGTACACCGGCCAGCCGCCATTTCGCGGCGAAAGTCCGGGCGCGGTGGGTACCACGACTGCTGCCCGCGTGACCTACGAACATGTCCACGTCGCGCCGCTGCCACCCGTTGAGCTAAATCCATACCTGGATCAGGCCGTGCAAGAAATCGTGCTGCGCTGCCTGGAAAAAGACCCGGCGCAGCGCTTCGTCTCCATCAGCGACCTGTACGAAGCGCTGGCCGAAGCGACCGGCGCGCCGCCCGTTTCGTTCGATGCCTCACCCGCTGCCGACTCCGGTGCGCCGCCGGGCATGAAACTGCCGGAATGGTCGCAGTTTATCGCGCCCGTATCCGAAGGTGACACGCCGGCGCTGGACGAGATCAAGCCAATCCTGCCTGATGTGGCCGGCGATGATCGAGAGACGCCGCCGCCAGCTCGCCCCCTGCCCCCGGACCGCATCCAACACCCGATTCCCCAGCCGGAAACGGAGCCGCACCTGGAAGGCAAACTCCGCCAGCCCGTCGTCCCCCCGCCGCCAGCGCTACCGACTCTGGCCTCGTTGGGGCGCGTGCTGCGCGGCGGACCGCCCTCACCGGCCTATACACCCCCTCCGGTCCACGGGGCCCCGCCGCCGGTACCTGCCGCGCCACCGCGCCGCCGCCGGTGGATGCTGTGGGCGGCTGTCGTGGGTGCGGCGGTGGTGCTCGGTACGCTGTGTATCGCCGCATTTTACATCGTCGAGACGTTCGGCAGCGGCTCCCAGCCTACCGAGACGCCGCCCACGTCTGCCACCGCCAGCCAGGACGTTACGCCCAACCTGCCCGGCGGTGGTGGCGGTCTGCCAACAACCGGGACAACGTCCGGCGGCACGCGTATCGCATTCGATTCCCGGCGCAGCGGCAACCTGGATATCTACGTGATGAACGTCGATGGCACCGGCCTCACTGCCCTGACCGGCATGACCGGCGCGGAACGCGGCCCCGCATGGTCACCGGATGCGACCCGCATGGCGTTCTACGGCGCGTCCACTGAAACCGGCAATTACGACATTTTTACCATCAACCTGGATGGGACCGGCCTGCAAAACCTGACCGACTCGCCCGGCGTGGATGATCGGTACCCGGCATGGTCGCCGGATGGCACCCAGATCGCCTTTCACAGCAACCGCGATGGTGATTTTGACCTCTACGTGATCAACGTGGATGGCTCCGGCCTGCGCGCCGTCACCAACAATACCGCACAAGACCTCGGCCCCGACTGGTCGCCGGACGGCACACAGCTTGCCTTTCACACCGACGTGTGGGGCTACCCTTACGAGATCGCGGTCATGGACCTGGCGACGCTCCAGGTACGCCGTCTGACGGATAACGACGATACCAACTCGTTCCCGACATGGTCGCTGGATGGCACGCGCCTGGCCTATCATGCCATTTCGGCGGCTGATGGCTCGGTAAACATTCTCATCCTGCCGACCGATGGCAGCCCCGCCGAACAGATCACATTTGGCCAGAGCCGCAACGCCTTCCCCGACTGGTCGCCGGACGGCACGCAGATCGTTTACCAGAGCGGCCAGCCGGGTATCTCGGCTATCTACCGCGTATCGGTCAGCGGCGGCACGTCGCAGGCATTAACCGGCACGCAAGCCAACTTCCTGCCGGAATGGGAGCCGTATCACACGCCCTGAAACAAAAAAGAGCCGTCGTGTGATCGACAGCCCCAGCATACCAGCCTGACGCCGGTGATTAGCCAAACGTATCGCCCGCCGGTGTCGATCCGCCGGAATCTGGCGCGGCAGTCGGAATCGGCGGCCCGGCCTCGATCTCGTCCTCGGCATTGCCGTACACGCACGAGTTGTACGCCCCGCCGATCTCAACCCGGAAGTCAACCGTCCGGTTGGGATCAGGTTGTACGATCACCTGCGAATCGCTCACGCGCAGGACGCGCTGCAGGTCCGCCAGCGCGCTGCCCTTAGTCTGCCCGGTAAAATCGTAGATCACCGACAAATCCAGCGGCCTGTCGATAGTGGCGGGCACGACGCGTGCGGCGAAGCCTTCCCAGGCCAGCCGGTCGGCGGCTACGCGGTCAAACCCGATCCCGTATGCCGACGCGTCGATCACGTCCACCGTCACCGATTGGCGGCCCAGCCGGTTGACCGTCGGCGGCGTCAGAAAGTCTTCGACCAGCGGGAGCAGCTTGTCACGCTCCGGCAGCATGACTTCGCGTTTGTCGTCCGGCGTCACGAACGGGGTGTAGTGCTCGCCCAACGTCCCGCTGTACCGTGCGATGTTGTTCATATCCAGGCTGACCGCCAGCGGCACCAGCGACAGCACGTCGGTCAGCGTCATATCCGTTTCGACCACCTGTACCGCATCCGGCCACAACTGCGTCACCTGCGCGAATAATCCCTGCTCGCGTGCCTGGTACCACATCGCGCGCAGCGCGTCCATCTGGCGGCGTCCGCGATCCAGGTCGTTCGTCGTCTTCCGGCTGCGGACATACCACAGCGCCATGTACGGCGTCAGCCGCTGCCGCCCAATCGGCAGCGTGTAATATTCCCAGTTATCCTCGACGGTCGGGTCGAGGTCCGGCGACTTCAAGCGCCAGTCGGCTATCGCGCAGTCCACGCTGACTTCCAGTCCGCCCAGTTCTTCGACGATCCGCATGAAATCGTCAAAATCCACGCGAGCGTAGTGGTCGATCTCGATCCCCAGGTTATACCGGATCGTCTCCTTCATCAGCCCGAATCCCCCGCCCGGATACCCGCTTGACTCGCCCAGCGCGTAGGCCAGGTTGATACGATCCATCGTGTGATTCGGGATGTAGACGAACAGGTCGCGCGGCAGATGCCACATGGCGACCGTTTCTTCCCGTTTGTTGACCGATACCAGGATGATCACGTCCGTATGGCCGACGCCGCCGCCCGATGTGTCACTGCCCAATAGCAGGAAGTTCACCACGTCGGGATCGGTATCCACAAAGGGTGCCCTGAGCGGAATCGGCACGACCGGCGTGTTAAACGGAATCGCATAGGTCCCTTCGATCACGTAGGTTGCCGTTGGTGGGATCGTCGGTGTATACGTTGCGGTAGGCGTCGGAGTCCGGCTCGGCGTGTAGGTCGCGGTCGGCGTGGACGTATGCGTCGCCGTTGGCGTATCCGTCGGCAGCGGCGTGATCGTCGGGCGGGGCGTGTTCGTCGGGATGAGAGTCGGAAGCAGACGGGGCGTGTTCGTCGGGATCGGCGTGATCGTTGGTACCGTCGTAGGTGTCTCCGTAGCGGTCACAGTGGCGGTCGCCGTGTCTGTGGGAATCGGCGTCTCGCTTGGCACCGGCGTGTCCGTGTCAATTATGAGGGCGACCGCCGTTGGCTCGGCTGTCGAGGTAT
>CAYMTN010000084.1:11871-20084 GCA_964393335.1 uncultured Anaerolineaceae bacterium
GCCGCTACCTGGTCCAGAATCCCGTTCGCCGCGTAAATCACGTACCCCACCACGCCTAGCACCACCACCGCGATCACAATACTTCCCAGCACCCGGCGGACCCATCGTAATCCAGTTACCATAACACCCTCTCAACCCGGAAAAAAGAACATTGCCACCGCTAGAGTATATCAAACATATCCCGACCGGTAGCGATCTGCCACTTCCTTGACCTACGTCCATGCTACGATTTGCTCACACGCCCCTTTCAGGAAGGCCGGAACGTGTTAAAATGCTAACAAAGGTGTCGATAACGAGCGCAATGATGTGACAGAATCCGTGACCGATACGTTTCATCCGAAAATCGCCGTGATCGCGGCTTTTAATGAAGACCGGTTTATCGGCAGCGTCGTGCTGAAGTCGCGCCGTTATGTCGATTGTGTGATCGTCGTTGACGATGGATCAACCGACGACACCGGGCGCATCGCCCAGGAAGCGGGCGCGGAAGTCATTCGCCACGACGACAATCGCGGCAAGGCGCAGGCAATCAACACCGGCCTGACGCGCGCACGCGAGTTGGATGCGGCGGTGGTGATCTTGATCGATGCCGACGGGCAGCACAACCCCGCCGAGATTCCCGCGCTCATCGCGCCGGTCGAGAATCAGAAGGCTGATATCGTGGTTGGATCGCGTTTTCTCGGCGTGCGCAGCCGGATTCCGCGCTGGCGCATCTTCGGGCAGCACGCGCTAACGCTGGCGACTAACATGGCATCCGGCGTCCCCCTCACCGACTCACAAAGCGGCTTTCGCGCCCTGTCTCGCAAAGCCCTGCAAGCGTTGACCTTCCGGCCCAACGGGGGATTCTCCATCGAGTCCGAGATGCAGTTCCTGGTCCAGCAGCACCGCCTGGCAATCGAAGAGGTCCCGGTGCGCATGACCTACCAGGAAAGCTCGAAACGCAACCCCTTCCGGCACGGGCTGCAAGTGCTGAATGGCATCGTCGCCCTGGTCAGCCAGCATCGTCCCCTGGTTTTTTTCGGCGTCCCCGGGGTGATCATTCTGGCGATGGGTTTGATCCTGGGGCTGATCGTGGTTGACCGTTACAACACATACCAGAATCTGGCGGTCGGGTATGCCCTGATCAGCATTCTACTGGACATCATTGGCATTCAGACGCTGTTTACCGGCATCATTCTGCACACGATTCGAGTCTTTCTGACCGGCACTGAGCAGCAGTGATCGTTTCCGCCATAAGGACAAGCGTGTTATGCCTACAATTGTGCTGCGGCACGTGACCAAATTCTATAAAACCGGTGAACAAAGCATAGTGGGTGGCTTTGATCGAATGATCACAGCCACCGCCCGCGCCTTTGACGGCGACTCCCACCAGTACCTCGAAAAGATACGCACTGAGCATACCCCTCCCGACCGTACGAATGCCCTGGACGATTTGTCGCTGACCATCCGCGATGGCGAAACGCTCGGCGTGATCGGCCCGTCCGGCTGCGGAAAAACGACGCTGCTCAAGGTCATCGCGGGACTGCTCAAACCCGATGAAGGTGAGATTACCTACGATAGCATCCCGCTGGAAGATATCCCGATGGCGGAGCGCGGGATCGGCATGGTGTTTCAGAACTACGCCCTGTACCCGCACATGGAAGCACGCGACAACATCGGCTTCTACGATCTGATCCGCAAGCAGCCGGAAAAAATCCCGGAACGCATCCAACACATCGTCGAAGTCATGGGCGTTGACGTGCGCCACCTGCTCAGCCGCAAGCCCCCCACCCTATCCGGTGGCGAGCAGCAGCGCATCGCCGTAGCGCGTTGTCTGGCACGCGATCCCAAGATCTTTCTATTCGACGAACCGCTCTCGAACCTGGATGCCAAACTGCGTGTCGATACGCGTGTGCAGCTCAACCGCCTGATCAAACATTACAGGATCACGTCGGTGTATGTCACCCACGACCAGACCGAAGCGATCGCCCTGGCGGACCGCATCGCCATCATGCGCGCGGGCCGGGTCGAGCAGGCCGGCACGTTCCGGACATTGTACGAGCGGCCTATCAACGCATTTGTAGCGCAGTTTTTCGGCATGCCGCCGATGAATCTGTTCGAAGGTTACGTTTGGGGCGACACGTGGGAAGGCCCCGGCTTCAATGTGACCCCGATCCGTCCAGGGCTGCGGCAGGGCCAGGGCGTGTATCTCGGAATCCGTCCGGAGCACATCCAGGTCGTCGAATCCGGCATCCCGGCACGGATCGAGCTGATCGAGCCGGTCCTGACGCAGCAGCGCCAGTTACTCTACCTGAGCCTCCAGCGGCAGCCATGCGCCGTCAGCGTCGGGCTGGACGTGCTGGTTGAACGCAACGATACCATCCACCTGGCATTTCCATCCGAGTACCTGTATTTCTTCGATAAGAGCGACGGGTTGCGCATTGGATAGCCCATCACAGGGCTGATCGTGTTGCCTCCCGGCAAGATGCACGCTCTGGCTTTTTGACTATACTAAGCTAAAGCCAAAGATTGCTGTGAGCCGCCATAGCGGACCGCCATAGTCCCAACAAAGGCTTGTCAGGAGGGGATTTTCATGAATCGAAGCCTGCGCTTTTTCGTCTTTATCACACTCATCACAGCCGCCAGCCTGCCGCTGTTCCCGGTCCCAACGCCTGCCCTGGCGCAGGGTCAGGGCGCGAACGTCGTTGTCGTAAACAGCGGAGCCGTTCACGTCCGCAGCGGCCCCGCCGCTAATACATCAATCCTCGGCACGGTGGCCGGTGGCACGCAGATGGTCACCACGGGCCGCAGCGCCAACGGCCAGTGGTGGCGCGTTAATTCGCCGTTTGGCGTCGGCTGGATCAGCGATGCAGTGGTCGTCTTTCGCGGCCTGATTGACGCCGTGCCCGTTGTCAGCGAACCGGCAGGCACGCCCGAAACGCCCACCGTCGTGGTAGATCGCTTCCCGGCGACCGTCTACCGCAACCCTAATCCCGACTCGTTTGTCGTCGGGATCGCGCCAACCAGTGCCGTGCTGACCGTCACCGGGCGATCCCCGGACGGCAACTGGTGGCAGGTCAATACCGGGATCGGCCTGGGTTGGGTGAACATTGCCGACGTGGCTTTCCGGGGCGATGAAGGGTTGGTTTCGCGGATAGGCGATCCGGGTCCATCGTTCAACGGCCCGACGGTGCGCGTCAATACCGACACGCCGGTCACCAGCGAACCGGGCGGCGGCAGCACCCTTGCCGTGCTGCCCGCCGGGACGGCGCTGCCCGCCGGGGGCCGCACCGCCGACAATACGTGGTGGCAGGTCATCGATACCTTCGGCATCGGCTGGATTCCGGTGAACAACGTCAGCCTGGCGGGGTCGTCGGCCAACATCAGCGTCACCTCGTACCTGACCGTCAACGGTCCGGCCTATTCGGGTGCGGCGTTCGCCACCGCCACCGTCGAATCCGACCGCAAAATCGCCTATGCGAAAGACTCGTTTGACAGCGATCCGATGTGGGATGCCCGCCTGGGTGACCAACTGGGCGTGATCGCGCGCTCGCCGGATGGCCTGTGGCTGCAAGTCACCAGGACCGGCTACACGGGCTGGATGAACTTCAGCGGCCTGACGCTGCATGGCAACATGGCCGGGCTGCCTACGGTGAACACCAACCCGCCAGTAGCCAACATCGTCATCGTGAATACGCACCGCCTGCAAATCCGCAGCGGCCCCGGCGTCGAATATGCCGCGCTGACGTCCGTACCGGGCGGCACCGCGCTGAACGTGACTGGCGTTCACCCCACTCTGCCCTGGATTCGCGTCGAAGGGGACTATGGCGTGGGCTGGGTGCGCATTATGTATACCATCTTCCGGGGCAATTGGAGCGCCGTGCCAAAGGTAAGCGAGCCGGTCGGCTCGCTGGAAATCCCGCTCGCGTACGTCGCCATCACGCGCCCGGTGTACGTCGAACCCCGCCGGGACTCGTTCTCGACGACGGTCGAGGCCGGTCTGTACCCGATTGCCGGGTGGACCAGTGACTATCTCTGGGCGCTGATCCAGACTCCGCTGGGTGATGCGTGGATGCACGTGGATGATTTCGCGCTGCGTGGCATTGCCAACAACGCGCCCGTCGTCCGGTAGAATCGACGACAAGCAGGGGCCTGACTGCGCCCCTGCTTGCATTTTCGCGGTGTCCCGTGCAGCGCCCGGTCTATTCGTAGCGCAGCACGTTCATCGGTTTTTCGGCGGCAGCGCTCCATGCCGAGAGCAGCGCCGCGCCGATCGCCACGCCAATCGACATCAGCACCAACCGCCCCATCGTCGCAAACTCGATGGTATTCTTCAGTTCGTCGGGATTCTGACTCGCCAGTACCAGGATCACGGTGATCAAGAAGCCAACACCCGCGCCGATCAGCCCGGCAAACAGCCCGATCAGCCCGTTTTCGACCATCAACATCGCCAGCACCCGCCAGCCCTTCAGCCCGACCGCTTTCATCACGCCGATCTGCCGCCGCCGTTCCTGAGTCGCCAACGCCACCGTGTTCGCTATGATCGCGGTCCCGGCCATCAGCGCCAGCCACGCGACCAGCGTCGGGATCGCCTTGAGCTGGTTGATCAGGTTGTTAAGAAGCTGCGTGATCGCGCTCAACTCCAGCGCCAGCACACCCGGCACATCCGAAACCGCGACCTTTGCCCGGCGCATGTAGGCCGGGTTGCTTTCATCGACCATCGCCACCGTGACCACGTTCAGCACCTTCACGCCCGCGCCGGACAGGGTGCCCGGCGGCACGACGAACAGGTTCCCGGCGCTCTCCAACCCGGTTTGTTTCGATTGACGCGAGATAATGCCCACCACGCGCAGTTGCAGGTAGACGTCGTCGGCTTCGCCGGGGTCATTTTCAAACTTGAATTGCAGCCGGTCCCCGGCGTGGATCCCAAATTCCTCGACGAAAAACGAATCGCGCAGCATCAGCCGGTGCTGGCCCTCGTCACCCGGCTGTAATGCACGTCCCTCTTTCATGTCGTACTCAGGCAGGTTCTCCAGGCTCAGGCGCTCGGAAAATGCCGTGCTGATCCCCGCCTCGACCCGTTCGAAGTTCGTGTTTTCGCTCGGATCGTCCTGTTCTGACACGTTGCGACTGTGCAGCGGTTCGACGACCGTGCCGTTGATCGTCAGCAGAATCCCGTTATACGAGCGGAACTGCGCATAGCTCTGCACGCCCTCTGTCTGATCCAGTACATCGGCTACCGCCTGTCCTTGCTCCGGTGTCCAGCCGACAATCAACAGGTTTCCTTCGGCGGATTGCCCCAACTGGATTTCCAGCAGGCGACTCACCGCGCCGGTCGTCAGCGTCACGACACTTAACCCGGCGATGCCGACGCTCAACCCCAGCAGCGTTGACGCCACGCGGCTGCGCCGCCCGCCCATTTCCCGCAGGATCAGGCGTCCATCGACCGTGTAACCGCGTTTCAGGTAGCGCCACAGGCCGGCAAATACGATCGCTCCCACCAGCGCCCCGCCCCACCACAGGCCGGACCCGCCTACGTCAACCAGCAGCCACCCGCCGCCCAACGCGGCGACGCTGAGCATCACCACCGACGTGCCGCGTGCCGCGCGTGCCGTCCGCCTGATTCCCTGTACCCGTTCGGATGACGGCCCCTCCACGCCCAGCGCGCCCAGCGCGCCCAGCCGTTCCCAGAAACGCAGGCGCAGCGTCACCCAGCCCAACGCTGCCACGAGCACGAGCACGACCAGCGCCCCGACCCCGATCAGCGCCGCACCTGCCGCCAGACCGAGCGCCAGGCTCATCAGCATCGCGCTGACGATGCCCATCATGACCACTACCGGCAGCCTGCCGATCAGCCAGATCAGCAGCCAGTACCCAACGTACACGACTCCCAACAGCGCCAGCGCCCCTTCGACCAGCACAACACCGGTCGAGATTTCCGCCAGTGCGCCCCACGCAGCGCTGCCGCCGATCAGGCGCTCAAGCGCGGTCCCGGCGGCCAACCCGATCATGCCACCCAGACTCACGCCGAGCGAACTCAGCGCGATCACGCCGACCAGCGCCCGCGTTTTCCACCGGATCAGCAGCCCAATCGCCAGCACCAACACCACCCAGGCCCCGATCCAGCTCCAGTCGCCGCGCGACCACGCCCCGGTGATGTCGTTCGCCGGTTTGACGTCCCCGATCCCAAACGGCAGCCAGATTTCGCTGGCGATCAACAGAATCCCGGATGCCAGCGCCGCGCCAATCGCCAGTGACCCGTACAGCAGAATCGCCTGTCGCAACCCGCGCAGTCCGGCGGTGATCGCCTGCCGTCCGCGTTCGTGACGACTGCCTCCCCAACGAACCGGCCAGCCGGTCAGCGCGCCCGCCGCCCCGGTCAGGCGGTTCTCAAGTCGCTCGTAGCGCCGCGCCAATCGGAATACGTAATAAGCGGGGATCGGCTTGCCCAGCCGCGTATTGGCGATGATCACCCCGGCGAACAGACCGACCAGCGCCCCGCCCCCCGCGATCATGTACACCGGGCCATAATCCAGCGCGCCTTCGACAATTGCATCGACCAGCAGCCCCAGGATCGTGATCATGCCGACCAGCGTAATCAGGGTCTGCACCAGTCCTGCCGCCGGCATCTGGGCCTCGTTGGGCCGCAGCACGACCGCCGGACGCACCTGCCCCGCGATCAACGTGGGCAAAAAACCAAACAACCCGGTCATCACGATGCCCAAAAACAGCCCGCTGAACATCGCCTCAGGATACAGCCGCCACTCCAGCAGGATGCCGAACGCTTCCTCGCCAATACCCCGGATCAGGTAGCTGAGCACGACACCGACCACGATCCCGATCAGGCTGCCGATCAGGCCCATCAGCAGCGCCTCGACCAGAAACAGGATCGTTACCCGGTATCCCTTCAGTCCCAACGTTTTCAGCACGGCAATTTCCAGCGTCCGGCGGCTGACGACGACCAGCATCGTATTGACGATGCCAATGCCGCCGATCAGCAGCGACGACAGTCCCATCACCAGGATCATGTCGTCGATCACGTTGGCAGTTTCGGCGTTTTGTTTGGCCAGTTCTGGCACGGTGGCGCGGTTCAGTTCTTTTTCAACGTCCGTGTCCGGCCCGGAATACGTCTGCAAGCGCTCGATCAGGCTGGCTTCGACCGCCGCAATATCCCGGCCCAGGGGCACCTTGAGGAAAATCTGGTCCGGCAGCGCTTTTTCACCCATCAGCGGCAGGTCCGTGATCGGCGCGTAGAGGTAGTCAATGAACGCCGTTTGGGGCGACGTCAGCAGCGTTTCCGCCTGGGAATCCGCAATACCGGCGACCTTGAACAGCACCTCGGACGCGCCCAGCCGCACCAGGTCGCCCACGTGCAGCCCCAACACCTCTGCCAGCCCGCCGGAGATCACCAGCGGACGTGGTTCCGCCGCCAGGTACGCCGGGTACAACGTCCACGGCGCGCCGTCGAGCGCACTCGCCGGAGCCGCCAGCGCCGCAGTGATCCCGCTCAGCTTGGGCAGCACCGCGCGCGCCACCGCCGCCGCCGCGTCGCCATCGCTGAGCGCCTCGGAGAATGTCAGGTTTGCCGGGGCTTCCAGGTGAATCGTGTCGTAGAACGGGTATTTGTCTGGCTCCACGTACAGGATCAGCGCCGCCTGAGCCGTGTCGGCGGCACCGTCCACCAGCGGCCTGACCTGCGCCGAGCCGGACATGCGCCCCATCGTGACTTCGACGTCGTGATCGGCGGCCCACGCGCGGATCAGGTCCACCGTTTCCTGCGTAAAGATCGGCATCCGCCGCCCGCTGACCTCGACCAGTTCCGGCACGCCGCTCGACGCGTAAATGCGGATGTCGCCCCGGTTCATCTGCGCCAGGTTGGTCGTCAGTTCGTCGCCCACCATGAATGCCAGCGAGCGCAGAGCAACCACCGCCGCGACTCCCGTCGCCACGCACACCAGCGCAAACAACGTGCGCGTCCGGCTGCGCCACAGGTCGCGCAGGGAATGGCGCGTCGCAAACCGCAGCAGTTTCCAGATTCCACTCATGGCGTCGGCACCTTGTGATCCACGATCCGCCCGTCGATCAGTTCCAACACGCGCCCCATCTTGCCCGCCAGTTCCGGATCGTGCGTGACGAGAATGACCGTCGTGCCGGTTTCGCGCCACACGTCCCGCAGTGCTTGCAGCACCACCGCCGACGCCTCGGAATCGAGGTTGCCGGTCGGCTCGTCCGCCAGC
>CAYMTN010000085.1:0-20010 GCA_964393335.1 uncultured Anaerolineaceae bacterium
GATTTCATGATATATTATTAAGGCCCAAACCAGTATAGCATAGAAGGTCAAAATAGGATGTGCTGGCTATAACGGACCTCGCCACCACCAGACGTCAGAGGAGAAATCCCCTAGATTGCGCATCAATCTCTGGTCGCCGATCTCCGGAGGCTGTCCACAGTAACGTGCCTGCCAAATATCACCCACAAAAGTGTGACGTCCACGAGAAGTGGGAGAATGGCCCAGCCAGTGAACCAGATAACCTGTAGCACGATCGATAGGACGGCCCCACCGACGATGAGCCACGAAAACCACTCGCGTGGCACGCGCCACCGCAGAAGAGCAGCCGCTGCCATGAGAAAGCACACAGCCGATATAATCCCCAGGATGGGTGTGAACGCGTTGAGTGTATCGCCGGACAGCAGGAGCGTATCCGTCTCCTCGGCAAACGGCCAGAGCAGCCAGCCGCCCACCCACCAAGGGGGCGGGGCATCACCCCTCTGGAGAGGAACGAGCGCAGTCAGGTTGAGGTGCGCAGCCAAGAACAGCAGGACGAGTAGCAGAATCCATATCCTCCTCATTCGGTGTCTCCTTTCACCTTAGCGAAACGGGCTGCTATGTCGGGGGCGGCGGTTGGGTAAGGCTTACTCGAACTCGACGGGCAGCAGGTAACCGAGAGCCGAGTGCAAACGATTTTTCGATTATACCGTGATTGCCTGTTGAAGTCGTTCATGCCGCACTCGTTAGAATGGGAGTTACCAGACAACCATGAAACGAGGGAGCGGCATGAACTACACGTCTATTGTAACGACGCATGTGGTGATAGATGATCCGCTGATTCCCAGCCTAACGTGCATTCAGCCAACTGCACGATTCTCTGAGCGAACAGTTCTGCTCCATTGGAGAGGCGGCGTCGGTGACAGGCGTGCTGTCCCAAAATGGTGGCCCCGCGCGCTTCAGGCATAGCCCCAAGTGCTCGCAGACTGCCACGTGGACTGAAGACATACGTGCAAAAAACACCGACGGCCTTGCCTTTCAGTGATGGGAGCGCTGGCACCCATAGAGACGCGCCTGCGGGTTTAACACCAAACAGGATAAAACCCTGCACCCACCTTCCAACCAAACCGCCCAGGATTATTCTGGCTGCAGAACCCAAATCATATCCGTGCTGTTTTCACCGAGGTCGTTGCGCGCGAAATCTCCGTAAACAGCCTCGACCCTAAAACCAACACGTCGGGCCAGGTGCTCCATCTCGTTCCTGAACACACAGTGGAGTCGGAGCGGCTCATTCTCATAGCGGGCAATGATGGCATCATTGGCATCCAGTATCTCCCAAGCCATCTTGAGGATTGCCGTCTGCGTGGCACGTTCATACGCCCATGACTTTGACATGCGGCAGGTTTGTCCGGTGACCGGATGGGTCAGTTTATCACCACCTCACCCAGCGACGCTGCTCTTGACGACCATTCGCTTGATATGGCCGTTGGCGACGGACAACCGATTATGGGGTGCGGAACGGATGCGCGGTGAGATGCTGAAACTGGGCATCCAGGTCAGCAAACGCACGATCCAGAAGTATCTGAAACGGATGCCACGCTTACGTCCGAGTGGACAAACCTGGTCAACGTTCGTGCATAATCACGCGGTGGATATCTGGGCCTGTGACTTTGTGCAGACCTACTCCGAACGGATGTGTGATGTAGCCAGCATAGGGGGGGCTGGGGAATGGAGGCTCTTCAAATATCCTCTACAAGGGAGTCTACCCGCGAGTAAACTCCCTTGTTTCATGTACTGCGTGAGCAGTCTGGCCGCCCGGTTTTGCAGCCGGGCTGCCAGACCTATGCATCAAGTCAAGCGTGTTTCCGGCGGCGGAGCACCAGACCAACCACCAGAGTCAGGGCCAACGCCCCGGCCAACCCAAAGGGTAGCAGGTTCGTTGACGATTGTGATTCTTCCACAGGCGGGTAACCCGTCGACGGCAGGACCGTTACTTCGCCAGCCGCTGTGCCGGTACCTTCTTCACTGCCCTCCTGCCACTCAGGCCCACCTGGACCGAACGGAACAACATCGACAGAGGCCGAGTTATCCGCCGGGTTGGTGTCCGTGCCAACCGTGCCGCTGATGTCCGCGCTCGTGGTCAGCGTTGAGCCAGCCGTGCCCGCGTCAACAGAGGCCGTGAGGGTCATAGTCGCCGTACCACTGGGCGGCAGCACGCCGATCGTCCACTGGTTGCTGATCGTGCTGTAGCTGCCCTGGCTTACCGTGTCACTAACATAGGTCAGGCCAGCAGGCAGGGTCGGCACCAGAATGGCACCCACCGGGTCAGTCGCCACATTGTTGATCGCCGTGATGGTAAAGACGACGGGGTCGCCTTCAAACGGTGCGGCGTTATCGACCGTGATCGTCACCCCGACATCGTGCGTGACCGACACCTGCAAGCAGATGGTTTCTGCTTTCAGAGCGTCCACGTTGTTGTGGTGGATCAACAGCACGCACGGCGGATTCGGCCCTTCATAGACGGACCAGTCGTACTCCAGCGGCACCGCCGAGCCAGCAAAGTCCTCCCAGATCGACGCGCCTGTAAAACCTAATGTGAAGTCGAGCGCCTGGGCGGTCGGGTCATAGGTCATCAGGCTGCTGATATCAACCGGATTATCCTTATACCAACTCAGAACCCAGAAATCAAAGGCCGGATCGGTATCGGTCGTCAGGCCCATCAAATCGGCCCACATGCCGAAGACCAATGCACGGCTCTGGAAAGGTGCTGTGTCGATGATATCGGGTTCGAGGTAATTAACGTAGTCCCCATACCAATCTACATAGGGGGTACTCAAGTCTCTCACGACCGAAACAAATACGTCGTTGGAGGAGGCTCCGGCAAATGGGCCGAGGTTCCAGTTATACACCAGGTAATCATCAATACCATCCTGGTCAAAGTCAATGTAGACCTCGAACCAGGTTTCTTCAGAGATCGACGCCCAATCGCCATAGGTCGAAATGCCGAAATACACGTGGGTATCGCCCAGTCCACCGCCCAGCGACACCACACTATTGTAGTCACTGGTGACACCGATGTACTCGAGGTCCGCCGAGTTCGCTTCGTCCGGCAGTCCGTAGGCCGCCTCGCTTTCGTCGGGGCTTTCATCGTACAGCTCAAGCGCCGTCACCACAGAGAGCACATCGTAGGGATAGTTTGTGCCGGTATCGACGCCGGTACCAGCCATGTCGATCGTCGTGAAACCGGTCATACCGCTGACAGGCAGCGGGTCGGTGGTGGCTTGTAGTTGGCTGGCCGGACGAGCGGAAACGTAGACCGGCACCCACAGGTCTGTAGCAGGGCCGCGAACCAGTTCCAACTGGACCAGACCCGATTCTTCGCTGAGCCAGAAGCGCGGCAGGCCAAGCTGTGTTTCGCTCACGGTGGGCGCATGGGTGTGCGGGCCCACCATAGCCGCAGGGTTGATATCCAGCGTTACGGTGATCGTGCCCTGCCCGCCAGCGGGAACTGTCAGGTTGGTGGTGGGGGATACGGTGAAGGTCACGCCGGGAATATCGGCCAATCCAAGATAACTTACGTTAAAGATAACCTGGGTATTGGCGCCTTTGTTTTCGACCGTGATGTATTTTGTCTGGCTGGTTACGCCCGTTACTTCCTGGATGCCCCATGACACGCTCACCAGCTCCGGGTTAGCCTGGTTGTAAGCGATCACGTTCGAGGCAACGGCATTGGCCACATCCAAGCGGCCCGTACCGACGCGCGCCGGGTCGTAGTTATCCGTGCCGTCGGTCAACAGGTGCGTGGCGGTGTTCATCACCAGCGCCTTGATCTCCGCAACGGTCCAGGTGGGGTGTTCCTGGCGCAGCAGGGCCACCGTACCGGCGACATGCGGCGACGCCATCGACGTTCCGCCGAAGGTGACCGCACCGTTGCCCGTGCCCAATGCCGTCGAGGTGATCGCCTCCCCAGGAGCCGTGATGTCAGGCTTGAGCGCCGCATTCAGCGGGTCGGTCAGGCGGCGCTGCGGGCCGCGCGACGAGAAACTCGCCATGTGATCGGCGGTCGCACCGTACACAATCGAGTTCGACAGATGAACGATCTGCGGCAGAGCAGCGCGAATGGTCTGCCCATCACCATACTGGATCATCATCGAGGGGATGGTGATCAGGGGAGCCAGGAGATCATCATCGGCTGCGCCCAGCCCGCCAAAGCTGCCGGTCAACGTATTGGCGATCAACACACCGACCGCCCCGGCCACCTGGGCATTGTAGACTTTGGTGGTGAACGAGCAGGTACCCCGGTCGATCAACGCGATATTGCCCGACGTAAAACCGGTCAGGGCGTTGCAGGCAAGCGTCGGCGCACCGGAACCATCATTGGCCAGTTCCAGCGTGCCCGTGACGTCATAAATCGAAGGTCCAAAACTTGCGCTGGCTGCTTCGTAGATACCGGATAATGGACTCTGCAAAATCTCAAAGCCCAGGCTGCCATCCGACGACGCCGCGACGGAAATCGCCCGGTTAGCCGTGCTCGGATCGCCCTGGATGAAGTACGTGTCGCCGCCGTTGCCCGCCGACGACACCACCACGACGCCAACCTGCGACGCGACATCAGCGGCATACGCCCAGCCATAGGTCGGATCGCCAAAATCGCCGCCGATGGACATGTTCACGACGTCCAGGTGGTCGGACGTATTGCCGTTGTCATCCGGGTCTGTCGCCCGGTCAAGGGCCTCGATAGCAGCAAATTCAGAAACATAGTTGCTGACGCTGCCGACTTTATACACGTAAATGGTGGCTTCAGGGGCCACGCCGGGGCCGATCGTCATGGTGGCGAACGGTGTTGTCGCGCTGCCGTACGGACCCGCATACATCGCGCCGCTGAGCACGCCATACCCGGCCATCGTACCGGCCACGTGCGAACCGTGCCCGTTCTGGTCGTAGGGATCGGGGTCCGGCACGAGGGTCGGGCTGGTATAAGGATTCCAGCTATCACCAACGAAGTCGTACCCACCGGCAATCTTGACCGACGGAAATTCAACACCGTACTCACCTACGCCGTTACCGTTGCCGCCAAAATTCACATGATCGTAGTCGATGCCGCTGTCGATCAGGCCGACCCGCATTCCCGCGCCAGTATAACCGAGGTCCCATGCGTCAGGGGCTCTCACAAATGGGATGCTGGTCGAGTTTTCAAGATGGCCGATGCGTTCCACGTAAGCATGTTTGACGCCGGGCAGCAACTGGATGGAGCCTAACGCGCTGCCGTCCACGCGCACCAGCATGGCGCTGAGCACACGTTCGGTCGTGCCAAGAACCGTGTAGGTGATCCCTTGCGTGCTCATGGCACTCAGCGTGGCATTCTGCGCCGATTCGACTTGTGCGATCTGGCCGCTGACGCCGCCGTCACCCTGACTCGCATACAGCGCCGCCGGTGGCTCGGTCAGCTCGATGATCACGTTGACCGGCCCGGCATTCTGGTAACGCAGCGCTTCGACGTCGGTCCCGGCTGTCACCTGGCTGATCGGGCGTGCATTTTGGCCGGGGTCCATACGTTCCCCGGCAGGGGGGACAGGTAGCCCTTGTACAGGAACACCCTCCGGTTTACTGGGCTTGTCCGGGCCTTGTGCCTGGACACCGTTGGCATTTAGCAGTGGAGCCAGGCTTAGCAACAGCACTAAGCCGAGGAACAGCACGGCTGAACCGTAATTGTGGCGCGTCTTTTTTGTCATTAATACCACCCTGTGTGTGTGCAAGGACAGAATATAGTAAAGCAAGGCTTGTTTTGTTTAACCAATGGGATAGAAGGTTGCCTTACTTGAGTTGGTAGGCCTGGTGGATTCACGTCATACACTCTCTCCTTTGCCATGCTCAAAAGGACCTGAACAATCATAAGTGTGCATTGTCTAATCAGCGCAACGCCGTACGCCTGCGCACGGCGAATCACCATATTAAGAAGCAGTAAAAGGCTTCTCTACTCAATCTGCCCGGCTGGTTGCCTGGGTATGGAAGGCCCGGCATCACGCCCCGGCCTGACTGGTTCCCCCCCTGGTGCAGGCGCTTCTTCTAAGTGTCCGATTCGAAGGGGGTGAATCGCGATCACACCAGGTAGCTGTCGAATACGTTCTAATTTGCTGGCATCAACTTCGATGGAGATGCCATTCATAACACGTTGCACACGCCCCACAATGGTCGCTTGAATGTCGGGGCCGGTCAGGTAAGGCAGCAACGCTTGTTGGGCGGCTTCAATGCGATTCACCTGCAACTGTGAGAGGGCGTTTGCCGCACCATCTGAGAAGCCGAACCGTTTAGCCGTCTCATACACCAGCGCCGCCGGAGAATCGCTCAACACGACCATCACCTGGATCGTGCCAGTTTGCGGCCACTGTGTATCGCGCCCCTCGACTATCATGGGCTCCTCCCTGGTCGGTATCGACGACCGATCCTCGCCATCGATCCGGCTTGGTCCTGAATCCGGCGGAGTTGGGGTAACTTGCACACCCGGCAGAGCTTGTACCTGACTCACGCCCCCAGTGATGCTGATCAGACTGATAACCAGCACGCATCCGGTGACCGCACACACGGCCAACAGGCGATAATCGGGCGTCCAGTTCATGCTATTGCTCAGCGCGCTAATAAATCCGCCGGGTACGGCACAGTTTCGTGGCCGAATTCTCATCTAATTTTAATCTTCTTTTCGATGGTGTCAAAATGGCGATTTGATAAACTAAAGATCGCTAATAGTAGAACGACGATTTCATTATAGGGAATTTTCCCCCTGGCCGCGACCGATCCGGTTTTGGCACAGGGTAAATACGCCAACATCCAACAGGGGCTGCGCCCCATTTCCCGTAAGCCTGTTCGAAAAAGACCTGCAATTTGTCTCTAAATTTAAGCTATCGCGAGGCGGCAAGCGCGCTTAAACGTTTGTTCGACGCGTCTATCTTGTCATCTCAACGTGTCCGGAGTCTCACCCTGCCCGCAGGCCGAGGTTCACGGCCACCACCACGATCAGCGGGATCAGCGCCGCACGCAGCACCATCAGCGTCAGTCCCAGCCGATCTGTGCGGATCGGTGCGCGCAGCCCGTGCCACGCCCATACGCCCAGCGGGGCGCTCAGCAGAACAGCGACCAGCGTGCCGGACGGGAGCCGCCCCGGCCAGATGATCGCGGCAGCGGTGTAGGCCAGCGCCAGCAGCCCGGCATACAGCGCCGCGATCCGGCCTTCACCCATGCGGACGGCTAGCGTGCGCTTGCCCACCCGCCGGTCCGCTTCGATATCAGGCGTGGCGATGGCCAGGAAAATTGTCATCACGAACGGCACCAGCGGAACCGCCAGCAGCACGATCTCGCCGCTCACTCGGCCTATTTGCAGGCTGTAGGCCCACGCGGGGACGATCAGCGTGCCCACCAGCGCCGTCGTGAATTCGCCCAGCCCGCGCCATGCCAGTTTGAGTGGCGGAGTCGTGTAGAAGACCGCCGCACCGAGAGCGATGACCAGCAGCACCCAACTGATCGCGGGAAGTCCCGTCCAGATCGCCAACAGGAGCGCAGTCCCCTGGCAGAACGCCCCGGCAGCCAGTGCGATCCAGGGTGGCAGAAGCCCGGTAGTCAACTCCCCGCTGCCGCCGGTCAACAGCGTACGCCGGGTGTTGATCCGGTCGGTGGGGATGTCCCAGTAATCGTTGGTATAGGAGACGCTGAGCTGGACCAGCAGTTCAATCACCAGCCCGCCGACCAGCCGCCGCATATCCAGCGCCGCGTGCTCGCGCCCGGCCACTGCCACACCGATCAGGTAGGTCAGCATGGGCATGGGTAGGAAGTAAAAGCGGCTGAGCCGGATGAAGGCAGCGGCGCGGTGCATCTTGACCTCCAAAAGCGCATTGGGGCTGGTCGTGATCTTATAATCTATATGGAGGACCTGAAACAAATCCGGATGATCCAGAGCGCAGCAAGCCCCCCCAAAGAAGATCAATTCTCCGGATTCTTTCTTGGTTCTTCGTTGCGGTTCACTTGCTTGACAATGATCTCACCCTACCCGTATACCGTGAACAATAGTTCAATACACTTACAATTGATCGAAAGGTGGCGGTTATGCCGTACCGCTTATTAGCTCCTGACGATCCAGCTTTACAGGCACTTCAAGAAGCATTATTCCATACGCCGCAACGGGATATCAGCCTGGATATTGTTCCCTGGGCCGAATACCGGGACCGGTTGATGTTTACCCTGCAAGCCGATCGTGCCACGTATCACGCCGTGTGCGTACCGGGCCATGTCTGGTTACCGGAACTGGCAGCGGCAGGCCTGCTGCTGCCGCTCGACGCGCCGTTGGCAGCCGACCCGGAAGCCTTGAGCACCTACCAGCCGGATGATTTGCTGCCGCTGGTCGCACAAGAGTCGCGCTATCAGGGCGTATTGTACCAGTTCCCCCTGTTCTCTGACGGGCACATCCTTTTTTACCGCGCCGATCTGGTCGATCTGCCCGCCATGCCGGTGCCAACCGTCTCCACGACGCCGCTGGCTGACCTGGCGGCCCGCGTTCACAATCCCCCGGATCTCTACGGGCTGGCGCCGAAAGCCAGGAGCAGTACCGCCACCAACGCCGCCGCGCTGCGTGTCGATCTGGATACGGCGGCGGACGTGCTGCGCAAATCCCGCCCGACCGCTGTGAACCTGTTTGGCGCGATCAACCGCGTGATGGCTCGCGCTGCCGATCCCGCTCTGGATACGCCGGACGCGATCCGCGCGGCTGTGCTGGCTGAAGCCCACGCCATCGCCCAGGAAGACGTGCAGATCAACAAACAGATCGGTTTGCATGCGCTGTCGCTGGTGCCGGACCCGGCGACGGTAGTCCACCACTGCAACACGGGCAGTCTGGCGACGGTGGATTATGGCACGGCCCTGGGCATCATCCGCACCGCGCACGAGCACGGCAGACGGATTCAGGTTCTGGTGGACGAAACCCGCCCGCGCTTGCAGGGCGCGCGCCTGACCTCCTGGGAGCTAAAAATGCAGGGCATCCCGCATCCCTGATATGCGCCAGGTGTAGGCAGCGCTGTGATTTATCTCGTCGGCGGCGGGCTGCACCGCGCCGGGGATGATCTCGTGGAAAATTCACGCTATTTCAACCGCCTGGTTAGCGAGGTGTAATCGGCGGAAAATAGCTACGCGCTCCGGCAGGGGAACCGGTGGTTCTTCTGCCGGATTTGTTTATGGGTGTTTCGGTTTTGAGAAAATCGTGTTACGCTGCTACTATAAAATCACATCGTCAAAAAGATGTTTATTGCGACAGTAAAAAGATGTAGAACGATGGAGTCAGTGGACGACAAAATCAGGGAACAGCTCACCGAAGAACTGAACGCGCTGCGGGCACGTGTCAAGGAGTTGGAACGGGCCGAAACCCGGCGTGAATCGCAGCACGAATGGTTCCACCGGACTTTGTTCAACCAGTCCTATGATGCAATTATCATCGAAGATCTTGATGAAAAAATCGTTGACGCGAATCCTGTCGCGTGCCGCTTGTTTGGGTACTCGCGTGATGAAATGCTGGCGCTGCACACCGTCGATCTTCAGCCGTCAGAATCGTTAGGTAGCTCTCCCCGCGCTGTGTATGCTGAGGCCCGCAACGGCAGCGCCCGCAGCGAGCGCTTCGAAACCACGCTCCTGCGCCGTGATAACACGCCCATCAACGCCGAAGTCATGTTGATCCCGCTCACCGATGGGGACCGCGTGTTATTCCTATCGATCATCCGGGACATGACCAGGGAAAAGCAGGCCGCCGAAGCGATGGCCCGCCTTCGCCACCAGAATGCCCTGATTTTGGAAGCTGCCGGGGAAGGTATTTGCGGCGTCGATACCACAGGCAACACCCTGTTCATCAATCCTGCCGGGGCGGCCATGTTGGGCTACAGCGCCGGTGAACTCACCGGGCGGAAATTTCACGATCTGTGTCACCACTCCAGAGCAGATGGCGCGCCCTACCCGGCGGAGGACTGCCCGGCGATCGTTACCCCGCGCGATGGTCTTTCGCGCAGCATCAAAAACGAGCTTTTCTGGCGCAAAGATGGCACCGGGTTTCCGGTGGATTACACGTGTACGCCAATGGTCGAACACGGGGCAATGGTCGGGGCGGTTGTCACCTTCCGCGACATCACCGACCGCAAACAGACCGAAGATGCGCTCGCCTACGAACGCAACATGCTGCGCACGGTGATCGATCACCTGCCCGATTACATTTTTGTGAAAGACATGCAAGGCCGGTTTTTGCTCTACAACGCAGCCGGAATCAAGCTGTTGGGAAAAGATTCGTTGGGTGAAATATTGGGCAAAACATCCGCCGACTTTTATCCACCGGGGCTGGCCGAAACGTTTGAGAACATCGACAAGGCGGTTACGCAGTCCGGCAAGGCGCTGTTCAACCTGGAACACACGGTAACCGACCCCAAAGGCAATCAGGTTCACGTGCTGGTGACTAAAGTGCCGCTGCGTAACGCGGATGGGCAGATCACGGGGTTGATCGGCATCGGGCGCGACGTCACGGAACGCAAACGCACCGAAGACGCGCTCGCGCATTATGCCAAACGCCTCGATATACTTCACCGCCTGGATCAAGGCGTGCTGGCCGGGCTGGCAACGGATGAGATCGCCGTCGCTGCGCTGCCGGGTTTCTGCCAGTTGGTGCCCTGCCGCAGTGCCAACATCACCCTGTTCGACTTCGAGCAAAACGACGCGCTGGCCGTCGCAGTCAGCGATTACGGTGAAACCACGTTGATCGCCGGCAGCCGCATTCCGTTGGACGAATTAAGGCTGCCGGCAGACCTGCATCGCGGCAGACAGATCATGATAGACGACTTGGCCGCACTCCCCGATCCTAATCCGATCCAACAACGGCTGGTCGCTGAAGGTGTGCATGCCTACCTGACCACGCCGCTGATCGTCGAAGACGAGTTGATCGGTGAGTTGAGCCTAGGGTCGGATATGGCAAAAGGATTGGGCATCGCCCACCGCGTGATCGCCACCCAATTTGCCGACCAACTGACGATTGTCATCTCGCATATCCGGCTGCGCGAACAGGTCCAGCACCACAATGCCGAGCTGCAAGAGCGTGTCCAGGAACGCACTGCCGAACTGGACCGTACCCGCAGCCGGGTGGAAGCTATACTAAACAACAGCAGTGACGCGATCCTGCTGGCGCGCGCCGACGGTGCGATCTCACAAACCAACCTGACCTTTGATCGGCTGTTTGGTTACGATGTGGACGACTTATTCCACCAACCGTTGACCAGCATCGCCCACCTGGAGTCGGCGGACAGACTCGAACAGGCGATTCACGACGTGGTGCACAACGGCACGATCCAGCAGCTTGAAATCGTCGCTCGGCGGGAGGATCAATCCTCGTTTGACGCCGAAGTCGCGCTCTCCTTGATCCGGGTATCGGCAGGGCAGCGCGGCGGCATCGTGTGCCATCTGCGCGACATCACGGAACGCAAACGCGCCGAAATCGCGCTGCACGAAAGCGAAGAGCGCTATCGCAGCCTGTTTGAGTACGCGCCGATCTCGCTGTGGGAAGAGGATTTCTCCGAAGTGAAGCGCTACATCGACCGGCTGCGTGCGATGGGCGTTACGGATTTTGACACATATTTCAAACAACATCCCAGAGCCGTGCGCTACTGCGCATCCCAGGCGCGCGTGCTCCAGATTAACCAGGCTACCCTCACGCTGTTCCAGATCGACAGCCAGGACCAGTTTTACCAGAACCTGAGGGACGTGGTAAATACGGATGGTTTTGAGCATTTCCGCGAGGAACTGGTGATGCTCGCCAGCGGCGCTACACGCTTCGAACACGAACAGCTCGATCGCACCACCACCGGTCAAATAATCCACACCGTCGTCGGCGTGTCGCTGGTCCCCGGATACGAAGAAGACTGGTCGCGCTTGCTGGTCTATGTGGTCGATATTACCGAGCGCAAACGTGCCGAAGAGGAACTGCGCAGAGCGTTGGACCGCGAGCGCGAGTTGAGCGACCTCAAAACACGGTTTGTGTCGATGGCTTCCCACGAATTCCGCACACCGTTGACGACCATTGTGTCATCAACCGAAATCCTGGAAAATTACATTGAGCGGATGCAGGCCGAACAAAAAAAGCGGCATTTTGAAAAAATCCAGATAGCCGCGCAACATATGACCCAACTGCTAGATGATGTGCTGCTTTATGGCAAAGCCGACGCCGAGCAGTTGCAGCTTGACCTGACGACCTTTGATCTGAAGCCGCTCGCGCAGGAAATTCTGGAGCAGGCCCGGCTTGGTGCGCCGCCGAATCTCGTGTTTGACGTGACTTTGGAGTGTGGCGTCGTCACCCTGGATAAAATGATGACACGCCATATCCTGAACAACCTGCTGACGAATGCCATCAAATACTCGCCGGAAGGCGGCAGTGTGGCATTCAGCGTCCAGTGTGCTGGTGATAATCTGGTAATCCGGGTTGAAGATCAGGGGATCGGCATTCCCGCCAGAGACCGGGAGCACCTGTTCGAGCCGTTTCACCGCGCGCATAACGTCGATACGATCCAGGGTACAGGTCTTGGGCTTGCCATCACCAAACGTGCTGTAGACTTGCATCACGGGTTGATTGAGGTGGAAAGCGCAGAAGGCGTTGGATCCACATTCACCATTACAATCCCAATCAGTGAGCAAGGGGGATCACCCAGTGACGAAGATTCTCGTAGTTGAGGATGAAGAATCAGTACGCGAAAATATCGTAGAGTTGTTGGGGTTCGAAGGCTTTGACGTCATCGGCGCGGAAAACGGCGTCGTCGGGTTGCAGGCCGCACAGGACCACCTGCCGGACCTGATTATCTGCGATATTGCCATGCCGGACCTGGACGGATACGGCGTGTTAAATGCCGTGCGCCAGATTCCAGAGATCGCGTCGGTCCCGTTTATCTTTCTCACGGCGCGCACGGCGCGTTCGTTCATGCGGCATGGCATGGAACTGGGTGCAGACGATTATCTCACCAAGCCGTTTTCGGCGGCGGAACTGATCGCAGCCATCACAGCACGGCTGGAACGGCAGGATATTTCCACAAAAAGCCTTGAAGCCAAACTCGAAGATGCCAAACAGCAGCTCGTGCAGATGGTATCCCACGAGCTGCGTACCCCGCTAGTATCGATTGACATGGCGCTCGACATCATCTCGCGACAGTTGAACCAGCTTTCGCCCTACCAGATTCAGGAACTGCTCGACTATATTGGGCGCGGCAGCAACCGGCTCAATCACCTGGTGGAACAGATGGTGCTGCTCACCCAGCTTGAAAGCGGCATGCTGACATCCAAGATCGTGCAAGAACACGGCATGCTGCTGCACACATCGGAGACGTTGATCGCGGCGACCAATCTCGCCCGGCGGTTTGCGCCCCGTAACGAGAACGTCAGCGTCCGCGTAGACGAACGCGACGAAGATACCGTCGTGCGCTGCGATCCGAGCGCGCTCAAGCATGCCCTGGCCGAAATACTGTCGAACGCGCTCAGTTTTTCGCAGTCCGGCGACGAGGTAGTCGTCACCCAGTGGCTGTCCGGTGATGACGTGTTGATCAGCATCACCGATCGCGGGCCGGGCATTCCCGAAGCCGATATTGAGCAGGCTATGCGCGAATTCTCGCAGATCAACCGGCAGGTGCGGGAGCAGCAGGGGATGGGCCTGGGGCTGCCCCTCGCACGGCGTATCATCGAAGTACACGGCGGTCAACTGGACATTCGCTCGGTAGAAGGGCGCGGGACCCAGGTTACCGTCAAGCTGCCCCTAGCCGATGGCGCCCCCGACCTTTAACAGATACGCGGCAGGATTTCGCCTAACGGCATATCCACCACGCGCCGCCCTCCGATAGCCGTCCGCGCGACCACCATGCCGGGGTGTTCGTCGACTGCGTGCCCGATCAGCGCGGCATCGACCCCCAGCGGGTGCTGGTGCATGGCGTCGAGTATGGCATCGGCGTATTCTACCGGCACAAGGGCTACCAGCTTCCCCTCATTGGCCACGTATAGCGGGTCCATGCCCAACATCTCGCAGGCGGCCATCACCGCCGGGCGCACCGGGATCGCGGATTCCTCCAGCGAGAACCCCACATGCGAGCGTTCCGCGAGTTCGTTGAGCACGGCTGCGACTCCGCCGCGTGTGGCATCCCGCAAGCAGTGAATATCGTGTGTCACGTCCAGCATGGCTGCGATCAGGGTATGCAGCGCGGCGCTGTCGCTGACCAGTTCGGTTTCAAACGTCAGGCCCTCGCGCACTGACATGATCGCCATGCCGTGATCGCCTACCGTGCCGCTGACGATGATCGCATCACCGGGACGCGCGCGATCGGCGCTGATGGTCACGCCGGGCGGCACCAACCCGATTCCTGCCGTGTTGATGAACACACCATCGCCGCTGCCTTTATCGACGACCTTAGTGTCGCCGGTCACGAGCTGCACGCCCGCTGCCTGGCACGCGTTCGCCATCGAGGTCGTAATGCGCCCCAGGTCATCCATCGCCAGCCCCTCTTCGAGGATGAATCCAGCCGAAAGGAACAACGGCAGCGCGCCGCTCACCGCCAGGTCATTGACGGTGCCATGTACGGCCAGGCTGCCGATATCACCACCGGGGAAAAACAGCGGTTTGACCACAAACGAATCGGTGGTGAACGCCAGCCGCACGCCGTCGATCGCCAGCACGGCCTGGTCGTTCAAACCCGACAACGCCGGGTTATCAAACAGTGGGACAAACAGGTGTTGGATCAGGTCGGCGGATAAACGCCCGCCGCTGCCGTGCCCCAACACGATCTGCGGATAATCCCGCAGCGGCAGCGGGCAGACAAAACCTTGAAAGGTGGGCCGTTCAGTCATGAGTTCTCTTCCAATACAAATCCACCACACGAGGCGGCTATTATACCAGACTCTGCCGCCCGTCCGATCGGGGGGATCGGGCGGGCGGACTCCTCGATACGCAAGGGAAACCCTGAAGGGAGATTAAGCTGTTTCGTGCTGCACCGACCCCAGCGCCGCGCCGCGCTCCAGCGCGGTGATGTTGACGTCGTGCAGGTGGGCTTTGCGTTGGCCCAGCTTCTGCTGTAACACATGCTGGACCGTCTCCATCGCCACCAACGGCCTGCGCGCCAACAGCGCACCCAGCAGCACCATGTTCGTCACGCGCACCAGCCCCAACTCCGACGCGATCGCTGTCGCCGGGATCAGCACGGTTTCCAGGTCGTCGCGCGTGGGATGCGTGACGATCAGCGACTCGTTGACGACCAACAGCCCGCCGCCGCTGACAACGGATTCGTATTTCTCCAGCGACGGGTTGTTGAACACGACGGCGATGCTCGGATGTTTGCAGACCGGCGACCCGATCGGGTCATCGCTGACGACGACGGTGCAGTTCGCCGTACCGCCGCGCATCTCCGGCCCGTAGGATGGAATCCACGTAACGTGTTTGCCTTCTTCGAGCGCGGTATAGGCGAGAAGCTGCCCGGCAAAAAGCACACCTTGCCCGCCAAAACCGGCAAAAATGATCTCTTCGTGCATGGTTAATCCTATCGCCTCTTTAACAACGGCTGGACGCTGTCGGCCACCTTAAAATCACCCAGCGGGTAGTAAGGCACCATGTGCTGTTCGACCCATGCCATCGCTTCCGGTGCGGACATGCCCCAGTTGGTCGGGCAGGCGGAAAGCAGCTCGACCATCGAAAAGCCAAGCCCGTCCAACTGCGCCTGGAACGCCACCCGGATCGCCTGTTTCGCCTTGTTGATCTCTTTGACATTGTGCAGCGAGCGGCGTGCCACATACACTGCGCCGGGCATCCCGGCCAGCATTTCGGCCATGCGCACGGGGAAGCCGGTCAGTTCGACATCACGCCCGGTGGGCGATGACTTGGTCACCTGGCCGGGCAGGCTGGTAGGAGCCATCTGGCCACCCGTCATGCCGTATATGGCGTTGTTGATGAAAATGGTGGTGATCTTTTCGCCGCGCATGGCAACGTGAATGATCTCGGCAATGCCAATCGCCGCCAGATCACCGTCACCTTGATAGGTGAAGACAATATGATTCGGCATGACACGTTTGATCCCGGTTGCCATTGCGGGCGCGCGTCCGTGCGCGGCCTCGGCTCCGTCGGTATTGAAGTATTTATAAGCGAGCACCGCGCAGCCAACCGGCGACACGCCGATCGTGCGCTCGCGGACACCCAACTCGTCGAGCACTTCGGCCACCAGCCGGTGCGCGATGCCGTGCGTGCAGCCGGGGCAGTAATGGGTCGCCACGTCGCGCAGCGATGCGGGCCGCTCGTATACGATTTGTTCCTCTGCCAATGTTTCTGCAGCTACCATCAAACTTTCTCCCTATCCCGTGAGCTTTTCGTGGAGCGTGCTAATCGCGTGATAAATCTCCTCCGGGACCGGCACAACGCCGCCTGTCCGCCCGTAAAACTCGACCGGCACCTGACCCCCGGCGCTGAGCCGGACATCGTCGAGCATTTGCCCGGCATTCATCTCGATCACCAGGAATGCATCGACTTGATCGGCCAGGGCAGACAGCCGTTTTTCGGGGAACGGCCACAACGAGATCGGGCGCAGCAGGCCGACCTTTATACCTTCGCTGCGGGCTTGTTTGACCGCTGTCTGCGCGATGCGTCCCGCCGTGCCATAGCCGACGACGACCAGCCTGGCATCCCCGGTCAACATCTCGGTTGAGCGCTGTTCGTGCTCCTTGATCTCGGCCAGCTTGGCCTGCAAACGGTCGTTGACGGCTTCCAGGCCGGGCGCGTTGAGTTCCAATGACGTGATGATGTTTGGGTCGCGATCCACTGCGCCGGTCAGCGCCCAGTCGGGGCGCTCTTTGCGCAGCGGGCGCATGGGCGGCAGTTCCGCCGGTTCCATCATCTGCCCGATCAAACCATCCGCCACGACAAACACCAGATGCCGGTACTGATCGGCCAGGTCAAAAGCGAGCTGCATCAAGTCGATGGCTTCTTGCACTGAGGCGGGTGCGAGCACGATGGCGTGGTAATCGCCATGCCCGGCAGACCGCGTGACCTGGAAATAATCCGCCTGAGAGGGCTGGATATTGCCCAGACCCGGCCCGCCGCGCATCACGTCCACCACCACGCACGGCACTTCAGAGCAGGCGATATACGAAAAACCCTCTTGCATCAGGCTGATACCGGGGCTGGATGACGAGGTCATGGCGCGCGCGCCGGTGCAGGCCGCGCCGTAGACCATGTTGATCGACGCGACTTCACTTTCCGCCTGGATAAACGCACGTCCAAGCTCCGGCATGCGCTTCGCCATGTGTTCGAGCAGTTCCGTTTGAGGCGTGATCGGGTAGCCGAAATACGCTTCGACTCCGGCCCGGATCGCGGCTTCTGCCAAAGCAACATTACCTTTTAATAATTCTACAGCCATCTGTTTTGGTTCTCCTCCATCCCATCAGGCCGTCGCTGCCACGCGCCGGGCTTTGGATGGCACCTGCCGGTAAACAGTAATACATACATCGGGACAGGCCACCGCACACAGCGCGCAGCCGGTACATTTTTCGCCGGGATCAACCAGCATGGCCGGGTAGTATCCCTTCACATTGACGTGATCAACGGACATCTCGATCACATGCTGCGGGCACGCAATCTGGCATAACGTGCAGCCCTTGCAGTTCTCCTCGTTGATCTCGATCCGTCCCTTCGCCATAAAACTTTTCTCCTTACCTTCCACTACGACTGGCGTGTTGGTCATTCGGGAACAGCAACATTCGATACGTGATACAGTTTTTCGGCGGCCTCGGCCAGCTCCGCGCGGAAACTGGGATGCGCGATCTCGACCAACTGGCGAGCGCGATCCCGGATCGTGCGTCCGAACAGGTCCGCGACGCCATACTCGGTGGCGACGTAGTGCACGTCGTTGCGCGTCGTGATCACGCCGGAGCCGGGCGTCAGCGTCGGCACGATGCGGCTGATCTGCCCGTCTTTAGCCGTGCTCAACAGCGCGATGATCGGCATACCGCCGTTGCTGCGGGCCGCACCGCGCACGAAGTCCACCTGTCCGCCAACGCCGGAGTACAACCGCGTGCCCATGCTATCCGCGCACACCTGCCCGGTCAGATCGATCTGGATCGCGGAATTGATCGACACCATGCGGTCATTACGCGCGATGTTGAACGGATCGTTGATGTACTCGGTGGGGTGCAGCTCGACAATCGGGTTATCGTCCACGAAGTCGTACAGGCGTTGCGTGCCCAACACGAATCCGGCGATGATCTTGCCGGGGTGGAACGTCTTACGCTCGTTGGTGATCACGCCCGCTTCCACCAGGTCCACCACGCCATCCGAAAACAACTCGGTATGCACGCCGAGATGCTGGTGGTTGTTCAGTTTTTTCAGTACGGCGTCGGGAATGCCGCCGATGCCCATTTGCAGCGTTGCGCCATCGGGGATGATCGCGGCGATGTGGTTGGCAATCGCTTCTTGCTCCGGCGACGAGATCGCCATCTGCACTTCGGGCAGCGCGTAATCGACCTCGACCACGTAGTCGATCTTCGAGACGTGAATGAAGCTGTCGCCCAGCGTGCGCGGCATGTGCGGGTTGATTTCCGCGATCACGATCTTGGCGCTTTCGGCGGCGGTCTTCGTGACGCCCACCTCGACGCCATACGAGCAGTACCCGTTTTTGTCCGGCGGCGATACCTGGATCAACGCCACGTCCAACGGCAGGCGGCCTGTCTTGAACAGCCGGGGAATCTCGGAGAGAAACACCGGCGTGAAGTCGGCACGCCCATCGTTGACCGCGTCCCGGATGTTGGCGCTGATGAACAGCGAGTTCACGCGGATGTGCGGGACCAACTCCGGCTTGACGTAATCGGCCTTGCCGATGGTCAACACCTGGATCAGCCGCAAATTTTTCAGTTCCTGGGCGCGGACGTTGAGCGCCTCCATCACCGTTTGCGGCACCGAGCAGTTGCCGGTTACGAAAATGCGATAACCGGACTTCAACACGCTGACCGCTTCGTCAGCCGTGACTTTTTTGGGTTCGTATAAACCTAGCCAATCCATCAACTCAAAAACTCCGCTTCATGGGACGATCACCGGGTTCGCCTGGTGCAGCATCTCTTCGACCGCCGCGCTCAGCCGCCGGATGCCTTCGACGATCTGATCTTCGTTCATACATGAGAAGTTCAGGCGCGCACGCGGGGGCGGGTTCGGGATGGTGTAAAATGCTTCGCCGGGCACAAAGGCCACGTCACGCCGCACTGCTTCGTCAAACAGGTCCCGCACGTTGATCGAGTCGGGAAAGTGCGCCCACAGGAATAACCCACCCTGGGGCTGAGTCCAACTCACTTCGGGCGGCATATACCGATCCAGCGCGCCAAGCATGGCATCCCGCCGTTTACGATACACGTCACGCAGCGTGCGCACGTGGTCATCGATGAAGCCATCTTTGGCAACCTCATAGATCACCATCTGGTTAAAGGTACTGGTGTGCAGGTCCACGCCCTGTTTGATCTGGACCAGTTTGGAGATCACGTCAGGCGAGGCCACGACCCATGCGACGCGCAGGCCGGGGGCGAGTGTCTTTGAGAAGGTGCTCAGGTAGATCACGTTGCCGGTGTAACACGGCCCGTTGGTTGCGGCCATCTCGGAATCGATGACGACCAGCGGGCGGATGTGCTCGCCTTCAAACCGCAGTGCGCCGTAGGGATCGTCCTCGACCAGCGGCACGCCGTGCGTCTGCGCGATGCGAACCAACGCAATGCGCCGGGCCTCGTTGATAGTGACACCTGCCGGGTTCTGGAAATTCGGCAGGATGTACATGAACTTCGGGCCATGACGCAGCGCGGCAGGCACCTCGTCCACGCAGATGCCGTCCGCATCCGTCGGCACGCCCACAAATTCCGCCTGGAAGATCTTGAACGCCTGGACCGCGCCCAGGTAGGTCGGCTGCTCCACCAGCACATGATCGCCCGGATTGATCAACAAAGCCCCGATCAAGGACAGGGCTTGTTGGGAACCGGACG